>UQVK01000011.1 GCA_900544445.1 uncultured Lachnospiraceae bacterium
GCAACTTTGAGGAATTCAATCTGCATTTTTGAGGAAAAAGTGCTTGCAAAAAACAGTCACAGGTGATATACCGAATAATGTTGTAGCCGCCGGTAGCCCGGCGAAAGTAGTTTGCACGCTAGAAGAGTACTGGAATAAGCGGAAGGCAAGCTATTCTGGAGAAGCAATGGCTTGTGCAAGGACCTACTATAATAGATATAATAGAGCGCCATCAATTAAAGAAATGAATGCGTTTTTTCCACTTTATTTGGACCGAAACATTGAAGCGTTAGTCGAGTCCGGTGTTAAGACGAACTTAAGTGGAGACGTTGAGTCGGAGGTCATCGAAGAATTTATGAAAAGTCAGCCGCTGTATAGCAGTTACGAAGAGTTCCTGGGCGCGGCTTTGGAGGACATGAATGAGTAAAGAGTGCTATTTGTTTAATGCATTTTATCCATATAATCCAGGCGAAACATTTCTGGCTAATGAACTCGATTGTTTTGAGTATTTTTCAAAGGTTTGGATTTATCCAGTTTTATCAGACCCTGTGGGGCAAAATAGTTTTCATTACAGAGCTATTCAGAAAGTAGACATAGGTGTTGTTGACGATGGAAGCTCCTTTACACTAAAGCAAAAGGCGCGCTATTCCGTCAGAGCACTCTTCGAAAAAGAATTCTGGCGTGAAATGCCGTTATTGACACGAACCGGAAGGATGTCTTTCGCCAATGTCTTGAAGGCACTGCGGTTTACCGCACATGGTAGATTTTGTGCAGACACAGTACTTAAGCATATCTGTGAGGAGTCCAAAGGAAGTGAGATCACACTCTATTCTTACTGGATGAATCTGGATGCGTATGTTGCGGCTTTGGTGAAACAGGAACTCCAGAAGAGGAACATCGCGTGCAAGCTGATTGTTCGTGGTCACCGGGTGGATATCTATGAATACGCAGATGCTACGCAATATATCCCGATGAGGCAGTTCATTTTCTCAGCAGCAGATAAGCTCTGCCCGATTTGTGATGATGGCTATCGGTATTTGGTGGATACCTACTCAGTACCGACGGATAAAATGTCGGTTCAACGGCTTGGAACGGACGACCAAGGCTTAAGGATTTCTGCTCGTTCGGATACGTTTACTATTTTCTCTTGCGCGTGGATGAGGAAAGTAAAGCGGCTTGACAGACTGGCAATGGCACTTGAGCAGATAGACTTCCCAGTGCGGTGGATTCACGCTGGAGATGGAGAAGAATATGAGAATGTCAAAAGGATTTTGCAGGAGAATCAGAATCCGCTGTTTTCTTGGGAACTTCTGGGCGCAAAGACAAATGAAGAAGTATATGATCTTTATCGAACTAGGGATATTAACTGTTTCATCAACGTAAGTGAGAGTGAAGGTGTTCCGGTTTCCATTATGGAAGCCATGTCATTTGGAAAGATTATTATCGCAACAGATGTTGGTGGTAGTAGCGAAATAGTACTGAACGCTCAAAATGGCGTTGTTTTGCCAAAGGATTTTTCGCAGGAAGAATTGATAGAAGCGGTGAATACAATCCGGAATCTGCCATCAGACGCATATAATAAAATGTCGCATAAATCTAGGGAAATCTGGGAACAGCGCTGCAGCGCGGAGCATAACTATAGAGAGTTTGCCAAACTGCTAGTAGAGTTGTGAGGGAGAAAGAAGTATCATGCGGGTTAATGTAGATTTAATGAGTGCCAATTACTTTGGTAGTGGAATTTGTGTATTCGAAAATGAGATTGTGAGAAGGCTTGCCGCTATGCCGGAATTTGAGCTTCATGGGTGCGCAAGCTATATTCGTGCATATTCTAGTAAAGACTATACACGGTTTTCATTTCCGGTAACCTATTCTCCATTCCCATATAAACTTGCGTATAATCTCTCGTGGCCGTTTGCTTATGAAACAATTATGGGGTATAAGCCAGATGTGAATTTGTTCTGTACATATTGCCTGCCAAATTTTAGATTTCGTGAGCCAGTCATTGGAACTGTTCATGATATTATCCTTCAGAAGGTAAATAATGAACCTGCAGAGGTGACTGAAAAGTACGATGCCCAAGTCAGACATTGTATTGAAGTATCAGACACAATTGTCACTGTATCAAATGCAACAAAACAGGATATTGTGGAGTATTATGGACTTAATCCTGATAAAATAGTTGTTGTGCACAATGGTGTCGATTGCAGTGAATATGCAGTTAAGCTTACAGAGGCTGACAAAGCTCGTATTCGAAAGAAATATGGGCTTCCAGAGAAGTTTATTCTCTACTTTGGGGCAGTAAGAAAGCACAAAAATCTAGAACGACTCCTTCGGGCATATGCAATGCTTCCGCATAGGATTAGAGAAGAGTATAAGCTGGTGCTCACAAGAAAAGAAAACGCTTTGGAACGTCTTGCAGCCGATTTAGAAATAGGGCAGGATGTGGTGTTCACAGGATTTGTTGATGACGGGGACAAAGTGGCGCTTTACAAAATGGCAGAAGTTTCGATGTTTGTATCCCTATACGAGGGCTTTGGAATTCCAATCATTGAGGCACAGGCGGCTGGAACTCCTGTTATTACTTCCAATATCTCTTCAATGCCAGAGGCAGCGGGAGAAGGTGCAATATTGGTAGATCCGTATTCTGTTGAGAATATAGCGGCCGAATTGGAACACGTCATCGAGAACAGCACGTTACGGGAACAGTTGATTGAAAAGGGATATGCTAATGCACAGCGTTTCAGTTGGGATGCGGCGGCAAAACAAATGGCAGAAGTTGTCAGAAGATATAGGAGGTAATTATGCCGGGCTTTTTGGTAAGCAACGTTAATAAGAGTTTTAAACTGAATAACCTTTACAATGAAAAGTGTGTTTATGAAAATTTGGAATGCGCGTTCAAAGTGTGTAGAAATACGTTGAATAAATTCCTCGATGACAAAATTCTTCAAGAAAATGAACGATATATTATAGTAACAGATGGTGTTCTACTGAATAAGAAGACGTTGATGGAGCAATATCAATGTGATTCACTTTTTGCTTTGATCATTACCATGTATCAGCAGCACGGTATTAAATTCCCTGATTATTTCCGGGGGGGGGTATCAGGAGCTCTGTATGACAAGGTTGAGAATCAATGGCATATCTGGACGGGGCACGTCGGGGACAATGCATTATTCTATTATCGCTGTCAGAATCAGTTCATCGTAGCTTCGCAAGTTAACTACATTCTGGATAACATTGAAAAAAACACACTGACTTTGAACGAGCAGGCTGTATACAGCATGCTCACATACGGTTTTATGTATGATGATAGGACCTATGCTAATGAGATTAAACGCATCCCTCCTGGTTGTGTACTGACGATTTCTGACGAAGGAATTGGTATATCCCGCTATTATGTTGTGGACAACAATAAGATTGATGTGTCTTCGTGGTCAAAGGACGACATTATTGACGAATTGGACAGACGCTTCAGAAACGCTGTGAAGCTGGAGTTTGACAAGGATTTGGAATATGGCTATTCTCATCTAGTTGATTTGAGCGGGGGCTTTGACTGCCGAATGACGGCATGGGTCGCGCATGATATGGGGTATACGGACTGCATTAATATCTGTTACAGTCAAAGCACTGGAAACGATTTTCCGATTGCTCAAGAAATTGCTGCAAAGTTGAATAGCACATTGTTCTTTAGGCAGATGGATGACGCGAAATTCTTATCAGAAATTGATCGACTAACGGCCTTATCTAGTGGTGTTGACAGGTATTCTGCCATTACCGGGGGAGAAGATATGCTCCGTCATATGGATTGCGACACATTTGGTGTGGAGCATACCGGACTTTTGGGGGACGTAGTTATTTCTTCTTTTGTGAGAACAGAAGAAGAAAATACCGAACGGAAAATGGGCGCAATGTGTTCCGAAGTGCTGAAAGACAGGGTGTTGGATGAACATATTTTCCAGTATCCCAACACGGAGATTCAGAAAATGTATATCCGTGGATTTTATGGCGCATGTAGTTCTGTGATGATTCGCCGAAATTACGTTGAGGTCGCAGCGCCGTTTATCGATCCGGATGTTCTGGATTTTTGTATGTCAATCCCTCTTGAGTACAGAGCAGATCATAAAATCTACAATGAATGGATAATTAAAAAGTATCCGGGCGCGGCGGATATTCGCTGGTCTCATAATGATAGGAAAATCACAGATAGCAAATTTCGAGGTACTATGAGAGCTCTTCGATATCGTGGCTGGGACAAAATATGTAGAGTACTAGCACCGAAGAAGTATGTCACATCATACAATATGAATCCGTTTGACTACTGGTATATTTCGAAGCCAGAAATCA
This sequence comes from uncultured Lachnospiraceae bacterium, assembly GCA_900544445.1. GTDB lineage: Bacteria > Bacillota > Clostridia > Lachnospirales > Lachnospiraceae > Eisenbergiella > Eisenbergiella intestinigallinarum. The sequence continues at coordinate 4,324 of UQVK01000011.1, forward strand.
GGAACGTTATGGATACATATTACCGTGAACACCTCAATTGTCCTGTACTTCCCATAGCGATTCGACGGGATATGGAGTGCCTGTATGCGAATGGCTCTGCATATGATAAAACGCTGGTTCTGAGCGCACAGAGCGCTTTAGAACTGTACTTCGGTTTATTTTAAGACAAAGGAAGAGAAAATGATAAAGATTAAAAAAATTCTTAAGATGGTTGTATCACTCCCTAAAACATTCTCTCTGAATTGTAGGCTGTTTCCACTGAAAACAGCGATTCACCTCCCGATTATAACAACGTATGACGCGGTGTTGCACGATGTGGTTCGTGGGAGCTGCATCATTGAAGGAAACATCCGGACAGGGATGATTCGATTGGGATGGGGGGGAGGTTCAGTAGGTGTCCCAGGGATCACTGAAAAGACACAGTGGTCGGTCCGGGGGAAAATAATATTTAAGGGTAGTGCAATGTTCGCAAGGGGCAGTTCTGTCCGTGTTGACCCGGAGGGAGAGTTGACTTTGGGCGAACATTTCTCGTGTAACAAAAACTGTTTTCTTGCAGCAGAAAAGCGGATTGTAATTGGCAACAATGCAACGCTAGGATGGAATGTAAATATCAGGGATAGCGACGGACATAGTATCTATCGAATGGACGACCCAGAAGCGCACATGTTGAATGAACCGGAGGAAGTGAGGATTGGAGACCATGTCTGGATTTGCTCGTATGCTGATATCCTAAAGGGTGTAACGATTCCCAATGATTGTGTTGTCGCGTATCGTTCCTGTTGCGTGAAACCATTCACCAAGGAGAACACAATTATTGCGGGCACGCCGGCGAAAGTTGTCCGAGAGAGAATTATGTGGAAATTCTAAACAAGAAAGGTAAAAAGGCGGATAAATGAGCAGGACAAGTAAGTCAGAAATAGTTGAAGCAGAAAAGCGGATTGTAATTGGCAATAATGCAATGCTGGGGTGGAATGTAAATATCAGGGATAGTGGTGGACAAAGTATTTATCTAATGGATGACCTAGAAGCGCACGCGTTGATTGAACCGGAGGAAGTAAGAATTGGAGACCTGCCTGGATTTACTCGTAGTCGTCGTAAAATGCAGGAAATGCAAATGGCGATAGAAATGCTGATATAGTCGAGCTTTAATGCACTGATAAAGCTTGAGGCATATCATTGGATAAAGAGAAAGGGAAAATTTATGATAGTTTTATACAAAATTCTATATCAATTAAATCGAAAAGCATATCATCTTATGCCTAAAACGAGCTGGTATAAAAAGTTAAATTGCTATTTTTTGAGCAAGTTAGGTGTCAAGTTTCCTACAGGTTTGCCTTCATATATCGATCCTACATCATATTTTGATTCAAACTATTCATTGATTTCAGTGGGGGGGGTACTGTAGTTTCTCGAAACGTAACGTTGTTAACGCATGATTTTTCGCTAACTAGGGCTTTAATAGCGGTTGGAGAACCTTATAACTTGGTATCTGAGAATAAACCTATCACTATTGGAAAAAACTGTTTCATTGGAGCATCGGTTATGGTTTTGCCTGGAACAGTCATTGGAGATAACACAATTGTTGGAGCCGGCTCAGTGATAAAAGGCAATATTCCTGCTGGCGTGGTTATCTGTGGCAATCCTGCCAAAGTGATTAAAACAACAGAAGAATATGCTAAAAAATATTTAGATAAATGTAGGGCTGAAATACCTTCGTGCGTTGAGTAGACAAAATGGTATAGTGAAAAGTGATATAGAATACAGAGAGAGGAACAAATGGATTTTGAGTATTTGTATTTAAAAATCAAAACGTAATGCTTTTATAGATTTGTAGGCTCGCCGGCGAAAATTGTCAGAGAAAATATTATGTGGAAATTCTAAACAAGGAAGGTAAAAAGGCAGATAAATGAGCAGAACAAGTAATTCCATCAGAAATAGTTCCTATGCAATTGCTGTGCAAATACTGACGGTACTATTGAATTTCATAATTCGAACAGTTTTTATAAAGACCCTGAGCGTTTCTTATCTGGGCCTGAATGGATTGTTTACAAATATTCTAACAGTACTCTCATTTGCGGAGCTGGGCTTCGGTACAGCAATTGTGTATGCGATGTATACACCGATTGCTAAGGGTGATTATCGAAAAATCACGGCGTACATGAATTTCTTTGCGAAGGTCTATTCTGTAGTAGGGTTGAGCATCTTGCTGGTAGGATTGATGCTGATTCCCAATCTGGAATTCTTTATCAGTGATACAGCAGAGATTCCAGTAGACGCGCCTCCGCTGTGGCTGATCTATACTCTGTTCTTGCTGAACTCCGCTGCTAGTTATTTCTTTAACTATAAACGGTCTCTGGTCGTAGCCACACAGAATGGGTATCTGGACTCTAGAAACCAATTATCTTTTAATTTGCTGAAAAGCATGCTGCAATTGCTGGTACTGCTGGTATGGAAATCGTATCTGGGGTATCTGGTGATACAGATACTTTGTTCGTTGCTGGCTAATATTGCGATATCTGTAAGGGCGGATAATCTCTTTCCTTATCTTCGAACATATAGCGCTGAGCGGCTGAGCAAAGAAGAAAAGCGGGATTTGGAAAAGAACGTCATTGCCATGACATTTCACAAACTTGGTTCTGTTGTTGTGAGCGGTGTTGATAACATCCTAATATCCAAATTTGTGGGTATTTTTGCTATGGGCTGCTATTCGAATTATACGCTCATCAGTTCTACCATTAAGACGCTGTTTGTACAGATTATGAGTCCAATCACAGCCAGTGTGGGGAACTTTGTGGCAGAAAAGACAATGGATGAATCTGCGAATTTTTTTAGCAAGCTCCTATTTGTGAACGCGTATGTTGCCGTATTCTGCACATCATGCTTGTATGTCCTCTCGGATGCATTTATCAAACAGTTTTGGGGGGAAGGGTATCTTTTGCCTGCGGTCACAGTTGCGGTATTCTACCTGAATTTCTATGTTGATCGTATGAGGCAGACAGCGCAGATTTATATTGACACAAACGGACTGTTCTGGCCAATCAAGTGGAAGTCCTTCATCGAATCTATTATCAACCTTGCGGCTTCCTGTTACTTCCTTTTGGTTCTCCATTGGGGCATATGCGGTATAATTCTTGGAACACTTACAAGTAATCTGCTGACAAATTTCTGGTGGGAGCCATATGTGGTATACAAATACGCTTTTAAGCAATCAATGACGGAGTACTTTAAAAAGTATATTCAGTACTTTGGTGCACTGATTGTTTCGATTGGGATTTCTCTGGTGTTTACCTGCAGGTTCCCGAATACCATCTGGGGATTTCTATTCAAGGCTGCAATTGCTGGGATTGTGCCCAATGTGGTGCTCTGTGTATGTTTTTTCAGAACTGCTGAATTCCACTATTTCGAGAATATACTGCGTGGACTTCTTCGAAAAATAAGAAAGTGATTGCTGAGAGGGGAAAAATATGGATGAATATTACTTTCCACTTTGCGATTTGAAGAGGGAAAAACAGAAATGAAGAGCAGAAAAGCATATTGCCGGTGGGCAGATAATATGAGAGCAATTCTGATTCTGCTTCTTGTTTTGGGGCATAGCAACAATGGGTTTGTGCATTATGTTATCTATTGGTTTCATATGCCATGTTTTTTAATGCTCAGCGGATATCTGGCATCTGAAAAACGGCTATCAATTGACTATATCAAATCAAAAATAAGTCGGTTGCTCCTCCCATATGCAGTGTATTCCATTCTTATCGAAATCTTTTTTTACAGATCATCACCGTTAGAAGCAGTGGAATACTTGTTATATGGATCAGGAAGGCTCCGGGGGGGGTACTTTGGTATTTGCCCAGTCTATTCCTTACAGTAGTATTGTTCTCATATATTAAAGACCATATCCAAACGAAAAAAAAGATGGCAGTATTACTGACAATTCTGTTGATTCTTTCAACTGGGGAGTCATGGTTATTCCAGAATGTTGTTCCTCCTATACCTTGGAATGCAGATGTGGTTCTGATCATGCTTTTCTATTATGGACTTGGTTATTTGTTCAGAAAGACAGGCAGCGAGGAATGGGCAGAGAACGTAAAGATCAAAGTACCAGTAATACTGTTCGCATCAGCTGCTGTGGGTTTCAGTTATCTGTCAAACATAATATATATGTTTGACATGAAAAAAGTAGTTTATGACAATCTTGTGTTGAATGTGGTTCTGCCGGTTACTGGGTTTCTTTTGCTAAAGTGGATTGCAATTTCTATATCAGAAACGAAAATGATATGGTCGATTGCAAAGAAAATAGGCAAGAATACAATTACCATTATGTTCTTACACATACCCATCAATGCAGTACTTAGCTCTAGATTTCACTATTCAGATTTTTTCTACGTTTTGATTGGTGTTCTTGTGCCATTGATGCTAAAAGCAATCTGTTTGATAATCACAAAATGGCTATGCTTGGAGCGGATTCGGAGAGTTATCCATTTATTGTGATACTGCTGAATATAGCGGATAGTTCAAGGAAGAAAGTATTGATACAAACACGGGGAGAAAAAGGTGAAATTATGAAACAAACCCCCATGCCTTTCGCTGATCAGCACCACCATAAATGAAACATCGCAGCCGATAATCTCCTGATAATTACATACCGCAACGTTTGATGTATAATGAACATATCGGTAAAGGTCGGTTTTTATTTGGAGCATTTAGCCCGTAAAACAAACTGACTTATGGCTTCCTCATTTGCACCACCATCTGTTCCGCCGTATACGGCATATAAGGACGTAGAGTAAAATAACAAAAGACAGGAAGCCTTGCCGTAAACTCATTTTGGGAGGTGCCATTATGGATAAGGTTTACGACAAATGCTGTGGTATTGACCTGCACAAGAAGTTGATCGTAGCCTGCTTTAAACAGGGCAACAGGCAGGAGATCCGTGACTTTGGTGCAACAACCAGAGAGCTTCTTGAAATGGCTGACTGGCTGAAGGAAGGCGGCTGCGAGATGGTCGCCATGGAGAGCACAGCATCCTATTGGAAGCCTTTGTACAACATCCTTGAAACCTGCGAACTGAAGGCCATGGTTGTTAATGCGCAGCACATGAAAGCAGTCCCGGGGCGCAAGACGGATGTAAAAGATGCGGAATGGATCGCAGACCTCTTACAGCATGGCCTGCTGACTGCAAGCTACATTCCGGACAAAGACCAGCGGGAATTGCGGGAGCTTGTACGTTACCGCAAAAGCCTGGTTGGAGAGCGGGCCCGCGAACTCAACCGGCTCCAGAAGATGCTGGAAGGGGCCAATATCAAGATATCCGGGACCATCCGGGATATCAATGGAAAGAGCGCGAGGAACATTCTGGAACATCTGCTGTCCGGCAGACAGATTGATTCCGCCGAGTACGACATTCTTTATGAGAAGAAGGTCATTGCGCACAATCTGAAAGCCACAAAGGAACAGATCATCGATGACCTCAACGGAGTGATGTCTGCCCTTCAGAAGAAGATGATGCGTATCATTTTGAACCATCTGGATGAACTGAATGCCCATATCAGAGAGCTTGATGATGATATAGACAATTTCATGAAACCGGAGGAAAAGGAAGCAGCCAAAGTGATCCAGGATATTCCGGGCATCGGGAATACAAGCGCGCAGGCCATTATTTCTGTGATCGGAGCGGACATGAGCCGGTTCCCGACGGATGCCCACATAGCTTCATGGGCAGGGCTGTGTCCGGGCAATAACAAAAGTGCCAACAAACGCAAATCGGGAAAAACCCGGAAGGGGAACGGCCTGCTGCGGGATACATTGATCGTATGCGCCCACTCAGCAGTAAAGAATAAGTCGAGTTATTTCCATGCCCAGTTTGCCCGGATCAGTGCGCATCGTGGAAGTAAGCGTGCTTATGTAGCAGTGGCGCATTCCATGCTGGTTGCGATCTATCACATCTTGAAGGAAGGAGTCGTTTTCAAGGATCTGGGAGCTGATTATTACAATCAATTTAATAGGGAACGCAAGATCAATGCGTACCTTAAAAAGTTAAAAGCGCTTGGCTGGGAAGTGCCTGTAGTTGCCGCATAAGCCTTTCGGCTGAGCCAGATAAAACGCCTGAAAAATATGAGGGGGGTAGTCTGCGCTTTTTTGGCTGCCCAGAAAGTATTGTTTCAGAGTAAAAGAAAGGCGGCTGCCACATTGATAATGATGGCCAAAAAAAGATTGACAATAATTCGCAAAACCATCATAAGCAGGGCGTATCCGACATGAGTGCCACAGTATCTGTCCGGGAATATATTCTCCTCCATGGAAGCTGTCCGGTTTTTGACAGAACGCAACAGGCCGAAGACATGATTGAAATACATTTTCTCTCCCAGGATTCCGAAGATGCAGAGATGGAGTCCCCAAAAAAGAACCTTGAGCTGCCACTCCGGATAGAGACGGATCAGAAAGAGTGCGGCCAGATTGAGGAGAAAGCTGTAGAGGGCTTCCAGTCCAAGGAGTATGAACGCATTTTTCCACATGCCGCGGTATGCAGCCCATACGGCGCCGAAAAAACCGGCAGCGTAATTGATGCTCCTCTGTTCGGCGGCCAGTTTTCTGAATTTACGGTCATATCGGCCGCACCACTCCTGGACGATGCTGTGAATATCTTCCAGAGGAAAGTCGAGAATATATTCACGGTATTCATCTGGATTTTCAGAAATATTTTCCATTTTTTCCTCCATGCCGAAGCGTTGCTGAGGCCCGCGCGCCGAACCTCCAGTTCGGCGTCTGCGCCAGAATAGAAATCCCAGTATGGGATTTCTATTCCAAGGATTTGCGACGCTTTGGCGCAAATCCTGATTGAAAAATGCGCTATCGAGCACATTTTTCAATCTGTTCACTCCTGAAGATTTTCTGCTTCCGCATCCAGCATGACCCCGCGGTTTAAGGATCTGTAGGATGAGGGCGTGCAACCGTTTTTCTCCCGGAAAAGGCGGTTAAAGGTGGAGAGGCTGCCCCAGCCGGAGCGCATGGCGACCTCGGTGACGGACAGATTGGGAGAAAGCAGCAGCCGTTCCGCATGCGCCAGCCTGCGGCCGGTCAGATATTCGTGGCAGGAGAGCCCGGTGAACTGCTTGAAAAGCCGGGAAAAATGATAGCGGCTGAAGCCTGCGAGCCGGGCAAGCTCATCGATCTGAAGCGGTTCCGTGCAGTGATCGTTGATATAACTGCAGATGCTCATGAATTTCTCGATATATTCCTGCTGCTTGCTGGGAGAAAATTCGGGGAATTTTCCGGCTTCCGTTACCACAGTCCTTCCCAGAATGACAAAAAAACGCAGCAGCAGAGACCGGACAGAAGCCTCCCGGAAAGGATCATCGCCCGAATATTCCCGCAGGATATCGTGAAGCAGCCCGGAGAGGGAAGCGGCCACATCCGGCTCGTCCGAACGGCAGATCAGCAGGCAGGGCCGCAGGGCGTGAAGCAGGAAGTCCATGCCGTCCAGCCCGGTAAACAGAGAATAATCGAACTGCAGGATCAGCCGCTCCCCATCCGCAGGCGCAAAGAGCGCGTGAAGCTCCCCCGGCGGAATGAGCAGAATATCTCCCGGGTAAAAAGTGACGGTTTTGCCGTTTGTTTTCACGGTATATTCATTTTCGACCGGACGAATGATTTCAAGCGCGGTGTGCCAGTGGAGCGGAAAATCCTCCGCGTCCCGGTTGACAAAGGCGCGCACGCCGGACATGCTCCGGTAGGTGACCGTTTCATGCGTGCCGTTCAGAATCTCGATCAGACAAACCACCTCAGATATTGTCAGTTTTTTCTTTTTTCAGTATAACATCCGGGCGGCGGAGGCGCAACGACGGAAGTATTAAGAAAAAGCTGCACAAACAGAGGAAGACATATATCTGTAAAAAGGTCTGAAAAAGAGAAATAATAGAAAAATTATTTGATTTATTTTGAAATTTTCTGATAAAATAAATAATATGGAAAGGAGAGAAAAAATATGTTTGAGAAAGGAGAATATGTCGTATACGGAAGCAAGGGAGTATGTGAGATTACGGACATTTCAACCATCAATATCAGCGGAATGAACAGGGAGAAGCTGTATTATTTTCTGCGTCCCGTAAACGACCGGGACGCGAAAATTTTCATTCCGGTGGACAGCGACAAAATCCAGATGCGCAGGATTCTGACACAGGAAGAGGCGGAAGCGCTTGTCGACAGCATTCCCCGGATCGGATGCCTGTGGATCGCAGATGAAAAACAGAGAGAGTACAGCTACAGGCAGGCCGTCAACGGCTGCGACTGCAGGGATTGGGTCAGAATCCTGAAAACCCTGTGGAAGAGAAACCGGGAGCGGTTTGCCAGGGGCAAGAAGGAAACGGCGATGGATAAAAAATATTTCCGGATCGCGGAGGACAATCTGTATACTGAGCTTGCGGTCAGCCTGAACATTGACCAGAAGCAGGTGAAGGATTACATTGCCCACAGGATGGAACAGGCTGAAGAAAAGGAAGCGGAAACGGTTCCGGTATGACGGAATGGTCTGATACAGAAGAAAAAAGGAGAGGGTTTTTGATGAAAGGGATGATGAAAACGGCGGTGATGACCGCCATTGGAAAGATGGAGCTGACAGAGAGACCGATTCCCTCACCGGCGCCCGGGGAAGTGCTGGTGAAGGTGGAATATGTCGGGATCTGCGGCTCCGATCTGCACTATTTTGAATCAGGACGAATCGGGGACTATGTGGTAAAGCCGCCATTTGTGCTGGGTCACGAAGCGGGCGGCATTGTGGTTGAAACGGGAGAGGGCGTGACGGATCTGGTGCCAGGGGACCGGGTGGCCCTTGAGCCCGGAAAAACCTGCGGCCACTGTGAACACTGTAAGGAAGGCAGATATAATCTGTGTGAAAAAGTGATTTTTTTCGCCACTCCTCCGGTGGACGGCGTTTTTCAGGAGTATGTGGCGCACGAAGCCGGACTCTGCTTCAAAATCCCGGATCAGATGAGCACGATGGAGGCGGCGCTGATCGAGCCGCTTGCCGTGGGACTCCATGCGGCCGGACAGGGAGGGGCCTGCCTGGGACAGACTGCGGTGGTGACGGGAGCCGGATGCATCGGCCTGTGCTGTCTTCTTTCCCTGCGGGCCATGGGCGTTTCGCGCATCATTGTGGTGGATGTGATGAAAAAACGGCTGGATAAGGCGATGGAGCTGGGAGCCGACTATGTGATCAATGGGAAAGAGGAAGATACGGCCGCCCGGATTCTGGAGCTGACGGACGGCAGGGGAGCGGATCTTGGAATCGAGACCGCCGGCAGCCAGGTCACTGCGGCGCAGCTCATCCGCGGCGCGAAGAAGGGTTCCACCATCGTATTTGTTGGCTACAGCGCATCCGGAGAAATGACGCTTCCCATGAGTCTCGCGCTGGACAAGGAGCTCACCTTTCAGACCGTGTTCCGCTACCGGAACATCTACCCAAAAGCGATAGAAGCCGTATCCTCCGGCCGGATCCGCGTCCGGGATATTGTGACCGATATCTTCCGCCTGGACGAGATTCAGCACGCAATGGATGCCTGTGTGAGAAATAAGGCGGATATTGTGAAGGGTGTGGTAAAGATCGTTTAAAAGGTGGAAAAAGCCGCCGGTTCTGTTGACTGATGTGGATAAACGGGATATGATAATAGTAAGAAGAACGTTGGAAACACGCGGGTTCCCGTCCTGGCCTGCTGGACATGGGAAAGGGGTGGATGCATATGATGGGAACATTCATTATTTTTCTTGCTGCGGTTTATCTTCTTCTGACCTTTGCCTGGATCATGAAGGATCCGGACATTGAAAAGGGCTTTTGGAGTAAGTCATATCACATGCTCCTGCTTCTTTTTATGAAGGCGGATCTGGCCCTTGCCGCCGGGATGGAATATGCGAAGCTGACGCTGGAGCATATCTGCAGAGGGTACCATCGTCCCATATCGGGCGCACAGCGGCTTTCGGATAAGCGGGAGCGCATTCAGAATTTCCGGTGCCAGATGGCGCAGGATCGCCAGAATTACCGGCAGAGAAAGCAATATAACCGGAAAATTCCGGGATGAGTGCGGCGGATGAGATTTCTTTGAAAATGAATTAACCTGAAAAACCGGATGCGGCCTGAATAGGAATCAGGAAGCATCCGGTTGTCTGGTTGTGCGGTAAGCCCGGAGGGCAGCCGCAGGGATGGGCAGGCTTGTGCCAGACGTTTTTTAGTGTACCGCATCAAAATTTTTGATTGCTTTCCCGGCAAAACTGCGCTATACTTATTTTATCTATCAGTGATTTATCAATATTTCTTTTATGTTGTGTCCGGATTTCATTATCCGTGACCGACATTCAAATGGGCAGTCGCCCCGGGCAGATTTCTGATTCCGCCCGCAGTTCCAGTATGTGACATAATATCATCGGCAAAAACAGGATTGGAGAGAAAGTATGGGAGAAAAAAATGACGTTTTCTGCGCCTGGCTGGAAAAAGCAGAGATTTTTTCAGATTTTATGAATGGCGCGATGTTTGCGGGAAAGCAGAAAATTCTGCCCGGGGAGCTGGAACCGACTCGTAGAGATTATCATGAAAAAGAGAGAAAGCGGGGAGAAGCGGGGACGGCGGCCAGGCGCAGACGCAGTCGTGATGTGGTGAAAAAACGCTGCCTGGGCGGCTCTTACTGTGTGCTTGCGGTAGAAAATCAGGCTGAACTGCACTATGCCATGCCTGTACGGTGTATGGAATATGACGCGATGGAATATACCAGCCAGCTCAGACGCATTCGGGAGAGACACAGAAGAAATAAGGATCTGAAGGGGAGCGCGCAGTTCCTTTCCGGAATGACCCGGGAAGAAAAACTGGATCCGGTTACCACTCTGGTCTTTTATCATGGAGAAGGCGAGTGGGACGCATGCCGTGACCTGCACGACATGCTGAATTTTACGGGAGAAAACGAAATGTTCCGCAAATATACTGCGAATTACCGGATAAATCTGGTCACTCTTGCGGATTTGCAGGAAGAACGGTTTGAGACCGGGCTGCGTGAGGTGATCGGAATGATGAAGCGGGGACGGGACAAGGATGCGATGAGGGAATATTGCAGGAAGAATGAAGAACGCTTCCGCAGACTGGATGAAGAAACCTACGATGTAATCAGCGTGATGATTCATCACAGAAAGCTGGAGGAGTATAAAGAAAACTGTCGGGTAGAGAAAGGACGGATTGATATGTGTCAGGCGCTGGAAGAAATGATGGAGGACAGCAGACAGGAAGGAAGACAGGAAGGATTACTGGATGGAGAGAAACGGCTGGCGGATCTGGTAAGCATGCTGCTGGCAACCGGCCGGGTAGAGGATATAAGGAAAGCTATGGATAACAGCGAGTTCCGCAGAGAGCTGTACAGAGAATGCGGAATCGATGGTGGAAGCAGGGAGTGACAATGATGCAGGAAAGAAACGCTCAAAGAATGGATAGAGACTGTATGAAGGTGGCAGTTCTCTCAGATACTCATAATCTCCTCAGGCCGCAGGTTGCGGCACTGCTTGGAACGTGTGATGCGGTAATCCATGCGGGAGATATCGGCTCTTTGCAGCTTATGGATGCTGTCAGGGAGGCGGCGGGACAGGAGGCGCCTGCTTTCTTTGTGCGGGGAAACAACGACGGAGAATGGGCGGAAGGGCTGCCGGAAAGCCTTTGTTTTACACTGGGCGGCATTTCCTTTTTCCTCGTTCACAAAAAGAAGGATGTTCCGGAGAAACTGGAGGGAATTCAGGTGATTGTCCATGGTCATTCCCATAAGTATATGCAGGAGGAAAAGTCCGGGAGATTATGGCTGAATCCGGGGAGCTGCGGGAAAAGGCGCTTCAATCAGGAAATCACCATGGCGTTTCTGTACCTGGGGAAGGGGCACGTTCAGGTGGAGCGGGTGGATCTTCCTGCGGAGCCTGTCTCCGGAAGAGGCAAAAGAGATCTGGATAAGAGAGAAGATGAAAAAGACTGCCCTATTCCCGAGGATAACCTGCTTTCTGCTATCGAGGGGATTTTCCGCCGGATGGACAGGGGCTGGAAAATCGAAAGAATCAGCCGGGAGATGAAGCTGGATGCCGGTTTTGTGGAGCAGGTCTGTCGTATCCGTGTTACTCATCCGGGGGTGAGCGCGGAAGGGATTATGGACAAAATTGAGGTGAACCGGCAGACCGGGGCGCGCTGAAAAGGGTGGATTCTTTCATCCTGTAATGGAAAAAAAGCCGAAAAAGGAGAGAACGGAATGATGTTTCCTGCGATAGACAAGAAAAGGACAGGGGAAAGGATCCGATGGTTCATGGAAAAAAGGGGGATGAATCCTGTGGACATTCAGACATATCTCGGTCTGTCCTGCGTGCAGACGGTCTACCGCTGGCTGGATGGAACGAATATCCCCAGTGTGGATAACTTATATGCCTTAAGCAGTCTTTTACATGCGGACATGGATGATCTGGTCGCTGGGACGGCGGATTATGGACGTCCGGCCCGGTCGGTGTACGACTGGCATAAATGTCTTATTCCGGACGGCTTTCACAGAAGAGTGCTCTCCTATTATGCGGTATTGTGCGCTTATGAGGGAGCCGCTTAACAGGATGGATGTCCGCAGTATGCGGACAAAAAGCGGCGGCAGTTCGGCGGGACAGAAAAATTGAATTTTGCGTTCAATGACAGCAGAACCCATGCAGGTTATACTTTTTATACCACAGGAAACGGACGTTTTGTTACTGGTTACACAGTGGCCAGTAACAACGTTTTCCTGCAGAAATAGAAAGGAGACCGGCATGGGTATTTTTATTGATCTGTATGTGGCGGGAGAAGTAACGGACGAGGAGTGGGCACCGGTCTATGAGGAAAGTCTCAGGCTGGCGGAAGCTTTTCACCTGATGGATTCGGGGGTTCTTGAGGTTTACGGGCAGAAACTGGTCTGCGGAGTCCCGACAGGAAGCAGGAACCGGGATAAGGGATGGTGTGCCATTGGAGACAGCGTAACGATGGGACGGGCGGAGGAGCAGACGCTTCCGGCCCGGCTGAGCGGCCGAAGGAAAAATATTGTGATAGTTCAATCCGGCTCTGCGCGGACAGCCGTATCTGATCCGCTCCTTGCGGCGGCATCCGGACGCACCATGCTGGAATGGCGCGACAAGAGATGCGGGGGAAGCCGGCATTTCTGGGGCAATAAGACCCAGGGTGAGGCGTATCATATGTACCTGCTCGCCATCGGGTGCATGATCGAAGACCGACTGGATGGAAGAGCCTGCGTGGATGGAGATATCACGCTGGGACAGTGCAGGAGGGCTGTGCGGATGGCGACCCGGTATCTGGACAGGCCGGTAAGGCTGCCTGCCCGGTGCGTGCCGGAGCGTCTGTACAGGCGGATCCGCGCCCTTCCGCTGAAAAAGCAGGAGGTGCTGAACGTCTTTCATAATCTGTATCTCGGCATACCGGATGAGGAATACGGAAAATTTGTAAGGGAGCATTTCTCAAAAGAAGAGCAGGCTTTTTTCTGGAAGCGGGAGTTTAAGAATCTGAGGATCGGTTCCCCCGGCTTCGCGTCAGCGCTCAGAGACTATCTGAATCTGGGCAACAGCCTGGAGGAACTCTGCCGCTATGTGCAGTTCGTGGACCGGGATGGAACGGAGTATTATAAACCGTTCGTGGAAGAGATCATGAAGTCAAAGCTGTTTCTGAAGAAAAAGGATCTGCGCGACTGCCTGGAGATCAACAGGGAAGAGGAGGCGCCATATTCGATTTATACGCTGCTGGCGCAGTTTGCCCTGTCCGGTGCGAAGAATTACAGCGTGGACCGCTATATTCCGCCTGAGGAGATCCGGGAAACGCTGGAACGCTTTATCGGCGGATATTGCGACGTGGCGGGGATCATGGCGGATTTCCTGAAAGCTTCGGCAAAGAAGGAGGAACCGGCAACGGTTCTGAACGATCTCATGGAAAAGAAGCTGAAGACCCTGCAGAAACAGCGGGAGGAATATGATGTCTGCGGATACCGGGAGCTGCTTTATTACGAACCCGGAGACCGGATTGATCCGGAAGTGGAGAAACGCTGTCTGAAGTTTCTGAAATTTTATAAAGGTATATGTGAGGAGGAATGCTTTGAGCAGCTCATGAAAAGCTCCGCCGGGGAGAAGAATTCTTTTCTTGCTTTTCAGAACGTGGACGTGTTTCTCAAGGAGGAGAAATGGAAGGAGATTTTTGCGGATATAGAGGAGCATCCGGAGCGCTTTGAACGGTACTACCCGATGGTCAGGGTTCAGGGAGATGAGAACACGAGATGGATTATATACGCTTATGTCACGAATGACGCGCTGTTCCGATACCTTGAAGAACGGATGAAAGAACCGGAGTTACATGCTACGCCCTGACCATTCACATGCTGTGTGGTCAGGAACAGAACTGAAAAAGGCTTGACATATATCGATGATCTATATATACTCTTATATAGATCATCGATATATGAAGGGCGGACGAAAGCCATGGCTTTCGTCCTGGAAATATAGGTTGGCTGCGCATTTTCCTGGCCGGCGCAGTGCGATCCGCCGGAGGTTTTTATACGAAAAGGGGTGACAAGATGCCGATTGACAGAAGTCTGATATCAGGAAGCACAACCATGCTTCTGCTTCGTCTGCTGGAGGAAAGGGATATGTATGGGTACGAGATGATTGAGGAGCTGGAAGGACGTTCCAATCATGTATTCAGCCTGAAGGCAGGAACCCTGTATCCGCTGCTGCATTCTCTGGAGGAGAAGAATTACCTGTTTTCCTATGAGGATGAGGTAAATGGAAAGGTGAGGAAATATTACAGCATTACGGATGACGGGAAAAAGTATTTAAAGAGCAGGAAGGACGAGTGGCAGGAATACGCGTCTGCCGTTGCGAATGTGCTGAATGCCTGCTAATGAGCCGCCATGGCACGGCCGCATAACACAGGCATATACAGAGACGGAGGAAGGGTACAGTCATGAAAAGAAAAGAAGAATTCATACAGCTTCTGGCGGACCAGATTCGCTGCAAAAGAGCCAGAGAGGATGTGGTCCGGGAAATTGAGGCGCATATTTCCGATCAGGCGCAGGAATATGAGGCAGAGGGAATGACGCCTGAGGAGGCGCTTGCGGAAGCGGTGGAGCAGATGGGTGATCCCGTGGCGGTGGGCGTGGAGCTTGACCGCATTCACAGGCCGCGCATGGACTGGGGAATGATTGTGATGGCAGTTCTGCTCAGCCTGGGCGGGCTGGCAGTCCAGTGCGCGATCGGAAATATAACTGTGGGCAGCGCTGCCTTTGAAAGACAGTGTCTGTTCATGGGAATCGGCTTCTGTCTCATGCTTGGCATCTGCTTTCTGGACTACAGCTTTATCGGAAAATATGCGAAGCCGCTTTTCCTTCTGTATGCCGCCGGGGTCCTTTTCTATATGACGCAGTTTTCCTATACGGTGAACGGCATGCACAGGGGAGCGATTCTGCCCCTATATCTTTTTGTGCCGCTTTATGCGGGAATCCTGTATCAGTATCGCAAGACGGGATATGCGGGACTGATCAAGAGTATCGGCTTCCTGATTCCTCTCGTATGGCTTGCGTGGTTTGGCATCCCCTCCCTGTCCACGGCGATCCAGCTCTTTCTGATCTGCGGAGGGATGCTCCTTTTTGCAGTTGCGAAAGGCTGGTTTTCCGTAAAAAGAAAGCAGACGATCCTCGCCCTGATCCTTGTCGGAGTCATTCTGCCGCTTGTCGGAGGCACTGCCGGATTTGCGTTCTGGCTGGCGGATTATCAGAAAATGAGAATCCTCGCTTTTTTGAACCGGGGGGCCTATGCGGACGGCGCGGGATATTATTATCAGCAGATCGCGGATGTGCTGAGCCGGGTTAACTGGATCGGCGGAGCGGCGAATGCGGAAGAAATTGTGTCACAGACGGCGCGTGGAGAGGTCAGTCTGTTCAGCCTGGTGGCGCTGTATGGAAGCCTTGTGGGATTTTTGGTCGTTTTTGCCATTTCGGCCATGGTAATCCATGCCTTTTTGATTTCCATGAAGCAGAGGAATCAGCTCGGCCTGATGGTCGGCATGGGATGCACGATGGTGCTGGGCGTGCAGACGGTGATCGGAACGGCGGTGAATTTCGGATGCCTGCCCATTACCACCGTAACCATTCCCTTTCTGACCGGAGGAGGAACGGCGGCGATTGTTTACAGCATCCTCATCGGCCTTCTGCTGAGCGTCTCCAGAAACCGGGATGTGCTTTCCGACCGGCTCTACCGTCCGAAGTGGCGGTTGCGTCTGGAAAGAACGGAAGGGACGAAAATGACGGGAGAGTGAAGCTTTCGTGCGGACTGCCGGAAAATGAAGCAGCTTTGGCGGAATTCCTGAAAAGGGGAACAATCCGGAGAAAACGCGCGCAGGACGCTTCACATATCGGCAGAAATGCATGAAACGTCTAAAGCAGCGAGTCCTTCCGATACTGGGAGGGCGTCCTGCCTTCCCGTTTCCGGAAGGTGGAGCAGAAGGCGGCCTCGGTGGAAAAGCCGCAGTCCAGAGCGATGCGCTTGACGGAGAGGCTGGTGGACTGCAGCAGGAAGCGGGCCGCACGGATCCGGGTGGAGAGCAGATACTGGTGCGGCGTAAGGCCTGTTGCCTGAGAAAAAACGCGAAGAAAATGAAAGGGGCTGATCCCGGCTTTCGCGGCGAGCAGCTCCAGAGAAACCGGTTCGCGGAAATGTTCATTGATGTAGGCAATGCTGTCCGCAACGGCATTTTTTTCGGGGCCCTTTTCTTCCGCTTCTTTCCCGGCAAGAAGCAGGTCAAGCAGCCGGATCAGCTGTGCGGACAGAACGGCTTCGCCGGCTGTGCAGGGCGGCCGGAGAGAGCTTCGGATCTCATCCAGAAGGCCCAAAACACCTGAGGAGGGCGTGAGAATCCTGCCGTGTCGGGCGGTGATTTCCTGGTCGTAGGCGCGTGCCGTCGGCCCATCGAAATGCAGCCAGGAGGCTTCCCAGGAATCCCGGCTTCCATAGCGGTGCGGCCGGTAGCAGTCCAGAAGGATGAGCTGGCCCGCTTCCGCCTCGAAATGCTGTCCGTCCGTCTCAATCTCGCAGGCTCCCTTTGTAAGATACATCAGAAGAAAACTGTCATAGCTGGTCCGGGTGATAAAATAGCCCGGGCCATATTTATAATAACCGGAATAAAGCGGATAAAGATACAGCTTCCTGGCAAGGCGGCTGGGAGAGTGAATCTCATATTCAGAAATCGGGGATATTCCCGTGGCCTTTGGCTGCATAAGGTCTCCTTTCCCCCTGGAAGGCAGTTCGTCTATTATCGTTTATAGGTGCTTCTACCTGTATTGTAAAAGAATGGCGCCAAAAAGCAACGGGGAAACCGCAATTTTTTGAAATGTTTTCTCAACTTTCTGAAATGCTTTCCGAAGCCTTCCGTTCTAAAATGAAGAAAACAGCGGCATGCAGCATTTATGCATGTATGAGTGCATGAAGAAAGGGGAGAAGGATATGAAGCCTCTGCTGAAATTTGAAGAACTGAGGATAAAAAAAGCGCAGTTAAATGAGGAAGCGTCCGTTCCGGATCTGACGGATGGGCAGATATTGCAGAACCGGATGAAATTTTTCCTGGATGAAGAGGACGAAATCTATGAGGGCTATGGAAGGCTGGCAGGCTCCTGGCCCTACCGGCAGTTCTCCTGCTATACCAGACGGCTGCGGGAGGAAAATGTGAAGGCCGCGATTCTGGAAAATGATTATCTGAAGGCGGTGTTCCTTCCGGAATACGGCGGAAGGCTCTGGAGCCTCTGGGACAAACAGGCGGACAGAAGCCTTCTGTATACCAACGAGGTGCTGCGGTTCTCCAACCTTGCGGTGCGGAATGCCTGGTTTGCGGGTGGCGTGGAATGGAATGTGGGCGTGATCGGTCATTCGCCATTTACCACAGCCCCTCTTTTTACGGCGAAGCTGAGCCTGTCGGACGGGACGCCGGTTCTGCGCATGTATGAGTATGAGCGGATCCGTCAGGTGACCTGGCAGATGGATTTCTGGCTGGGAGAAGAGGACCGCTTTCTGAATGCGAGAATGAGGATCGTCAATTTCGGTGAGAAGGTAACGCCCATGTACTGGTGGAGCAACATCGCCGTGCCAGAGGAGAAGGGCGGGCGGATTCTGGTGCCTGCGTCCGAGGCCTTCACCTTCCGCAACTGGGGCGTTTACAAGGTGCCCGTTCCAATGGTAGACGGAGCGGAT
The DNA here is from genome assembly GCA_900544445.1 of uncultured Lachnospiraceae bacterium. GTDB lineage: Bacteria > Bacillota > Clostridia > Lachnospirales > Lachnospiraceae > Eisenbergiella > Eisenbergiella intestinigallinarum. Next base: position 22,582 of record UQVK01000011.1, read on the forward strand.
ATTTCCCATTATGAAAATATTCCCGCTTCAGTGGATTATTTCTTCGACATTCCGGATGGCGCGCCCAAATACATTGCGCATGCGGACGCCTCCGGTTACGGCTTGCTGCATCTGTCCACGGACCGGCTGCGTTCCAGAAAGCTGTTTTCCTGGGGACACAGACCTGCCGCTTGGCACTGGCAGGAATTCCTTTCGGACGGAAATGGCCGTTACGTGGAGATTCAGGCAGGTTTGGGCAAGACCCAGTACGGCTGCATTCCGATGGCGCCTCATACCGCCTGGGAGTGGCTGGAACGGTACGGCGCGCTGCAGCTTTCGGAAAAGCAGCTTTCCCTTTCCTTTGAGAAAGCCCGGGACAGTCTGACAGAGCAGATCCGGGAAAGTGCGGTCTATCAGCCGATGAGAGGACTTCTCCGGGATACGAAGGCCATGGCGAAGCAGGAGGCGCAGACCGTCTGGAAGGGAAGCGGCTTCGGGGCGATGAAGAACCGGGAGAGAGCGCTTTTTGGAGAAAAGCCGATTTCTCTCCATCTGGATTATGGAGAGCCGGATGAGGGGCAGAAACGGTGGCTGGCATTTCTGGAAACAGGCGTCCTGCATGAGACGGAAGCCGATTGCCGGCCGGATCTGTTCCTTTCTGATGAGGTATGGAAGAAAAAGCTGGAAGAGACCATCGAAGATATCAACCGTGAGAACTGGTACGCCCATTATCATCTGGGCCTGTTCGCTTTCCGGGATGGGGATATCCCAAAATCCATCCGGCAGTTTGAGGCATCCAAAGCCTGCCGGAAAAATGCATGGGCCCTTCACGGCCTTGCCGCGGCATATCTGGCATGGGCATCCGAAGCGGAGGATGGAGAAAAGGCCGGCGCCGGAGAGGCGGAAGGGAGAAAGGAGCGGGCCGCAGAAGCGATGGAGGAAGGGCTTCGCATGAGAACGGAGGATCTGTCCTATTTAAAGGAGGGCTTCCGGATTCTGTCCCAGTGCGGCGCGTGGACGCGTATCTGCCGGCTGTATCCGTCTCTTCCGGAAACCATGCAGGCCGACGGAAGGCTTCGTTTCTATGAGGTTCTGGCCCTGGATGAAACGGGAAGCCCGGAGCAGGCCTTTGAGCTTATGGAGGCGGACGGCGGGCTTGTGCTGGATGATGTGAGAGAAGGAGAAACAAATCTGGGCGGGCTGTGGCAGAGGCTTCAGAAAAAGCTTACCGGAAAAGAGGAGCCGGTGCCTTATCGTTATGATTTTAAGGCCATATAGCAGTCAGGACTGGAAAACTTTCCGGAATGGACAAGAACCTGCCACATATTATATAATGATTTTGGAACAGCTGGAACACGTTACAGAAGAATTCAGACAGGCAGGGAGGTCTGGGGAAGCTCTCTGCGCGGGAAGGAAGAACGGATGAGAAAATATCTGAAAGTGGCAGCGTTGACAATGGCCTGTGTCATGGTTCTTACCGGATGCGGCAGCAGAACGCAGGAGACGATGGAAACCGTAACACAGACGGCGGAAACGGAGACTGTGGTGGAAACGGCGCCGGAGACCGAAACGGAGACAGAAAGCGTGGAGGAAGAAACGTTGTCTGTAATCGGGGAGCGGGAAGTGGTGGACGGACAGATGCAGAGCTACCTGACCGGGGAATGGAAGGATGAAGAGGTGGTCACCAGAAGGCCCATCGCCGTGATGATTCCCAACAACGCCCAGGCCATGCCGCAGTATGGGCTTTCCAGTGCGAGCATCATTTATGAGGCTCCCGTGGAGGGACGGATTACCCGTCTGATGGGGATTTTTGAGGATTTTGACGAGCTGGATCACATCGGTCCCGTGAGAAGCAGCCGGGATTATTTTGTATACACCGCTATGGGCTATCAGGCCATTTACTGCAACTGGGGACTTGCGGTTCCCTATGTGGCTGAGCTGATCAACAGCGACGCGGTGCAGAACATCAGTGCCGGTGTGGAGGGGATCGAACAGCCGGCGGACGAAGCCTTTGGACGGATCAGCCGTCCGGGCTATGCCACGGAATTTACCGGTTATCTTTTCATCGACGGACTGATGGAGGCTGTGGACCGTCTCGGCTATGACTGGGAATATGACGAGGAGTTCGTACCCCAGCTCACCTTTGCAGCGGACGGCGTCCGGGCGGAATATCCGGATGCTCAGGAGGTTACCGTGATCCGGCCCGGCGGAACGGAAGAAAATTCCGGCGGCTACGGTGCGTACAATCCCTGGTTCGAGTATAACAGCGAAGATCATCTGTACTATCGTTTTCAGGATGGGGAGGCACAGATTGATGAGAGGACGGGAGAACAGCTCGCTGTGTCCAATGTGATTCTTCAGTACTGCCACGGAGAGGTGCGTGACAGCCATGACTACCTGGCATTCGGCGTGCATGGTGTGGGAACCGCCCTTGTTTTCACGGACGGGAAGGTGATTCCGGCATCCTGGTCCCGCATGGAAGGAGACGGCGTGCCGCCGAAGTTCTACGATGCGGACGGGAATGAGATCGTCTTTAATCAGGGTAAAACCTGGATCTGCAACATCTGGGAGGAGTTCTCCGATTCCGTGGAATTTGAATAACCGGAGGACATCAGAAAACCGGAGGGCAGAACGGAAGGAAAGGAAGCGGACAGCTTGCACGAGCTTGGGATTTTGATGGGAATCATAAAGACCGTGGAAAACTACGCGGTGGAAAATCAGGTGGGAAAGATAGAAAAGCTGGTTCTTCAGATCGGAGAGATTTCTTCCGTGATCCCCGAATATATGCGGAAGGTTTATCCGGCGGCGGTGGAGGATACGCTCCTTGCGGAGGCAGAGCTTGAGATTGAGATCCTGCCCGCCAACGCGGAGTGCAGAGATTGTGGAAACATTTTTCACGCCACGGTGACAGGCGGCATCTGCCCGGACTGCGGAAGCCGGAACATGCATCTGATCAGCGGCAGGGATTTTTTCATCAAGGAGATCGTATGCAGCAGCCAGGAAACATGAAAACGGAATTGCAGGCCATTTTGGAGCGCCTGCGGCGTGATGCGAAAAATTACCGTCTGGCGGCAGCCGCTTTTCTGGTTTATGCGGTGGTGGTTACCCTTCTGTTCGGAACGATCTGCCCGCTGGCCGCCATGACGGGGATGCCCTGTCCGGGCTGTGGAAGCACCAGAGCGCTGTTTCTCGTGCTGACGGGGCGGTTTGTCGAAGCGTTCCGCTATAATCCCTGCATTTATCTCTGGATTCTGCTGGCGGTCTATGTGGGCTGGCAGCGCTATATCCGGGGGAAAAAAGCGGCAGGGGTACTTTCTCTGACAGGTGCGGTTGCGGCCGCCATGATTCTTGTCTATTTGTATCGGATGGCGGTGGACTTTCCCGGAAACCCGCCCATGGTCTATCGGGAGGAGAATGTGCTGGCGGGGCTGATCCCCGCATATGATGAACTGATGAGAAGGCTGTTTTTGCCCTGAATGTCGATGCCGGGCCAGGACAGCCGAAAAAAAGAAAGAGGAGGAAGATTTGATGGACGACAGAGAATGGCAGACGGGGATTAACAATCCGGGAGAAGGAAACAGCAGCGGAGCGGATGGCCCCGTTGAAAACTCTTCACCGGACGGCTGGCAGAATGCCGGACAGGGATGGAATGGATATGAAGGAGAGGGAGTGAATCCGCAGCAGGGCGGCGGTCAGTATCAGAATGGAAATCCCGGATATTTTCCGCACAGTCCCTATCAGGGAGCGCCGCTGCGTCCGGATGGACGTGTGGACGGGCCGGAAGAGCCGATCAGTGTATCCGAGTGGCTCATCACCATGCTGGTGCTCGCCATCCCCTGTGTAAATCTGATCATGCTGTTTGTATGGGGCTTTGGCGGGGCTGAGAAGCGCAGCAAATCCAATTATTGTAAGGCGTATCTGATCTGGATGGCAATCTGTTTTGTCATCGGTATCCTTTTTTATATTGTGGTTATTGCGGGAATTGTAGCCGGATTGAGCTGAACATATTCAAAAGAAAAAAGCCGGGAAAACCGATGCGTACTGCAACGGGATATCCCGGCTTTTGGATGTCAGCAGGTTGTTCGTGGCGCTTTCGCTGATGAGAGAGTTTTATGTTATCGTGTCCACCTGCCGGAGGCGCCGCAGGGAAGAATCAGTCCGTTTTCTGTGACGGGAAGCCCGATTTCTCCGGCCTCCACATGCCCGCCGAAGGAAGGCGTAATGCACAGATTCATCATATAAGAGAGGACGGCGGGCTGCAGTCCCGTGGTGTAGGAATTAATGAGAAAGAAGCGGGCATCTCTGGAAAGCAGCCTGGTACACAGCTGCACGAAGGGGAAAATGCTTTCTTCGATCTTCCAGATTTCACCCTTTGGCCCTCTTCCATAGGAAGGCGGATCCATGATGATGCCGTCGTAGGTATTTCCCCTCCGGATCTCCCGTTCCACAAACTTGACGCAGTCATCCACCAGCCAGCGGATGGGCGCGTCTCCAAGTCCGGAAGCGGCGGCGTTTTCCTTTGCCCATGTCACCATTCCCCTGGAAGCGTCCACATGGGTGACGCTGGCGCCGGCTGCTGCCGCGCTCAGGGTGGCTCCCCCCGTATAGGCGAAAAGGTTGAGCACCTTCAGCTGCCGTCCCGCATTTGCGATGATATCGGAAAACCAGTCCCAGTTAACAGCCTGTTCCGGAAACAGGCCGGTATGCTTGAAGCTGAAAGGTTTGAGCCGGAAGGTGAGATTCCGGTAATGGATGCTCCATTCCTGAGGAAGATCAAAAAACTCCCACTCCCCGCCGCCCCGGCTGCTTCTGTGGTAGTGGCCGTTTGGCTTCGTCCAGCCGGGATGTTTTCGTTCTGACTCCCAGATTACCTGCGGGTCGGGACGCACCAGAAGATACTTTCCCCAGCGCTCCAGCTTTTCTCCGCTGCCCGTATCGATCACTTCATAGTCTTTCCAGTTATTCGCTGTCCACATAATAGCTTTTTTCTCCTGTTTTTCATTTTCCTGTCTGCCTATCACTATACACGGTCTGTCCCCGCTTTGCAACCGTCTGCCGGTGTCCGGGGATGGCTCAGGTGAAGACCTGGCTGCTTTTTCGATCCCACGTCCCTGATATTCCGGAAGTACCGCCATGTCCTGAATGTACCAGTACATGGAGCCGTCTCCCACGAGCCGCCCCATTCCGACGGCTTTTCCCTCGCAGAAGGCGGTTACACGAAAGAGTCCTGTTCGCAGAGCGGCTTCCGCCTGAGGCAGAGGAATGGCGACCCGTCCGACCACGATGCGGAGCCGGATGAAATCCTGCGGACTCAGACCGTTTTTCTGATATGGAATTCACAAAGACATCTGATCCATCTTGCCTGGAAGGGCAGGACTTTGTATAATAACCATAACAGGAAAAGAAAGGGACTCTGCAGATGCGGCAGCGTCCCGGAAAAGGGGGAAAACATGTATCAGATCAGAAAAATTCAATCCAGACAGGAGATCGACTCCTGCGAACTTTTTCACATCAACCATTATATGTGGAACAGCAAAAGGAGACCGGCAGTTTCCGGGAAAATGGGCTATATACCGGGAGAGGGCTTCTATGTCCGCATGATCTGTGAAGAAGAAAATCCGCTGACCACCTATACCAATTACATGGATCCGGTCTGCAATGACAGCGCGATGGAGGTTTTTCTGGCGTTCCCGGAAGAAGGAGAGAGCCTCAGCAATAACGTGATGTATCTGAATTTTGAAGCAAATTCCAACGGCGCGCTGTATGCGGCTTATGGAAAGGGGAGAAAGGGCAGAAGCCCCATGCCGGAAGAATATCTGCCCCTCTGTGACATGCAGGCGGAGGTGAAAAGCGAAAGCTGGAGTCTGTCATTCCTGATTCCGGAAGCGTATCTGAAAAAGGAATGCGGCGTGAAGGAGCTGAATGAAAACACAGAGATGTACTGCAACTTTTATAAGATTTCCGAAACACCGGAAATTGAGCATTACGGGAGCTTCCATCTGATTGAGAATCCGACGCCCAATTTCCATTTGCCGCTTTATTTTGAACGGTGTCAGATTGGCTGACGGCGGAAAGGTCAGAAATGAAGAAGGCGTATTTTCATACCAGGACGAAAGGTGGAGCAGATGCAGGATGGAACTCCGGAAGGACTAAGGTGGAGCCGAAGGGGATGATCCTTCCGGAGTTTTTTCTCTTCATGAATTCACATGCTCATGTATAAACCCCATCGTCATTCCCTCCATCCGTCTGTCCCCATTTTCCGAAAAGCCATGCCCTTCGTTTTGGAAAATTTCAAGTCTGGCATTGAGATACCGGGAGGCCGCCCGTTCGCTGTGGGAAAGCGGCACCACATCATCCTCCGTCCCATGCATGATCAGAACATCCTTCGGAAAGGTGCCAATCTCCCTTTGGATGGAAAAGTCATGAATGGACTCGAAAAATACACGGCCAAGCGGCATGCCCCAGAGATCCTGTGTGTCGGGAATTTCCTCCCGTGTGGGAAAACGTTTTTTCCAGTCGTCAGCGATGCAAAACGCAGGATAAAGCAGGATCAGTCCTCGGATGTCGCTGCCCCGTTCCTCCGCGGCAAGGGCAGAGACCATGCCGCCCTGACTTGCGCCGAACAGAAAAATATTTTCCGAATCCACACATTCCCATGCCTTTACCTCATCCAGAACGGCATACAGATCCTCTTTTTCGGTAAAAAGCGTCATTTCCGTTGTGGCAAATCCGCTTCGGTCCCTGAGGCTTCCGCCGCAGAAGGTAAAGCAGACGGCTCCGATTCCGTTTTCTGCAAAATACGCGGCAGAAGTATCAAAGTCTGTTTTACAGCCATTATAGCCGTGGCTGAAGAGGATGACCGGAAACCTGTGAGCGGCCTCCGGCCTGTAAAAAACAGCGTCAACGCATCTTCCATGATGGGGGATTTGAAATTCCTGAATCTGCATGATACTTTTCTCCTTTTCCGGCAGAGGACCCGTCGGTGTTGTTCTTTTTCCTTATTATAATAACTTTCATGCCTGTCGGTTGTTGTTTTCAATATAGCGTATCATACCCGCGCCGCTATGATCATCCGGTCTTGCTTCAAATCCCAGTTTTTCATAGAAGCCTTCCCTGCCCTTGGCCGCCATAAGGCCGACCGTGGTAAAAGTTCCGGCGGAGGTGTGCAGATAAATATGCTGAAGCAGTCTTTTCACAATGCTTTTTCCGATTCCCTTCCCCTGATACTCCGGAAGCACCGCCATGTCCTGAATATACCAGTACATGGCACCATCTCCCACGAGCCGTCCCATTCCGACTGCTTTTCCCTCGCAGAAGGCGGTCACGTTATAGAGGCCTGCCCGCAGGGCGGCTTCCGCCTGCGGGAGAGGTGTGGCGACACGGCCCACTGCGATGCGAAGCCGGATGAAATCTTCCGGACTCAGACAATTTTCCCTGTATTCTATCTCCATGCTGCTATCCTTTCTCTGTGGATTTGTCGTTACGATGTATTTTTATACTACTTTCCGGATAACGGTGTTGTCAATCCAATATTGATTGAAATGCGCTTCTGAACGGCGGGAACGACAGGAATACGGTTGGGAAAGAGAATGATCCTATTTTAGCCGTACAAAATCATTGCGGAATACGGTTCGATAAACAGAAATCGTCATTTTAACCGTACTAAAAAGGGAAGCAGTACGGTGCTGAGAGCAAAAATTATTTTTTTGTCCGTATGAAGCAGGTTATTTCTACGGTGTATATAACGAAAATAGTGATTTTATCCGTACACCAGAACTTTTTCTACGGTTAAAAAAGCGCGAATTCTGTTTTAAACCGTACCAGAGAGTCGTCCACGCGGGGACCGCCATGCGCAGCTCGAAGCCGCTGCGCGGCCTCTCGCTGTCGGGCTTCGCCCTATGGGGATATTTGCAAAAATTGTGCTTCGTGAGCAAGCTTGCACGCAGTTGAATCAGAGAGTCATCCACGCGGGGGCCGCCATGCGCAGCTCGATTCCGCTACCGCTTCATCTCGCTGTCGGGCTTCGCCCTATAGGAATATTTACCAAAAAACTGCTTCGCAAGCAAGCTTGCACGCAGTTGAATCAGAGAGTCGTCCACGCGGGGGCCGCCATGCGCAGCTCGAAGCCGCTGCGCGGCCTCTCGCTGTCGGGCTTCGCCCTATGGGGATATTTGCAAAAATTGTGCTTCGTGAGCAAGCTTGCACGCAGTTGAATCAGAGAGTCATCCACGCGGGGGCCGCCATGCGCAGCTCGATTCCGCTACCGCTTCATCTCGCTGTCGGGCTTCGCCCTATAGGAATATTTACCAAAAAACTGCTTCGCAAGCAAGCTTGCACGCAGTTGAATCAGAGAGTCGTCCACGCGGGGGCCGCCATGCGCAGCTCGAAGCCGCTGCGCGGCCTCTCGCTGTCGGGCTTCGCCCTATGGGAATATTTACCAAAAAACTGCTTTGCAAGCAAGCTTGCACGCAGCTTTTCGGCAAATATTCCCGCATGACTCAACTTTCGCACATTTTTTTAAAAATCCCCTTGCATTTTCGGGAAACACCCGGTATAATACTTCTTGCTGTGACATGATAGCTGTGAAGCGTGAGGTTGCTGCCGCGAGGCAGGTTTTTCCGTGGAGCGAATGTCAAGAGGCCGGAACGTTGCCCGGCCGTGAAACCTGACGACAAGTCACTGTACAAACAATAAGGTCTGTAGATATACAGAAACAACCGCTGTGAAAAAGTCCGAAAGAAGGGTATGATGAGCCCTGAAGGTCGCAGAGCGCTCAGAGCGTTCGAATATAGGACACACACGGGAGAGTGTACAGTCACCGCTTGTCGTACTTAAAAGAAAAGTGCGAAAAGGAGGCGACTTTTTTTATGGCAAATCAGGTGATGAGAATTACATTAAAAGCTTATGACCATCAGCTTGTTGATGCATCTGCCAAGAAAATCATCGAAACAGTAAAGAAGAACGGAGCACAGGTGAGCGGGCCCGTGCCGCTTCCCACCAAGAAGGAAGTGGTTACCATTCTGAGAGCGGTACACAAGTACAAAGACTCCAGAGAACAGTTCGAACAGAGAACTCATAAGAGACTGATCGACATCATCGCTCCCACCAACAAGACGGTTGATGCGCTGCAGAGGCTGGAAATGCCTGCCGGCGTTTACATCGACATCAAGATGAAGAACAAATAAAACCTCTACAAAGACGTATGAACAGCAAATTGCGGAGCAATTTGCCGAAGAACGCGTCACCGCGTTCTTCTCGCTTGAAAGGCTGCGCGAAGGTTCTGTTCCGCTATGTAGAACACAAGGAGGTAAACATTCATGAACAAGGCAATTTTGGCTACGAAGGTCGGAATGACCCAGATTTTCACGGAAGACGGCACACTGGTTCCGGTTACCGTTCTTCAGGCAGGTCCCTGCGTGGTAACGCAGATCAAGACGGTTGAGAACGACGGCTACAGCGCAGTGCAGGTTGGCTTCGTTGACAAGAAAGAAAGAATCGTCAACAGAGATAAGGGCGGAAAGAAAGAGGTCATTCACAGACATGGCGTGAACAAGGCGCTGAAGGGCCATTTCGATAAGGCTGGCGTTTCCTGCAAGAGATATGTAAGAGAGTTCAAGTTCGACAACGCATCCGAGTATGCGCTGGCGCAGGAGATCAAGGCAGACATCTTCGCTACGGGCGACAAGGTGGATGCGACCGCGATTTCCAAAGGTAAGGGATTCCAGGGCGCCATCAAGAGACATGGACAGCACAGAGGACCCATGGCTCACGGCTCCAAATTCCATCGTCATCAGGGTTCCAACGGAGCATGCTCCTCTCCGAGCCGCGTGTTCAAGGGAAAAGGAATGCCTGGACACATGGGCTGCGTAAGAGTTACCGTGCAGAATCTGGAAGTGGTAAGAGTTGATGCTGAACAGAATCTGCTTCTGGTAAAAGGTGCGGTGCCCGGCCCTAAGAAAGCACTGGTAACCATCAAAGAGACCACCAGAATGGATGCTTAAATTAGGGAAGAAAGGAGGAACTAACAACAATGGCTAACGTAGTTGTTTACAATATGGAAGGCAATGAAGTCGGAACCATCGAGTTAAGCGATGCGGTATTCGGCGTAGAAGTGAACGAACACCTGGTTCACATGGCAGTTGTTCAGCAACTTGCCAACAACCGTCAGGGAACACAGAAAGCCAAGACCCGTTCCGAGGTTTCCGGAGGCGGAAGAAAGCCCTGGAGACAGAAGGGAACCGGTCATGCAAGACAGGGATCAACCAGAGCTCCTCAGTGGACCGGCGGCGGAATGGTTTTCGCTCCTGTTCCGAGAGATTACTCCTTCAAGCTGAACAAGAAGGAAAAGAGAGCCGCTCTGAAGTCCGCGCTGACCAGCAGGGTACAGGCGAACAAGCTCATCGTTGTTGACGAGCTGAAATTTGACGGAATCAAGACCAAGAACTTCAAGCAGGTGATGGATAACCTGAAAGTGGAAAAGGGTCTTGTGGTTATCAACGAGAACGATGCAAATGTGGTACTGAGCGCCAGAAACCTTCCCACGATCAACACGACGCTGACCAGCACGCTGAACGTGTACGATGTGATGAAGGCCGGCACGGTTGTCCTGACGAAGGATGCCGTTAAGACGATCGAGGAGGTGTACGCATAATGGCTGATATTAAATATTATGATGTCATCCTCAAACCCGTCATCACTGAGAAGAGCATGGCAGGTATGGGAGATAAGAAATATACGTTCCTTGTTCATCCCGAAGCGACCAAGAACCAGATCAAGGAAGCTGTAGAAAAGATGTTTGAAGGAACCAAGGTCAAGAGCGTAAATACGATGAACTGCGAAGGCAAGAACAGAAGACGCGGCATGGTGGTTGGAAAGACTGCGAAGACCAAGAAGGCAATCGTGGCCCTGACCGCTGACAGCAAGGAAATCGAGATTTTCGCAGGGCTGTAAGCCGGACCTGAAAGGGATATGAAGATGGGCAGGGCATGGCGCCCGACATTTTCATAAGCAGGAAACACACGGGACGGTTTAACGGTTCCGGTTTCCCAATTAAGTGCAGATCAAGCACGACAATAAATGATAGAGAAAAGGAGAAAACATCATGGGAATTAAGACTTACAACCCATATACACCTTCCAGAAGAAACATGACTGGCTCCGATTTCGCTGAGATCACGAAGACGACTCCTGAGAAGAGCCTGTGCGTTTCCCTGAAGAAGAACGCCGGACGTAACAACCAGGGTAAGATCACCGTGAGACATCGCGGAGGCGGAAACAGAAGAAAATACAGAGTAATCGATTTCAAGAGATATAAGGATGACGTGCCTGCAACCGTAATCGGCATCGAGTACGATCCCAACAGAACGGCGAACATCGCCCTGATCTGCTACGCAGACGGCGAGAAGGCATATATCCTGGCTCCTGTCGGACTGAAGGATGGCATGAAGGTTATGAACGGCCCTCACGCAGAAGTGAGAGTTGGTAACTGCCTGCCTCTGTCTGAAATCCCTGTTGGTACTCAGGTACACAACGTTGAGCTGTATCCCGGAAGAGGCGGCCAGCTGGTTCGTTCTGCCGGAAACAGCGCACAGCTGATGGCTAAGGAAGGCAAGTACGCAACCCTGAGACTTCCTTCCGGAGAAATGAGAATGGTTCCTCTTGTTTGCCGCGCAACCGTAGGTGTTGTCGGAAATGCGGATCATAACCTGATCAACATCGGTAAGGCCGGACGTAAGCGCCACATGGGCATCCGTCCTACTGTACGCGGTTCCGTCATGAACCCCAACGACCATCCGCATGGTGGTGGTGAAGGTAAGACCGGTATCGGACGTCCGGGCCCGAGCACTCCTTGGGGTAAGCCTGCACTCGGCTTGAAGACGCGTAAGAAGAAAAACAAATCCAACAAGCTGATTGTAAGAAGAAGAGACGGTAAGGCGATTAAATAAGGAGGAAAGAATCAATGGCTAGATCACTGAAAAAGGGACCGTTTGCAGATGCAAGCCTTCTCAAGAAAGTAGATGCAATGAATGCGGCCGGACAGAAGCAGGTTATCAAGACCTGGTCCCGCCGCTCCACAATCTTCCCGTCCTTTGTTGGACACACCATCGCTGTCCATGACGGAAGAAAACATGTGCCTGTATATGTTACTGAAGATATGGTTGGACACAAGCTGGGTGAGTTCGTGGCCACCAGAACCTACAGAGGACATGGAAAAGACGAAAAGAAATCCAAGGTAAGGTAATTGAAAGGAGGTTTTATCCATGGCTAAGGGACATAGAACCCAGATTAAGAGAGAAAGAAATGCACAGAAAGATACAAGACCTTCTGCAAAGTTATCCTACGCAAGGGTTTCTGTACAGAAAGCATGCTTCGTACTGGATGCCATCAGAGGCAAGGACGTTACGACGGCACTGGCTATCCTGGAATACAACCCCAGATATGCTTCCAGCCTGATCAAGAAGCTTCTTGAGTCCGCGATTGCGAATGCAGAAAACAACAACGGCATGAACAGAGATAACCTTTACATCGCCGAGTGCTTCGCAAACAAGGGACCCACGATGAAGAGAATTCATCCCAGAGCACAGGGAAGGGCTTACAGAATCGAAAAGAGAATGAGCCATATCACTCTGGTGCTGGACGAGAAATAATCTGAGGAGGGAAATGCCTTTTCGCGGCGGCTGCCCGGGAAGCCGGGTACAGGGCTGAAAGAACTGTCGATCAGACCCGCAGGCCCCGCGGGGCAGAAATGAAAGGAGAAAATATGGGACAGAAAGTTAATCCTCATGGCCTGAGAGTCGGCGTTATCAAAGACTGGGATTCCAGATGGTATGCGGATGCTGAGTTTTCAGACTTTTTAGTAGAAGATTACAATATCAGAAAATTCTTAAAAAAGAAACTTTACAGTGCCGGCGTTTCCAAGATTGAGATCGAGAGAGCGTCCGACAGAGTAAAGGTGATCCTTTACACGGCAAAGCCCGGCGTTGTGATCGGAAAGGGCGGCGCTGAAATCGAAGTGACCAGAAAAGAGCTTTCCAGGCTCACCGACAAGAAGGTTCTGATCGACATCAAGGAGATCAAGAGACCTGACAGAGATGCGCAGCTTGTTGCGGAGAACATCGCGCAGCAGCTTGAAAACCGCGTTTCCTTCAGAAGAGCGATGAAGTCCTGCATGGGAAGAACCATGAAGGCCGGCGCGCTTGGCATCAAGACCGCTGTGGCAGGCCGTCTGGGCGGAGCTGATATCGCACGTACCGAGTTCTACAGCGAGGGAACCATCCCGCTTCAGACGCTGAGAGCCGATATCGACTACGGATTTGCAGAAGCTGACACCACTTACGGAAAGCTGGGCGTCAAGGTTTGGATTTATAAGGGAGAAGTTCTTCCTGCGAAGGGAAACAGTGAAGGAAAGAAGACTTCACCGGAAGGGAGCGATAAATAATGTTAATGCCGAAGAGAGTAAAACGTCGTAAACAGTTCCGCGGTTCCATGGCAGGAAAAGCGACCCGCGGCAACACCATCACCTATGGCGAGTACGGTCTTGTGGCCACCGAGCCCTGCTGGATCAAGTCCAATCAGATTGAAGCTGCCCGTATCGCTCTGACCCGTTACACCAAGCGTACCGGTAAGGTGTGGATCAAGATTTTTCCTGATAAGCCTGTAACGGCGAAGCCGGCTGAGACCCGTATGGGTTCCGGTAAAGGTACTCTGGAATACTGGGTTGCAGTCGTAAAGCCTGGACGTGTTATGTTCGAAATCGCGGGCGTTCCCGAGGAATCCGCAAAAGAAGCATTACGTCTTGCTATGCATAAGCTTCCATGTAAATGTAAAATTGTTTCTAAAGCAGATTTGGAAGGCGGTGTATCAAATGAAAACTAAGCAGTATGTTGAAGATTTAAAGAAAAAATCCGACGCTGATCTGGCGCAGGAACTGGTAAACGCCAAAAAAGAACTTTTCAATTTGAGATTCCAGAACGCAACCAATCAGCTTGATAATACGGCAAGAATCAAAGAGGTAAGGAAGAACATCGCAAGAATCCAGACCCTCATTACTGAAAAGGCTAAGGCCGCTCAGTAAATTCCAGAAAGGAGCACATTGACGTGGAAGAAAGAAATCTGAGAAAAACACGTACTGGTAAAGTCGTGAGTAATAAGATGCAGAAAACCATCGTTGTGGCTGTTGAGGATCACGTAAAGCATCCCCTCTACGGCAAGATTGTGAAGAGAACCTACAAGCTGAAGGCGCATGACGAGAACAATGACTGCAACATCGGCGATACCGTAAGAGTTATGGAAACAAGACCGCTCTCCAAGGATAAGAGATGGCGCCTTGTGGATATCATCGAAAGAGCAAAATAATCGTAGCAGGATTGGAATAGCGGTTTCCTTAATTCAGCGGCTGCCGTGCCTGGAAGGAAGGAAACTGGCGGAAGGAGATATCAGTATGATTCAACAGGAAAGCAGATTGAAAGTTGCGGATAATACCGGTGCGAAAGAGCTCCTGTGCATCAGAGTTATGGGAGGCTCCACGAGAAGGTATGCCAATATCGGCGACATTATCGTTGCCACCGTCAAAGATGCAACACCAGGCGGCGTTGTAAAAAAAGGCGATGTTGTTAAGGCTGTGGTTGTCCGTACGGTAAAAGGCGCCCGTCGTAAAGACGGTTCTTATATCAAATTCGACGAGAACGCTGCTGTAATCATCAAGGACGACAAGACCCCCAGAGGAACCCGTATCTTTGGACCAGTAGCAAGAGAGCTTCGTGAGAAACAGTTCATGAGAATTGTATCTCTGGCTCCCGAAGTATTATAGGAGGTGCCTTATGTCAACGATGAAGATTAAGAAGGGCGATACCGTTAAGGTAATCGCCGGTAAGGATAAGGACAAGGAAGGAAAGGTCCTTTCCGTAGATAAGAAGAACGGCAGGGTTGTTGTGGAAGGCGTGAACATGGTAACCAAGCATGTAAAGCCCTCTGCTGCGAACCAGGACGGCGGAATTGTTCAGAAGGAAGCCGCACTTGACGCATCCAACGTGATGTATGTGCACAACGGCAAGCCTACCAGAATCGGATTTAAGTTTGAAGACGGCAAAAAGGTGCGCTATGCAAAGGCAACCGGAGAAGTGATCTCCGAGAAGTCGGCGAAATAATTGAACAATTCGAAGGAAGGAGGCCGTAAACGTGAGCAGACTGAAAGACTTATACAATGATCAGATTGTAGAAGCAATGACCAAGAAATTTGGTTATAAAAATATTATGGAAGTTCCGAAGCTGGATAAGATCGTCATCAACATGGGTGTTGGCGAAGCAAAGGACAATGCGAAGGCTCTGGAATCCGCTGTAAAGGACCTTGAAATCATCTCCGGTCAGCACGTTGTGCTTACCAGAGCAAAGAAGTCCGTAGCAAACTTCAAGATCAGAGAGGGAATGGCCATCGGCTGCAAGACAACTCTGCGCGGCGAGAAGATGTACGATTTCCTGGATCGTCTTGTGAACCTGGCTCTTCCCCGCGTACGTGACTTCAGGGGCGTAAATCCCGACGCGTTCGACGGAAGAGGAAATTACGCGCTGGGCATTAAGGAGCAGCTCATCTTCCCCGAGATCGAGTACGATAAGGTGGATAAGGTGAGAGGTATGGACGTTATCATCGTTACTACTGCAAAGACGGACGAAGAGGCACGCGAATTACTGAAACTGTTCAACATGCCTTTTGAGAAATAAGGAGGTTCATTCATGGCTAAGACAGCAATGAAGATTAAACAGCAGCGCAAACCCAAATTCTCCACCAGAGCATATACCCGCTGTAAGATTTGCGGACGCCCGCACGCTGTTTTAAGAAAATACGGAATCTGCAGAATCTGCTTCCGTGAACTTGCATATAAGGGACAGATCCCCGGAGTCAAGAAGGCAAGCTGGTAAGAGCCGCCCGTAGAAACGCGTCCGCGGCCTGAAAAAACGCGCTGCGCCGGAGTGTATGCGCGTCCGCGGTCCGAATCGGGAAGGCAGAATTTTGGTATAGAAAGAACAAGGAGGCAATTCTAATGACAATGAGCGATCCGATTGCAGATATGCTTACAAGAATCCGTAATGCCAATACTGCAAAACATGATACAGTAGATGTACCTTCATCCAAAATGAAGCTGGCGATTGCACAGATTCTTCTGGAGGAGGGATATATTAAGAAGTACGACATTCTGGATGACGGTCCGTTCAAGACCATCCACATCACCCTGAAGTACGGTGAGGATAAGAATCACAAGATCATCACCGGACTGAAGAGAATTTCCAAGCCCGGCCTTCGTGTTTATGCCGGCAAGGAAGAGCTTCCCAGAGTGCTCGGCGGACTGGGAATCGCCATCATTTCCACCAACCAGGGCGTAGTTACCGACAAGAAGGCGAGAGAGCTTCAGGTAGGCGGCGAGGTTCTGGCGTTCATCTGGTAAGACGGTCGGTTCCGTTAAAACAGACGGTC
This sequence comes from uncultured Lachnospiraceae bacterium, assembly GCA_900544445.1. Classification (GTDB taxonomy): domain Bacteria; phylum Bacillota; class Clostridia; order Lachnospirales; family Lachnospiraceae; genus Eisenbergiella; species Eisenbergiella intestinigallinarum. Next base: position 39,028 of record UQVK01000011.1, read on the forward strand.
TGAAAAGACGAACAAAAACGCATCGAATGAAACAGGCTGCAGCAGTCGCCGGGCAGGATAGTCCTGCTGAGGCGAGACGGGCAGCAATCATATAAAGGAGGTACGGGCATGTCACGTATAGGAAGAATGCCAATCGCGATTCCTGCAGGTGTAACTGTAGAGATTGCAGAAAATAATAAAGTGACGGTTAAAGGTCCGAAGGGTACTCTTGAGAGAGTTCTCCCTTCCGAGATGGAAATCAAGGTAGAAGGAAACGAAGTTATCGTTTCCAGACCGAATGATCTGAAGAAGATGAAATCCCTGCACGGCCTGACCAGAACCCTGATCAACAACATGGTTGTGGGCGTTACCGCAGGCTACGAGAAGAAGCTGGAAGTAAACGGCGTGGGCTACAGGGCTGCAAAGGCCGGTAAGAAGTTAACCTTATCTCTGGGATATTCCCATCCCGTTGAAATGGAAGATCCGGAAGGCATTGAGACGGTTCTGGAAGGCCAGAACGTGATTATCGTTAAAGGTATCGATAAGGAAAAGGTCGGACAGTTTGCCGCTGAGATCAGAGACAAGAGAAGACCGGAGCCTTATAAGGGCAAGGGTATCAAGTATGCGGATGAGACTATCAGACGCAAAGTTGGTAAGACCGGTAAGAAATAAGAGATAAGGAGAGTGTGAAAATGGTTAGTAAGAAATCGAGACAAGAAGTTCGTATGAACAAGCACAGAAGACTGCGTAACCGTTTCAGCGGCACACCTGAGAGACCGCGTCTTGCTGTGTTCAGAAGCAATAATCATATGTATGCTCAAATTATCGACGATACCGTTGGAAATACCCTGGTTGCAGCTTCTACCGTTGAAAAGGCGGTAAAAGCTGAACTGGAAAAGACCAATGACGTTGACGCTGCAGCATATCTGGGAACTGTAATCGCCAAGAGAGCTCTGGAAAAGGGAATCAATACCGTTGTCTTCGACAGAGGAGGCTTCATTTACCAGGGCAAGATCGCTGCATTGGCTGAGGCGGCAAGAGAAGCCGGCCTTGAATTCTAGGAAGGGAGAAAACGTCGTAAATGAGACATACAATCATTGACACAAGCAATCTGGAGCTTACTGAAAAAGTAGTTACCATCAAACGTGTAACCAAGGTTGTAAAGGGCGGACGTAACATGCGCTTTTCAGCTCTGGTGGTAGTCGGTGACGGAGCAGGCCATGTGGGCGTGGGACTTGGTAAGGCTGCAGAAATCCCTGAAGCGATCCGCAAGGGAAAAGAAGATGCCGCCAAGAATCTGATCAGCGTTGCGCTGGATGAGAACAACAGTATCACCCATGAATTCCTCGGAAAGTTTGGTTCCTCAACCGTTCTTCTCAAGAAGGCTCCCGACGGAACCGGTATTATCGCCGGCGGCCCGGTTCGTATCGTATGCGAACTTGCAGGCATCAAGAATATCCGTACCAAGTCTCTTGGTTCAAACAACAAGCAGAATGTTGTGCTTGCTACCATCGAAGGCCTGAGCCAGCTGAAGACTCCTGAAGAAGTGGCAGCTAACCGCGGAAAATCTGTTGACGAGGTTATGGCTTAAATGAGAAGATAAGAATGGCGGTTGTCATTCTGATAAGATTGGATTGCCGCTTCCGGCGGCAAAAGGAGGAGAAATGGCAGAGAAAATGTTGAAAATCACGCTGGTCAAATCCCCTATCGGTGCGGTTCCGAAGCACAAAGCTACCGTGACGGCCATGGGACTTACCAAAATGCATAAAACAGTTGAGCTGCCCGACAACGCATCCACAAGAGGCATGATTGCCCAGGTCGGATACATGCTCAAAGTAGAAGAAGCGTAAGGCAGGAGGTGTCAGGAATGGAATTATCAAATTTACAGCCTGCAGCCGGTTCCAAGCACAGCGATAACTTCAGAAGAGGCCGTGGACATGGTTCAGGAAACGGAAAGACTGCCGGTAAGGGACACAAGGGTCAGAAGGCCCGTTCCGGAGCTCCCAGACCCGGCTTTGAAGGCGGCCAGATGCCGCTGTACAGACGTATTCCCAAGAGAGGCTTCACCAACAGGAATACAAAGGAAATCGTAGGCATTAACATCAGCGCCCTCGAGGTATTTGAGAACGGAACGACTGTTACCGTAGAGACCCTGATTGAAAAGGGTATCGTAAAAAATCCAAAAGATGGGGTAAAGATCCTCGGAAATGGAGAGCTTACCAAAAAACTCGATGTGAAGGCTGATGCATTCAGCGCATCCGCAAAGGAGAAGATCGAGGCACTTGGTGGAACTGCAGAGGTGATGTAATGCTTACAACACTTAAAAACGCCTTTAAAATGAGGGAACTGCGGAAGAAAATCCTCTTTACCCTGGCCATGCTGGTTGTGATCCGTCTCGGATCACAGCTGCCCGTGCCGGGCGTTGACAGGAACTATTTCGCAAACTGGTTTGCCGCTCAGACGGGTGACGCTTTCAATTTTTTTGACGCCTTTACGGGTGGTTCCTTTGAAAATATGTCCCTGTTTGCGCTGAATATCACCCCTTACATCACATCCTCCATCATCATTCAGCTTCTGACGATCGCGATTCCGAAGCTGGAAGAGATGCAGAAGGACGGTGAGGAGGGAAGAAAGAAGCTGACTGCGATTACGAGATACGTAACGGTCGGCCTTGCTTTGATTCAGTCCGCAGCCATGGCCATCGGCTTTGGCGGAAGCGGCCTTCTGGAAGAGTATAATGCCCTTAACGTGATTACGGTTATCGCTGCGCTCACTGCAGGAAGTGCTTTCCTGATGTGGATCGGCGAGCGGATTACGGAAAACGGTGTCGGAAACGGTATTTCCATCGTTCTGGTCATCAATATCATTTCCAGACTTCCTCAGGATTTTACGAGTCTGTTCAATCAGTTTGTGGCAGGCAGGCCGATTGCAACGGCAGTTCTTGCTGTGGTGATCATTCTGGCGGTTGTCATTGGCATGGTTATTCTGGTTATTGTTCTGAACGATGCGACGAGAAAAATTCCCGTTCAGTATGCGAAGAAGGTACAGGGCCGTAAGATGGTTGGCGGACAGTCCACCAACATTCCGCTGAAGGTTAATACGGCGGGCGTTATTCCGGTTATCTTTGCTTCTTCCATCATGCAGTTCCCGGTTATTATCTGCTCTCTGGTAGGATACAGCGGAACGGGCGTATGGAGACATATCCTGAATGCATTAAGCTCCAACAACTGGTGCAATCCGAGCCAGCCGGTGTATTCCATCGGACTTGTGGTATATATCATACTGGTTATTTTCTTCGCTTATTTCTATACCTCGATCACCTTCAATCCGGTCGAGATTGCGAATAATCTGAAGAAGCAGGGCGGTTTCATCCCGGGTATCCGGCCTGGCAAGCCCACCAGTGATTATCTGAACAGAATTCTGAACTATGTCATCTTCATCGGAGCGTGTGGACTTACCATCGTCTGCGTCATTCCTTTCTTCTTTAACGGAATTTTCGGAGCCAGCGTTTCCTTCGGTGGAACAAGCCTGATCATTATCGTCAGCGTGGTGCTGGAAACCATAAAGCAGATTGAGTCTCTGATGCTGGTGCGCAATTACAAGGGCTTCCTGAACGACTGAGGCGGCTTTTATAAGAATTACACGAGATTGGGACAGAACGTAAGTTTTGTCCCAAAATGCTAATAAAAGGAGGCGGAAAACGGCGCTGCCGTTTTCCTGGAAGAATCACACAGTGATTCTTCTCATTTGATGAAATGCGGCCTGCGGCCGCAGGAGGTAAGATTGAAAAATAAGCCTGATGGCTTATTTTTCAATCGGCAGTTTTGCGCCGAAGCACAAAACTGCTGTGATCGCAGAGGAGAAATCACCTGCGTGATTTCTCCTCGCGGCCTCAGCGTATCGCTTCGGCAAGGAGGTAAATATGAAAATTATCATGCTTGGCGCGCCGGGAGCCGGGAAGGGTACCCAGGCGAAAATGATTGCGGAGAAGTACGGACTTCCCCACATTTCCACGGGAGATATCTTCCGCGCGAACATCAAGAACGGAACGGAGCTTGGAAAAGAAGCGAAGGAATATATGGATAAGGGCCTGCTGGTTCCGGATGAGCTGACCGTAAGGCTGCTTCTGGACCGCGTTGCGCAGGATGACTGCAAAAACGGTTATGTGCTGGACGGCTTCCCGAGAACGATCCCTCAGGCTGAGGTGCTGGATGAGAAGCTCAGTGAGCTGGGCGAGAAGGTGGACTATGCCATCAATGTGGATGTTCCGGATGAGAACATTGTAAACAGAATGTCCGGACGCCGCGCCTGCTTAAACTGCGGCGCAACCTACCACATCGTGAGCATTCCTCCGAAAAAGGAAGGCATCTGCGATGTCTGCGGAAGCGAGCTGGTACTCCGTGACGACGACAGGCCGGAAACCGTGCAGAACAGACTGAAGGTTTACCATGAACAGACGCAGCCGCTGATCGACTTCTATGAGAAGAAGGGCGTGCTGAGAAGCGTTGACGGAACGCTTCCCATGGAAGAAGTCTTCACCGCCATCACAAAGATTCTCGGTTAAGGATGGGAAAGCTATGGCAGTAACCATTAAATCTGCAAGAGAAATCGAATATATGCGGGAGGCCGGACGGCTGCTCGCCGAGGTGCATGAGGAACTCGGCGCCTTCATCCGTCCCGGCATCTCCACGCTGGATATCGACATGCTGGGCGAGAAACTGATCCGCAGCCGCGGCTGCGTGCCCAACTTCCTGAACTATAACGGGTATCCGGCTTCCATCTGTGTTTCGGTCAATGATGAAGTGGTTCATGGAATCCCCAATGCGGAACGGATTCTGCAGGAGGGAGACATCGTCAGTCTGGACGCGGGCCTGATATATAAGGGGTATCATTCCGATGCCGCAAGAACGCATGCGGTGGGAAGAGTCAGTGAAGAAGCGAAGAAGCTGATTCAGGTGACCAGACAGAGTTTTTTTGAGGGAATCAAAGCTGCCAGAGAGGGAAACCACCTCCATGATATCTCGGCAGCCATTGACGATTATGTGAGTGCTTTCGGTTACGGCATTGTCCGTGACCTGGTCGGACACGGGATTGGCACCCATCTTCATGAGGATCCGCAGATTCCCAATTTCCGTCAGAAGAGAAAGGGAGTCAGGCTGCAGGCCGGCATGACGCTGGCGGTGGAGCCCATGATCAATGCCGGAGGATGGCAGGTGGACTTCATGGATGACGGCTGGACGGTTGTCACCAGAGATCACTCTCTGTCCGCGCATTATGAAAATACAATCCTGATCACAGACGGGGAACCGGAGATCCTTACGGTACTGTGAGGAGAATGGGAGAAGCGATGAAGGGAAGACTGGCATTTTCAAGGGCCGGCCACGATAAGGGAAAGCTGTATCTTATCGTCCGTCAGGAGGGCGAACGGGTATGGCTCGCGGACGGAAGGACGCGCAGTGTGCAGGACCCCAAGAAAAAAAACAGGAAGCACATTCAGCCTGCCGGACAGGAATTTTCAGAAGAAGAGGTTGCTTCTTTTTTTGAAAATCCTGCCTGGGCGGACAATCGGATCAGAGAGACGATAGACAGATTCCAACGGCAGAAAGAGGCGCAGGAAAGCCGGACGGAATGCAAACAGCCATAAAGAAAGGAAGCAGAGTATGTCAAAAGCAGATGTAATCGAAATCGAAGGAACTGTTGTGGAGAAACTGCCCAATACCATGTTTCAGGTGGAACTGGAGAACGGACACAGGGTTCTCGCTCATATCAGCGGAAAGCTGAGACAGAATTTCATCCGTATCCTCCCCGGAGACAAGGTGACTCTGGAGCTGTCCCCCTATGATCTGTCCAAGGGACGTATTATCTGGAGAGATAAATAAGAAGAACATTTCAAAAAATTCCTTGCAAGCGCGGGGACCGCATGTTATAATGTAAAACGGTCTTTTTTGAAAGGAGGTTTGACATGAAGGTTAGATCATCAGTAAAACCGATTTGCGAAAAGTGCAAAGTTATCAAGAGAAAAGGAAGCATCAGGATCATCTGCGAGAATCCCAAGCATAAGCAGCGGCAGGGATAATCCCAGGATTATCCCTCGGATAATCGACTTCATTCAGGCGGCATCAGCACCGTTGAAGGAAACGGTGCTTACAGATAATTGAACGTAAGACAGCTCATCAGGATAAGAGCGGATGCCTGCGGAAGGATTTGCGCAAAGCCTCCGGCAGGATTTACGGGAAATTACTTTTTGATACCGAAAATCAGGATGAAATTTTTGATGCATCCTCGGCATCGGCAGATGCCGAAGTATCGGAAAGGCCGGATTGATATCCGGCTGGAAAGGCGTTGAAGCTTTTCCCAGTCAATTAGTAACTGTATGTAGCATGCACAGACGTCTGATACGCCAGGAAGCGTGGAAACGCGGGAGGGCGTGAACGTGCTGTGCTCGCTGTGCAGCGTTTTTAAAAGACCGGACGCTGCGCGGCAAAGAAAGAAAACGGAGGAAAGACGTAAATGGCTCGTATTGCAGGTATTGACTTACCCAGAGAAAAACGTGTGGAAATCGGACTTACCTATATCTATGGTATCGGCAGGCCCAGCGCAACAAAGATCTGCGCGCAGGCGAACGTAAATCCCGATACCCGCGTCAGAGAGCTGACCGATGATGAGGTGAGAAGACTCAGCGCGGTGATCGATGAGACCATGGTAGTGGAAGGTGACCTGAGAAGAGAGATCGCTCTGAACATCAAGCGTCTCCAGGAAATCGGCTGCTACAGAGGAATCCGTCACAGAAAGGGACTTCCGGTTCGCGGACAGAACACCAAGAACAACGCAAGAACCAGAAAAGGCCCGAAGAGAACCGTTGCGAACAAGAAGAAATAAGAAGCAAAGGAATTGTTGAAAGGAAAGTAGGTTAGTTTAAATGGCGAAGAAAGTTGCGAAAAAAGTAACAAAGAAGCGTGTCAGAAAAAACGTTGAACGCGGACAGGCACATATTCAGTCTTCCTTCAATAACACGATTGTTACCCTGACGGATACTGAAGGAAATGCCATCAGCTGGGCAAGCGCCGGCGGTCTGGGATTCAGAGGTTCAAGGAAATCTACTCCTTATGCAGCACAGATGGCTGCGGAAACTGCTGCGAAGGCAGCTCTTCCTCACGGCTTAAAGAGCGTGGATGTATTCGTGAAGGGACCCGGCTCAGGCCGTGAAGCTGCGATCCGCGCACTGTCTGCCTGCGGTCTGGATGTGACCAGCATCAAGGATGTGACTCCCGTTCCTCATAACGGATGCCGTCCTCCCAAGCGCCGCAGAGTATAATTCTTCTGCTTGCGGGCAGTAAGCCTGCATAAAGTGCCGCGCATCGCGCGGCACACTCGAAAAGGTTGGAAGAAAGCGTGCCTGGTCTTCTGCGCTTCGGCGGGCGGAAGGCACAGCAAACGGACAGCACGCTGTAAACAATATTTTGGAGAAGCGCCGGAAGGAGGCGCGACTCCTTTTAAGAAAGGAGCCTGACATGGCAGTCAACAGAACACCAGTATTAAAGAGATGCAGAGCGCTCGGTCTTGAGCCCATGTATCTTGGATATGACAAGAAGTCCAACAGAACGAACCCGAGAGCGGGCAAGAAGGTCAGCGAATATGGCCTGCAGCTGCGTGAGAAGCAGAAAGCGAAATTCATCTACGGCGTACTTGAGAAGCCTTTCAGAAATTACTATGAGAAGGCCAGCAGAATGAAGGGTATGCCTGGTGAAAACCTGATGCGTATTCTTGAGAGCAGACTGGACAATGTGGTTTTCCGTATGGGCCTTGCGAGAACCAGAAGAGAGGCCAGACAGGTTGTCGGCCACAAGCATGTGCTTGTAAACGGCAAGAAGGTGAACATTCCTTCCTACCTGGTTAAGGCTGGAGATGTGATCGAACTGACCGAAAAGGCAAAGGGACTGCAGAGATACAAGGAAATCGCTGAAGTTACGGCAGGAAGACTGGTTCCGGAGTGGATGGATGCAGATCTTGAAAACTTCAAGGGAACGATCAAGGAACTTCCGACCAGAGAAATGATTGACGTACCGGTTGACGAGATGCTTATCGTCGAATTGTATACCAAGTAATTTCAAGCGGCTGGCGTGAATGTTTCTTTTCAGAAACTTTTCGTTCGTAAAGGAGGGTATTTGCAGTGTTTGATTTTGAAAGACCCAATATTGAGGTTGCTGAGATCTCCGAGGATAAGAAGTACGGAAGATTTGTCGTTGAGCCGCTGGAAAGAGGGTACGGCATTACTCTTGGCAACTCGCTGAGACGGATCATGCTTTCTTCACTGCCGGGCGCTGCTGTCAGCCAGGTTAAGATTGAGGGCGTGCTGCATGAGTTCAGTTCCATCCCCGGCGTCAAGGAGGATGTGACCGAGATCATCATGAACATCAAGAGCCTGGCGATCAAGAACAACAGCGAGACCAACGAACCCAAGACCGCTTATATTGAATTCGAAGGTGAAGGCGTAGTCAGAGCCTCTGACATCCAGGCGGACCAGGATATTGAAATCCTCAATCCCGATCTCGTAATCGCCACGCTGAGCGGCGGCAAGGAAAGCAAGCTGTACATGGAGCTGACCATTACCAAGGGACGCGGCTATGTCAGCGCCGAGAAGAACAAGAGCGAGGATCTGCCGATCGGTGTGATCGCAGTGGATTCCATTTACACCCCTGTTGAGAGGGTGAATATGACCGTGGACAATACCCGTGTCGGCCAGGTGACAGACTTTGATAAGCTGACTCTGGATGTGTATACCAACGGAACGCTCGCGCCCGATGAGGCTGTCAGCCTCGCGGCAAAGGTGCTCAGCGAGCATCTGAGCCTTTTCATCGACCTGTCTGAGAATGCCAGAACCGCAGAGGTTATGGTGGAGAAGGAGGACGACGAGAAGGAGAAGGTGCTGGAGATGAGCATCGATGAGCTGGAGCTTTCCGTTCGTTCCTACAACTGCCTGAAGCGCGCGGGCATCAATACGGTGGAAGAGCTGACGAACAAGACCCCCGAGGATATGATGAAGGTCCGTAATCTGGGCCGCAAGTCCCTGGAAGAGGTTCTTGCGAAGTTAAAGGAGCTGGGCCTTCAGCTGAATCCCAGCGAAGAAGTGAACGTGTAACAGCCTGTGGACGAATCCTGCGGGATTCCTTTGCAGCGCTGATCAGCGCGGTATAAAGAGCAGAGCCGGTAAGACCGAAGGGCGCGGCTTCTGTTTGCAGCATGATTGGAAAACTGTATTCGGCGGATAAGACCGAAGGGCGCTGCCGGATACACCAGTAATGAAAGTGAGATTGAAAAAATGGCAAAGTACAGAAAATTGGGAAGAACCTCCAGCCAGAGAAAGGCTCTTTTAAGAGCTCAGGTGACCAACCTGCTCTATCATGGAAAGATCGTTACCACGGAAGCGAGAGCTAAGGAAGTGCGCAAGATCGCGGAAGGCATCATCGCTATGGGCGTGAAGGAGAAGGATAACTTCGAAACTGTAAAGGTTACCGCAAAGGTTCCCCGCAAGGACAAGGACGGTAAGAGAGTGAAGGAAGTTGTGGACGGCAAGAAGGTTACCGTTTACGATGAAGTAGAGAAGGAGATCAAAAAGGATCTGCCCAGCAGACTTCATGCAAGAAGACAGATGCTGAAGGTATTTTATCCTGTGACCGAGGTTCCTTCCACTCCTGCCGGACGTAAGAGAGGAACGAAGAAGGTTGATATGCCTGCAAAGGTGTTCGACGAAATCGCTCCCAAGTATGTAGACCGCAAGGGCGGTTATACCCGTATCATCAAGATCGGTCAGAGAAAGGGCGACGGCGCAATGGAAGTCGTTCTGGAGCTGGTATAATCTCTGATATATTTTCTAAAAAATAAGAGCCTTTCAACGGAATGCAAAAAGTTCCGCTGAAGGGCTTTTTTTTTGCGCGATATGCCAGGAGGGATTCAGTTGGGATTCTTTTCCGGTTCCATCCATCCGGAGAATTCGATGATTGTTTTTCGAGGTTCAGTGACAAGACCGCCTGAGGAGCCGGGGGACTGCATGCGGTATTCCCTGGGCGTCTGGTGGATAACGTCCTGAAAATGACGGTTGAAGCTGGAGACGGATGCAAAGCCTACCATTTCAGAGATGGTGAGAATGGACTCCTCCGTACCGCGCAGAAGATTGCAGGCCTTCATGATCCGTGTGCTGTTCAGATAATTCAGAGGGCTCATGTTCATGATGGAATGAAAAACCCTGCGGAAGTGCGTGGGGCTCAGACCGCAGACCTCAGCCAGCTTTTCCATGGAGAACTGCGTGGCATAGTTGTCTTCAATGTAATTCAGGGCAGGAGAGATGACCAGCGCGTTTTCGGGTACGGAAATCTCGGTTGGGGGGGCATTAACGCGGCGGAAGCGTTTTCCTCTTCCTGAATTCGGTTCAGTTCGATACAGAGCGCGAGCAGAAGGCCCTTGACACAGAGCTTGTAATTGGGCCTGGCAGCGTTCAGTTCTTCTATTACGTCCATGACGAGAGCGTATATTTTGGAAAAATCGTTCTTCGGCAGGATGTGGCGGATATTCTGGTAGGTGGAAAGGGACAGATCCGGTTCTCCCTCAGAAGGGGGCAGCATATCGCGGAACATGATCTGCGGATCCAGATACAGATAGGACCAGAGGCTTTCATCTCCTTTATCCGACCAGGTGGTATGGGGAATGTTACGGGGCACACAGGTAACGTCTCCGGCTTTAAATCGGAGAGGGTTACTGTAAAATTTCATGGTGCCGCCCCAGGAATGACAGACTCCGATCTCCAGGCAGTTGTGAAAATGCAGGCGCGAACTGGGGATATCTGATATTTTCCAGTGTTCTCCCGTGAGCAGGAGAAGTGGAAAATCTACCGGAAGATAGTAGTTGCGGTATTCGGTTACGATATGTCTTGGTTTGGGCATACATAAACTCCTTTTGTATATGCGGTAATGTGGAAAAACGACCATTCCTTTGAAAGAACAATTCAGATTTCGTTCACAGAAGATTCATAAATAGAAAAAATGTTCAAAAGGAATTGAAAAAACAAAGTATGGTCGGGCAGTTTGATCAGAGCATAAAAGGAAAAAACTCTCTCTTCTCGAAAATAAGTCGGCAGTTTTTTCGGAAATTTTAAATAAATGGTTGATATTGCTCGGTTTTGCCATGTATTTGATTAGAAAAAACCTTTTATATATATGATAATAATAACATAGAAATTACGGAGATGTACATAGTGACAGAAAAAGATTTCATTTTCAGTTTTTTTATGTACAAATTTAGGAGGGAAAAAATATGGCGAAAAGTAAATCCAAAGCGCCACAGGTGCAGGTTCATACCACCTGGAAAAAGGCCTTCAGAAGGGACTGGCAGCTGTATCTGCTGTGCCTGCTTCCACTGCTCATGGTGATCATTTTCAACTATGCGGCATATCCCGGCCTGCGGATGGTATTCATGGACTACAAGCCGGCCAGAGGTTATGAGGGAAGCGAATGGGTCGGTCTGGAAACCTTCCAGAAGATATTCAAGGACAGGGACTTCCTGAAAGCCCTGCGCAATTCCATCGTATTTAACATTCTGGATCTGGCTCTGCAGTTCCCGATCCCGATCATTCTGGCGCTGATGCTGAACGAACTGCGCTATGCAAGATTCAAGAAGGTGACGCAGACCATCCTGTATCTGCCCCACTTCCTTTCCTGGGTCATCATCGGAAGCGTGGCCTATCAGATGTTCCGTCCCCAGAGCGGTACCATCAACATGCTGCTGATGAACTGGGGGCTGATCGATGAAGGCATTCCCTTCCTGACAGAGAAATGGCACTGGGCTGTGACCTACCTGCTCGTCGGCGTATGGCAGACCATGGGATGGGGTACCATCATTTATCTGGCTGCTATCACGGGTATCAGCGGAGAACTGTATGAGGCAGCCATGATTGACGGCGCCGGCCGGTGGAAGAGGATGTGGTACATCACGCTGCCGGGCATCAAGGGTACGGCGGTAACCCTGCTGATCATGAACCTTGGTAAGGTAATGAACAGCAACCTGGAACGTCTGCAGGCATTTGCAAACAGCCAGGTCAGAGATTTCGAATATCAGCTCGCTGTCTATATTTATGAAAAGGGTCTGAACAGCGGACATTTCAGTGAAGCTACTGCGGTAGGCCTGTTCCAGTCTCTCGTCGGCCTGTTCCTGGTGCTGGCGTCTGACAAGGTAGCCAAGGGTCTGGGCGAAGACGGACTGCTGTAAGGAGGTGTGAGAAAATGGCAAAGAATAAGAAAAATGTGTCACGTGAGATAGAAGCCTCCGAGGGCAACCGGGCCATTAACAAATTCCGGATCGGCGACGCGGTCATGATGCTCATAATCGTGATCCTCTGCCTGACATGCGTGCTTCCGTTTATCAACCTGGCGGCCAAGTCCATTTCCAGCAACTCGGCGGTGCTGTCCAGAGAAGTGTTCCTGCTCCCGAAGGATATCACCTTTGACGCCTATGTATCCCTGTTCAAGGATGGAAGCATGGTATACGCCATGGGCTACAGCGTGGTGGTGACGGCGATCTTCACCGTGCTGGGAATGCTCGTATGTACCTGTGCGGCATATCCCCTTTCCAAGAGAAGGCTGAAGGGAAGAAGCGTGCTGACGTTCCTGCTGATGTTTCCCATGTACTTTTCCGCAGGACTGATCCCCACCTACCTGCTGATGAGAGACCTTCATCTGCTGGATACCATGTGGGTGCTGATTCTTCCTCTGATCTATTCGCCCTACAACATGCTGATCATGAAAACGTACTTACAGTCCAGCATTCCGGACAGCCTGGAGGAATCCGCGTTCCTGGACGGAGCGAGCAACTTCCAGATCCTGTGGAAGATTGTGCTGCCGCTGTCCAAGCCCATCATCGCGACGCTGTCCCTGTTCTATGCGGTAGGCCGCTGGAACTCCTATGCGGACAACATGTACTATATCCAGTCGAATGACCTGAAGATGGCGCAGTACCGTCTTTCCCAGATGGTATCTTCCGCCATGGAATCGCAGACGACCGCTCTTTCTGAAGCGGCGGCTGTTACCAGTACCCCTGAGGTGCTGCAGGCGGCGTCCATCATGTTCGTAACGATTCCGATCATCTGCATCTACCCCTTCGTCCAGAAGTATTTCGTGAAGGGTGTCATGATCGGCGCAGTGAAGGGCTGATGCCTTTGGACGGCGATTCAAAAATCCCGGTTTTCCGGTAGTTTGCCGGAAGGCTGAAGCGGCCTTCCGGTTCCAATAAACTATAACAAAATTTAAAGGAGGATTTTTTATGAAGAAGAAATCTCTTCAGAAAGCGCTCGCGCTTGCGGTCGCTGCAGTGATGGCTCTTGGTATGCTTGCAGGCTGCGGAAACAGCAGCACAACCGAGAGTTCCGCTCTCGCCGAAACCACGGCAGAAAGTTCTGCAGAAAGCACGGCGGAGACCACAGCCGCAACGGAAGCGGCATCCACCGAGGCGGCAGCTGCGGAAGGCGGCGGAATGGACAGCTGGGAGCCCTTTGCAGAGAATGTAACCCTGCAGGTTCCGGTTTATGACAGAGGCGTGGAAGGCGTTCCAGATGTGACCAGCAACTACTGGACCCAGTGGATTCAGGAGAACTTCGGCGATCAGTGGAACATCACCGTGGAATTCGTTCCGATCACCCGTAACGATGTTATGACCGATTATGCTCTGCTGGCATCTGCAGGCACCCTGCCTACCATGCTGATGGAGTTCGACTATCCCAAGCTTTCCCAGTGGGCGAACGACGGATATCTGACCACCTTCGATATGAATGAGTTCGCTTCCGTTGCGCCTACGTATTACAACCGGATGGTAGAACTGGATCAGCTCCAGTATTCCACCCAGAATGACGAAACCTATTTTGTGTTTGCTGAGAGACCTTATTCTAACACCGCATACAGCTTCCAGACCTTCGTCCGTATGGACTGGCTGGAGGAGGTAGGATATGACCATGTTCCCACCACCCGTGAGGAGTATCTGGATGCCATGCAGAAGATCATGGATGCAGGCATCTGTGAGCATCCCGGCGGAGGAAGCATGCTGACCGGACTTGGATCCGACCAGAACGACGCTTTCAGAACCATGCCTTTTGATGAGAGAGAATGGGCACAGTACGGCGATTACAGCATCGTGGCAATGAGCTGGGAGCCCAACAAGAAGCTGCTTCAGTATGCGAACGAGGAGTATAACCTCGGCATCACCAATCCTGAGTATTATGTAACCGACACCGAGACCGCAAAGGCCAACTTTGTAAACGGCGGACAGTATTCCTTTGGCGGATACATTTCCGGAAATGTTGACTTCCTGACCGCGTTCTATGAGCAGAACCCGGACGGCAAGCTGGCGATCGTTCCTGCTGACTATGTATATGGAGAGACCTCTGCATACCGTGCGGACAACCCGTTCGGCATGATGGTCGGCTTCTCTTCCTCCGCTACGGAAGACGAGATCAAGGCAGCCTGGATGTATCTGGAATGGATGAGCCAGGAGGATGTTCTCTTCACCCTGCAGTGGGGCGTGGAAGGCGAGAACTATACTGTCGGCGAGGATGGCAATCCGGTAAGCGTCGGCGATTATGACGGTGAATACAAGCAGGGCTACAACAACAATGCGGACTATGTTGCTCCTGTTACCGCGTCCAGAGTTCTGGGTGATCCGGAAGCGGATATCAGAGCGAGCTTCCCGACCGATCTGCCTCAGACCGAGGAGCTGGTTGCTCAGATCCTTGAATACTATAATACCCGTGTGGAGCAGGCGGCAGAAGGTCTTGCCATCGTTCCCTGCATGTTCTCTACGGTAATCGAAGCGGAATCCGACTACAGCGATACCCTTGGTTCCCTGTATGTACAGTACCGTGACGAGCTGACCATGTGCTCTCCTGAGGAGTTCGATTCCCTGTATGACCAGAGAGCCCAGGAATACCTGGATGCCGGATATCAGGAGATCATCGACCAGAGAGGCGAGGCTTACGACAATGGTCAGACCACACATCTGCCGGAATAAGCTGTAAGCATCATAATATTTCCCGATCCCTTTCAGGCGGCTGACTGCCGGAGCAGGCCGACCGGGAACATCACAGAGTGAGAAGGCCCCCCGGCTTTGGTTGGGGGGCCTTTCTAAAAAGCAAAAACGGGCGGATGAGCACAGCCGGATACCAGGAAAAGAACGGAGTATTCCGATTGGAAAATGATTATTGCCGGATAGACAGCAGAACGGTATGATGAAAAAAAACAGGCCCTTTCCTTTGCGATGAGGGGCGGAATGGAGGAAGTATGCTGAAGCTTGAGTATGACAAGAAACAAATCGAGGATGTGATTGACCGCATCGTACATAAAACCATGAATATGGACCTGACCTGGGACTGGCCCTGCGGCGTCGCCTATTACGGTGTCAGCGAGGCTTATGAAAAGACGGGAAAGGAAGAGTACCTGAAGCTTTTAAAGGACAGGGTGGACGAACTGATCGATCTGGGGCTCCCGAAGGTATGGACGGTGAACGCCTGCGCCATGGGCCACTGCCTGATCACCCTGTATGAGGCGACCGGGGAACAGCGCTACTGGGATATCCTGATGAGCAAGGTTGATTATATCAGAAACGATGCTCTTCGTTTCGGCGATCATGTGCTGCAGCATACGGTATCCGCCAACAATGACTTCCCGGAACAGGCATGGGCGGACACGCTGTTCATGGCGGCCTTCGTTCTGCTTCGTGTGGGCGTGAAGCTGAAGGATGAGGACATGATCAACGATGCACTGAACCAGTGGTACTGGCACATCAAGTATCTGCAGAATCCCGGAAACGGCCTGTATTATCATGGTTACAATAACATTACGAAGGACCATATGTCCGGCATTTACTGGGGAAGGGCAAACGCGTGGGCAGCCTACACCATGTCCCAGGTGGGAGGAAGGCTTCCGGAATGCTATCTGTATCCCAGGTACATGGATGTGGCCGGCTCCCTCAATGAGCAGCTTTCCGCGCTGAAGGTTCTGCAGACGGAAAACGGTCTCTGGAGAACGGTCCTGGATGATCCGGAATCCTATGAGGAAATTTCCGCATCCGCAGGAATCGCGGCAGCCATGCTGGAGAGAGGCAATCCGCTTCATTCCAAATATATCAATAAGTCCATCAAAGGCCTTCTCGCCAATGTCAGTGAGGATGGCAAGGTGATGAACGTATCCGGCGGCACTGCGGTCATGAAGGATATCGAGGGATACCGCAGCATCAGCAGAGACTGGATTCAGGGCTGGGGACAGGGACTTGCGCTTGCCTTTTTCTCCAAACTGCTGGTATCCGACCAGATCGAGAAGGATGGTGCGCTGTAAATGAACGGAATGTGTTTTCGGCTTGGAAGCGGGGAAGCGGATGGTATTTCGTCCGGTTTCCCGGCCGGAATGGCGGTCATTGCCGTAACGCGGCCGCTTCCCTGGACGGCGGAACAGGGCTGGGGATTTGTGACGGAAAAAAACCGGAGGGAGCAGGAGCTTCTGCGTCTTCCGGAACTGAACTCCGGCTTTGAACCGGTCTGGTGGTATCAGGAGGAAGACATTACGCAGCTGGAAATGAAAGAGGAGGGATGCCTGACTGCGGACTGCTCCGGTACAGAATACAACAGCGCGGGACGGCGGATTCCCCTTCTCTTTAAGGCAGATGTGAAGAAGGAGGGCAATTACCGGATCAAGGTAAGCCTGACCGGATGTGCGGAAATGGAAACGGAGGTTTTTCTGTTCCTGGGAAGAAGGCATCTCGCCTGGAAGGGGACCCTGCAGTATGGACAGCGTCAGATGGTGGAAGGCATCGTAAATGTCTCTGCCATTGTCCCCAGAGGGAAAACGGAAATGTATCCGGATACCACGGTGGATATCGCTCTCATCGGAAAGGGAGCGGCGCTTTCCGCAGTTCAGATTGAACCGGTTGAGTGTCCTGTAATCTATATCGCCGGGGATTCCACGGTGACGGATCAGAGCGCGGAATATCCATATGCGCCGGGCGCAAGTTACAGCGGCTGGGGACAGATGCTTTCCGCTTATCTGGACAGCCGGATTGCGGTATCCAATCACGCCCATTCCGGGCTGACCACGGAAAGCTTCCGGGAGGAAGGACATTACGCGATTCTGTATGACAGACTGAGAGCAGGCGATTATGTGCTGCTTCAGTTTGGCCATAACGACCAGAAGCTGGACCATCTGAAGGCGGAAGAAGGCTACCGGGAAAATCTGGACCGCTATATTTCCGAGATCCGGGGGAAAGGGGCTTATCCGATTCTGGTGACACCCATCGCCCGGAATACCTGGAAGGGGCTGGACGGAACCTATAACGATCTGCTTGCGGAATATGCGCAGGCGGTGAAACGTCTGGGCACAGAACGGAAGGTTCCGGTGGTGGACCTGCATGCGGCGAGCAGGAATTTTGTGCTGGTAAAAGGGCTGGAAGCGGCAAAGCAGTGGTTCTATCCCAATGATTTCACCCACAGCAATGATTACGGCGCCTATCAGGCGGCCGGCTGGGTGGCGCAGGGACTTGCCGGATTCGTTGGAAGGACGGGCCTGGACGGAGAACCGGAGGTGGCCGATGAGGGAAGCGTCGCGGCTTATGAAAAGCTTGCGTCCTTCATCCGCAGAGGAGGCTTCGGATACTGGGAGCCGGGAAATGACTGCCGCGTGCCGGAGATTCCGGAAGAGATGAAGGGAAAGACCGCCCCGGCTGCGGAGGTGCTTTTCAACGATCTGGAAAGGCCGGAGGATATGCTGACACGGGCGGAAGCGCTTCCCATGATGATTCAGGCGTTGAAATTTTTCCCGACCAATGTCTATAATGACATGTTCGATGATGTGATCGGCCATGAATGGTATGCGGGCGCGGTGGAATGCGCCTGGCAGAACGGCCTGATTCCGCCGGAAATGACGGAAGGAGGGAAATTCCTTCCGGACGCGGAGATCACGATGGCGGAGTTCCTTGCCATGCTGATGAACGGCTTTCGCGGAAGAATGGGTACGCAGGAAGAGGACATTTCCACACAGGGGCAGGCCCCTGATTTTGCCAGAAGGGCGGTGCGGGAGAGCGCGGCGCTTGGCCTGATCGATGAAAATACGGCGCTGAACGGGCCGGTGAAGCGAAAGGAAGCTGCCGGAATGGTCCGGAGGCTGGCGCTTTGAAATGGTGTGGCTGTTTTTTGTTCAAAAGGATAATGGAGACAGAATATGAGTATTGAGAAGAAAAAAGGTTGTTTTACTCTGCCGGGAGAAGCGGGCTATGAGAAGCTGACTCTGGAAATGGCAGAGAAATGGGGGGCGGACGTGATCCGTGACAGCGATGGAACCGTCCTTTCTGATGAGATCCTGGAAGCGGGCTACGGAATCTATTCCACCATTTGTATCATCCGGGACCATAATGAATGGGCAAGGCAGAATCAGGACAAGCTGCAGCAGTGCTTCCTGATGACCGCTCCGAGGACGGCGGCGGAGGGGCCGCTTTCCATCCGCCTGATGGACGGCTTTTTTGAGGAGCAGTTCCGCGTGAACGATGGTGAAAACGCCAGATCCTACTGGCAGGTATATGACCGCACCACAGATGAAGAGCTTGCGTCGGAGGGATGGAGCTATGATGCGGAAAACGGATGCGTTACCATCGCTTCCCCTGTGCCGTTCCATACCTATACGGTCAGCTTCATGGCCTATCGGATCTGGGAAGAGATTTCCATGTACAACCACACCACCAACAACTGGGATAAGGAGCATCTGATGCAGATCGATCCCATGTATCCGGAAACCAGGGAATATCTGCTGGGCTGGATGAAGAACTGGTGCGAAACCCATCCGGCAACCACGGTGGTGCGCTTCACCTCCATGTTCTACAATTTTGTCTGGATCTGGGGAAGCGATGAGAACTGCCGCAACCTGTTTACGGACTGGGGCTCCTATGATTTCACCGTGAGCGAGCGGGCTCTGGATGAGTTTGAAAAGAAATACGGTTACCGCATGACGGCCGAGGACTTCATCAACCAGGGAAAGCTGCATGTGACCCATATGCCGGGAAATAAACGGAAGGCGGACTGGATGGAATTCATCAATGATTTCGTCATTTCCTTCGGCAGACAGCTGGTGGATATGGTGCATTCCTACGGAAAAAAAGCCTATGTGTTCTATGACGACAGCTGGGTGGGAATCGAGCCCTATAACGGAAGATTCCAGGAGTTCGGCTTTGACGGTCTGATCAAGTGTGTATTTTCCGGCTATGAGGCGAGGCTGTGCGCCGGTGTAAAGGTGGATACCCATGAGCTGCGCCTGCATCCTTACCTGTTCCCTGTGGGCCTGGGCGGAGCGCCCACATTCATGGAGGGCGGAGATCCCACGCTGGAGGCAAAGAAATACTGGAACAGCGTGCGCCGCGCGCTGCTGCGTGAGCCCGTGCAGAGAATCGGCCTGGGCGGATACCTGCATCTGGTACAGGATTTCCCGGATTTCTGTGACTACATCGAGCAGGTGGCCGATGAGTTCCGCACCATTCTGGGCTTTCACGGAGAGGGCGCGCCCTACAGCATCCGCACGAAGGTTGCGGTGCTGCACTACTGGGGAAAGCTGCGCTCCTGGACTCTGTCCGGACATTTCCATGAGACTTATATGAACGACCTGATCCACATCAACGAGGCCCTGTCCGGCCTGCCGGTGGATGTGCGCTTCATCAGCTTTGAGGATGTGAAGAACGGCGCGCTTGCCGATGTGGATGTGGTGATCAACGCAGGCTTTGCGGGAAGCGCCTGGAGCGGCGGAGATGCCTGGAAGGACGCGGAAGTGCTGGAAAAGCTCACCTGCTTCGTGTATGAAGGCGGCACCTTCATCGGTGTGAATGAGCCGTCCGCAGTGGAAGGCTATGACAGCTTCTTCCGCATGGCGAACGTGCTGGGCGTGGACGAGGACACCGGCGCGAAGCTCTGCCATGGGAAATGGTCCTTTGAGGTACAGCAGGACGAGAAGCTCATGCCGGAAGGAAGCTTCGTGAAAAAAACCGGCGACTACAGAAAGGGCGTGCCTTATCTGACCGACGGAAAGGCGAAGGTGCTCGCTGCGGACGGAACCGTTCCCACCCTAACCGTGAACCGTTTCGGGAAGGGATACGGCATTTATCTGGCCTCTTTTGAAAAGACCATTGAGAACACCAGAATGCTGCTGAACCTGATCCGTATGGCGGGCGGAGAGCTGGAAAACGATCTGTATCTGACCGACAATGTATATACGGAGTGCGCATATTATCCGGGAAGCGGCCAGCTGGTTGTGATCAACAACAGCGATCAGCCGCAGACGACCGGCGTACAGACGAAGAACGGACGTGTGGAGATTTCTCTGGAAGCCTATGCGACCAAAATGCTTGCGGTAGAAGGATAAATAGAATAAAATAGAAGCAGTGAATCACACCGGAATCAGGATGGTGTGAAAGAGAAGCTTGACAGGAAAAGAGAAGGATGTTCGCATAAGGATGTCCTTCTTTTTTCAGACAGGAATGGAGGAAAAAATGCAGGTAGGAATTCGTTTGCATGACACAAAGGTACAGCCGCTGCCCCAGCGGCTGGCTGAAACGAGGGCGCAGGGCTTTTCCTGTGCGCACGTGGCGCTGGGAAAGGTGATCGAGGATTTCCCGATCACGAACGGCACGCTCACGCCGGGCTTTGCCATGTATCTGAGGAAGCTGTTTGCGGCGAACGATCTGGACGTTGCGGTGCTGGGCTGTTATCTGAACCTGGCAAACCCCAACCAGAAACAGCTGGAGGATACCATCGCGACCTATAAGGCGCAGATCCGCTTCGCTTCCCAGCTGGGAGCCGGCGTAGTGGGTACGGAGACGGGAACGCCCAACGAGCAGTATGCGATCGATCCAAACAGCCGGACGGAGGAGGCGCTGACCACCTTTACCAGAAATCTGGACAGAGTGGTGGAATATGCGGAGCACATGGGAGTGATCGTTGCCATCGAGCCGGTCATCCGCCATATCGTGTATGACGTACATCGGGCCAGAAAAGTGCTGGACGCCATCCAGTCGCCCAATCTCCAGATTATCCTGGATCCGGTCAATCTGCTGGATAAGACCAACATTGCCGGTTATCATGATGTGATCAAGGAAGCCATCGACGTTCTGGGAGAGGATGTTGCGGTAGTCCATCTGAAGGATTTCGCCATAAAGAACGGCGAGGTGGAAGAGCTGGCCGTTGGACAGGGACAGATGGAATATGATGAGCTGGTTCGTTTCATGAAGTACGATAAGCCCTTCATTCATGCGACTCTGGAGAATACCGTGCCGGAAAATGCCGTTTCAGCGAGAGAGCATATCCAGAAACTGTGGGATGAGGCGTAAACTTATCGGAGAACGGAAGGCAGCATGAACGAAAAACGGCACGAACCGTTGGTTCGTGCCGATGAGGGAAAGCAGGGATTAAGCCGCCGCCGATTCCTTCCTTCCCAGGGCGATTTTGGAAAGATCTCCCGGTTTTTTCAGGAAACGCTGATATACAACCAGCCAGGAAGCGGTGGATATCAGGAAGCTGATGCCGTCCGCCACGGGCTCCGCATAGAAGGCGCTGGCTGCGCCGAAGGCAAAGGGCAGCAGGCAGGTAGCGGAAAAATAGAGGCATTTCCGGAAGAGGGACAGGGAAAGGGAAAGCCTGGTCAGTCCCAGGGCGGTCAGGGAATCCACGAAGGTGTACTGGAAGGAGAGCGGGATGATCATCAGTGTGAACGCCCGGATCCCCCAGACAGACAGCTCAATATAATCCGGATTGTCCGTGAAAATGCCTGCAAAGGCGGAAGGAAGAAAGCGGGAAATCAGGAACATGACGGTGGTGAAGCCGATGCAGAGAAGAAGCACGCAGAGGACGATCCGCCGGATGCGCGCCTGATTTCCCGCTCCGTAGTTATAGCTGATGAGCGGCTGGGAGCCGCCTGTGATGCCCAGCATGGGCGAGGTGATCAGAAGCATGTAACTCTGAACGATGGTGGCACAGGTGATCAGCGTATCCCCGTAGCCCGTGCCGCCGTGATACTGAAGGACCGCATTCATGGCGATGATGATGACGCTGTCCGTTGCCAGGATCAGGAAGGGGGAAAAGCCGAGCGCAAAGATCCGTCCAGCGAGCTGACGTTCCGGTTTTTTGAGATGAAGCGGGATGCTCATTTTCCCGCTTCTCAGCACGCAGAGCACGAAGATGCAGGAGGAGAGCTGCGCCAGCACGGTTGCGACGGCAGCGCCGGCGATATTCATGTGGAACAGGAAAATGAAAACCGGATCCAGAATGATATTGACGATGGCGCCGATGAGCGTGGTCACCATGCCCAGCATGGGATGGCCCTGCGCGGTGATAAAATAATTCATCCCCATGGAAAGCAGGGCGAAAAAGGTGCCGCAGGTATAAATGGTTAGATAGGTATCCGCATAGGGGAAGGAAGCATCACTCGCTCCGAACCAGCGAAGCAGCAGATCCTTGGTGAGAAGGAACAGGACGGTGAGCACGGCGGACAGAATGAGCAGCAGGCTGAAGCAGTTACCCAGGATGCGTTCCGCCTCTTTTTTATCTCCCTGACCCAGACGCATGGAAAAAAGAATCGAACCGCCGATTCCCACCAGCGTGGCGAAGGAGGAGAGCAGCGTGATGATGGGAGCGCAGACCCCTGCTCCGGCCAGAGAAATCGCACCAATTTCCGGAATATTTCCCACATAGATGCGGTCTACAATACTGTAAAGCACATTTACAAACTGTGCGAACATGAACGGGATGGACACTCGCAGAACCAGAGAAGGGACACTGTCCTTCCCGAAATCATTCACGTGTTTTGTCTTTTGTCTGAGCATGATGTTTGCTGTTCCTTTCCATGTATATGGTATATGCGTTTCTTTTATCGCAGAGAGCCAGATAATGGTACTCCTGTACAGGCAGAAAATCAACAGGTATTTTTCTTGTATTTCCATCAGATTTCCAGTACAATAGGGAAGTAACAGTGATTGTAAACCAAAAAGTGAAACAGGGTAACAAATCGAATGAAGATAATAGAAGCATCTGAGCTTTCCTATGATTATGTGAGGCACGATGAGGAAGGAAATGAGACAGGATCCGTCCGGGCGGTGGACGGCGTGAGCCTGCAGGTGGAGCAGGGAGAATTCATCGCCATCCTTGGCCATAACGGTTCCGGGAAGAGCACGCTGGCAAAGCATATCAATGCGCTTCTCTGTCCGACGCAGGGAACCATCTGGGTGGACGGAATGGACACGAAGGAAGAGAAAAACGTCTGGAATATCCGGCAGACCGCGGGAATGGTATTCCAGAATCCGGACAATCAGATCATCGGCCAGGTGGTGGAAGAGGACGTGGGCTTCGGCCCGGAAAATATGGGCGTTCCCACAAAAGAAATCTGGGAGCGGGTGGAGGAAAGCCTGAAAGCGGTGGGCATGTATGAATACCGCAAATTTTCTCCCAACAAGCTGTCCGGCGGTCAGAAGCAGCGGGTTTCCATCGCCGGCGTGCTCGCCATGCATCCCAAATGCATCGTGTTGGATGAGCCGACGGCCATGCTGGATCCCAGCGGCCGGAAAGAGGTGATCCGGGCGGCGCGCGCGCTGAATCAGGTGGAGAACGTGACCGTCATTCTGATCACCCACTATATGGAAGAGGTGATCCATGCGGACAGAGTTTTCGTGATGGATGAAGGAAAGGTGGTGCTTTCCGGCACGCCCCGGGAAGTTTTCTCTCAGGTGGAACATCTGAAGGAGCTGAGGCTTGACGTGCCGCAGGTTACTCTGCTTGCCTGGGAGCTGAAGCAGAGAGGCTTTCCGCTGCCGGACGGGATACTCACCACACAGGAGCTGAAGGAGGAGCTGCAGAAATGTCAATCAGGCTGGAGCATGTAAATTATGTATACGGTGCGGACACGGAGCTGAGCGTGGCCGCTCTGAAGGATGTCTGCCTGACGATTGAGGACGGAGAATTCGTCGGTCTCATCGGGCATACTGGCTCCGGAAAATCAACGCTGGTGCAGCATCTGAACGGCCTTCTGAAGGCGACGGACGGAAAGATTTATTATAACGGAACGAATATCTACGAAAAGGGATACAATCTGAAGGAGCTGCGCAGCAGAGTCGGTCTTGTTTTTCAGTATCCCGAATATCAGCTTTTTGAAATCGACGTATTTTCGGACGTCTGTTTCGGCCCCAAAAACCTGGGTCTTCCTAAAGAAGAGGTGGAAGAGCGGGCGAGGCGGGCGCTGGAACTGGTGGGAATCGGAGAGGAATATTATAATCAGTCTCCCTTTGACCTGTCCGGCGGACAGAAAAGAAGGGTGGCCATCGCCGGTGTGCTCGCCATGAACCCGGATGTGCTGGTTCTGGACGAACCCACCGCCGGGCTGGATCCGAGAGGGCGGGATGAGATTCTGGGAGAGATCGCCGCGCTGCGGGAAAAGACAGGAATGACCGTAGTCCTGGTTTCCCACAGCATGGAGGATGTGGCGAACTATGTGAGCCGCATTATCGTGATGAACCATGGAAGTGTTATGCTGGATGGAAAGCCGCGTGAAGTGTTCCGCCATGTGAAGGAACTGGAGGCGGTGGGACTTGCCGCTCCGCAGGTCACCTACATCATGCATACCCTGAAGGAAGCGGGACTGGTGCCAAATGCGGATGCGACCACCCTTACAGAGGCTGTGGACGCGATTTGTGAGGCGTTCGGAGTCGAAGACCGCAGCGCCGGAAATAGCGGAACGGAAGATCACAGTGCCGGAAATATCGGGACAGAAAAGGAAACGGACAGATGCTGAGAGACATTACCTTAGGACAATATTATCAGACGGAATCGGTGATCCACAGGCTGGACCCCAGGGTAAAGCTGATCGCCACCATTGTGTTCATCATTTCTCTTTTCCTGGTGGACAGCTTTCCGGGCTACCTGATCGCCGGGCTTTTTCTGGTCTGCGCCATAAAGCTGTCCCATGTGCCCTTCAAATTCATGGTAAAAGGCATGAAGGCGATTCTGTTTCTTCTTATTTTTACTGTGATTTTCAACCTCTTTCTCACGCCGGGCCGTCCCCTCGTGTCCATCTGGCGTCTGACCATCACCTGGGAGGGACTGGAAACGGCGGTGAAAATGGCGATCCGCCTTTCCTTTCTGATCATCGGTTCTTCGGTCATGACGCTCACCACCACGCCGAACAATCTGACGGACGGAATGGAAAGCCTGATGAAGCCGCTCCGCAGGCTGCGCGTGCCGGTGCATGAGATCGCCATGATGATGTCAATCGCTCTGCGGTTTATTCCGATTCTGCTGGAAGAGACGGACAAGATCATGAAGGCGCAGATGGCGCGGGGAGCGGATTTTGACAGCGGAAACCTGATTCAGAAGGCGAAAAGCCTGGTTCCGCTGCTGGTTCCTCTGTTCATATCGGCGTTCCGCCGGGCCAGCGATCTGGCGATGGCGATGGAAGCGCGCTGCTACCGGGGAGGCGACGGAAGAACGAAGATGAAGCCTCTGATCTATAAAAGGCGGGATCACCTCGCATTTTTCATCCTGTTTCTTTATCTGGTCCTTGCGGTTGTGGCAGGACGGATTCTGTTTTAACGCTGCAGAAAGGATTGTTTTCATGAGACGGATCATGCTGACGGTGGCCTATGACGGCACCGGCTACCATGGCTGGCAGAGACAGCCGGACAAAAACAGCATCGAGGATATCCTGGATCAGTGCCTTACGGATCTGACCAAGGAGCCGGTGCGGGTGATCGGTGCGAGCCGGACGGACGCAGGCGTTCATGCCCTGGGAAATGTGGCCGTTTTTGATACGCAGGCGCGCATGGGAGCGGACAAGTTCACCTACGCCCTGAATCAGCGGCTGCCGGAGGATATCCGAATCCGTGCCTCCAGAGAGGTTCCTTCCGATTTTCATCCGAGGAAGACGGACAGCGTTAAAACCTATGAGTATCACATCCTGAATGAAGCATTTCCCAATCCGCTGGAGCGCCTTTACAGCCATTTCTGTTATGTGCCTCTGGATGAGAGTCGAATGCAGCGCGCGGCACAATACCTGGCGGGAGAACACGATTTTCAGAGCTTCTGCAGCGCGGGCGCACAGGTGGAGAGCACGGTGCGCACCATCTATGAATGCAGCGTACGGCGGGAAGGCACGAAGCTGACCATCCGGATTCAGGGAAACGGTTTTCTCTATAATATGGTGCGCATCATCGCCGGAACCCTGATGGAGGTCGGCCGGGGAAAATATCCGCCGGAAACGGTCCGGGACATTCTCGAAGCAAAGGACCGGCGCGCGGCAGGTCCCACCGCTCCGGCCAGGGGGCTGATCCTGGTGTCCTATGAATTCCCGGTTCTGAAGGAGTGCGCAGCAGGTGCGTGGCCAGGATGTGACGTGTAACGGAAAGTCTTAAAAAATGCGGAAAATGATGAAAAAAATGGTTGACACATGCAGGTGCACAGCCTATAATAATTCAGTGCGACAATGTTGGTAAATGCCTTACCAAAGCCCCGGAAAGGCATTTTGACATAATCAGGCGGAGGCTCACTTCCCAGGGCTTTCGTAAAAGAAACAGTGTTTCAGAAACGTTCAATTCGATGGAGGTACGCAATGAAAACATTTATGGCTAATCCGGCTAAGATTGATAGAAAATGGTATGTTGTGGATGCGGAAGGCCAGACCCTCGGCCGCCTGGCATCTGAGGTTGCCAAAGTGCTCAGGGGAAAGAACAAACCGGAGTTCACTCCTCATGTAGATACCGGGGATTATGTGATCGTAATCAACGCCGAGAAGGTGAAGGTTACCGGTAAGAAGATGGATCAGAAGGTTTATCATCATCATTCTGCCTATGTGGGCGGCATGAAGGAAGTTACCCTGAAGGAGAAGATGGCGAAGAAGCCTGAGCAGGTGATCGAGCTTGCAGTAAAGGGCATGCTTCCGAAGGGACCCCTTGGAAGACAGATGTACACCAAGCTTCATGTATATGCGGGAAGCGAGCATAAGCATCAGGCTCAGAAGCCCGAAGTGCTGACATTTTAATCCAGGGATTCTAATAAGGAGGAAATTAGAAAATGGCTAACGCAGCAAGATATTATGGAACCGGAAGAAGAAAAAAATCTATCGCAAGAGTATATCTGGCACCCGGAAACGGAACCATTACCGTAAATAAGAGATCCATCGACGAGTATTTCGGACTTGAGACCCTGAAGGTGATCGTTCGTCAGCCTCTGGTAGCTACCGATACGGACGGAAAGTTCGATATCCTGGTTAACGTGAAGGGCGGCGGCTACACCGGACAGGCAGGCGCCATCAGACACGGCATCGCAAGAGCTCTGCTCGAGGCTGATCCGGAGTTCAGACCTGTGCTGAAGAAGGCAGGCTTCCTGACCCGTGACCCTCGTATGAAAGAAAGAAAGAAGTACGGCCTCAAGGCTGCCCGTCGCGCTCCGCAGTTCAGCAAGCGCTAAACTTTAT
>UQVK01000012.1 GCA_900544445.1 uncultured Lachnospiraceae bacterium
CGAATTCTTATCTGGAAGGTTTCATTCCCATAGACACAGAATATTTTACAGCCTCCGGTTCGATTTCCGTTTCGGTGCCGCCTTCGCTTTCGATGGCGATGATGTTCAGCTTATATCTCTGCCGCAGGTATAAAGAGCGTATGGTCTGGCCGTTCATCCTTTCTGTCACCTCGATTTTGGATATCTCGATATTATCCTTCAGGGACAGGTGGTCGATCACGCTGGAGGTGAGGATTCTCCTTGCCACGCGCAGGGCCATATCATGCTCCGGGAATACCACCTCTGCGCCGAGCGTTTCCAGCACCAGTCCCTGTTCCCGGCTGGTTGCCTTGGCGATGACGCGGGGCACGCCGAGCTGAATCAGGTTCATGGTGACAAGAATGGTATAGTCCGTATAGGGCCGGATGGCCCGAAGCTTTTCTTCACAGTTATCTATGACGATGCAGTCCTTCCCTGATTCGGCCAACTTGATCGCCAGAGGCATGCCGAATCTTCCCAGGCCGATCACGCCATAGGTGTGTTCTTCCTTTTTTGCACGCACGGTTTTGTCCGTGTACTTTTCTTTTTTCAGAAACATCGTTCCCTCCGTTCCGCCTGCATTTTCGCAAGGCTATCCATAACACAGCAGAAGCGCACAATAGGACGCGAGCATTGTGAGAAGAAGATAAAAAAACACCCGGTCATTGTAAACTACAATAACCGGGCGCACCCGACATCTTCTCGACTGAGGCCGGCCTGAGCCGGCCGTGGCGCTGCGGCGCACCAGTCCTCCGATGGCGGTATTCTGTTTTCAGTCAGATCATCTGTGTAAGCGTATTCTATGCGAAAATCGCAGGAATGTCAATGGGTTTCGGCACCTTTATAATGCACATGCAGAAGCTCGTGCGCCCTGCCTTCCAGAACGCCGCCGTGGTAGAGGTTGTAAACCACAGGGTTTTCTTCGCTGCGCTTGATGGGAGCTGCATTGTCGGACTTGTACATGCCTTTCAGGCGCTCCTTCTTGTCCACCTTGTGGCAGAAGGGCTGGCCGGCGCCGGAGATACAGCCGTAAGGGCAGGCCATGACTTCCACAAAATCGAAGTGCTCTTCGCCGCTCTTGATCTTCTCGATCAGGTTATGCGCGTTTCCGAGGCCGCTCACCACGCCGATGCGCACTTTTCGTCCGTCCAGCTCCATTTCGGCAGCCTTGACGCCTTCCATGCCGCGGATGCCGGAAAACTTGATGTCCCGCAGGGTCTGGGTATTCTTTTCCTTCACCAGACGGCGCAGCGCCGCTTCCGTTACGCCTCCGGTCACGCCGAAAATGACGCCCGCTCCGGAAGAGATGGAGAAGGGCATGTCGGGAGCCTCCGGATCAATTTCGTCAAAGGCAATGCCGCTTTCCCGGATCATGCGGATCAGCTCTTTGGTGGTGATGACGTAGTCCACGTCCGGAATGCCGTCCCGGATAAATTCTTCCCGGCCGGCTTCCATCTTTTTCGCCACGCAGGGCATGACGGCGACGGAGACGGTCTGGCGGTCCTCTTCCTGATCCTGTTTTTTATAGTATTCCTTGATCACGGCGCCGAACATCTCCATCGGGGATTTGCAGGTGGAAATATAGGGCAGAACCTCCGGATGCAGGTTTTCCGCATAGCGGATCCAGGCGGGACAGCAGGAGGTGAACAGCGGGAAGGAAACGTTCTCCCCATTGGAACTGTCTGCCGCTTCTGCGGCGGCATCCCTCTCCAGCTTCTCCGCCAGCTCCTTCGCTTCCTCCATGATGGTGAGGTCCGCGCCGAGACAGGTGTCAAACACCGCGTCAAAGCCCATCATGCGCATGGCGGTGAATACCCTGCCGATGCTGTCTTCGCCGGGCTTCATGCCGAAGGCCTCGCCGATGGCCACGCGGACGGCGGGAGCGACCTGGGCGACAACGCGCTTTTTCGGATTATAGAGTTCGCGCCAGACGCTGTTATGGCAGGTCTGGATACGGATGGCGGCGGTGGGACAGACGGCGGCGCACTGGCCGCAGTTGACGCAGTCGGTTTCCGCCAGCTTCTTTCCGAAGGCCGGTGTGACGATGGCTTCGGAGCCGCGCTGAGCGAAGTCGATGGCTCCCACATGCTGCACTTCGTTACAGACTCTCACGCAGTCGCCGCAGAGGATACATTTGCTGGGATCGCGGACGATGGAAGGTGAGGAATCGTCAATGGGCTGCGGCTTTCTCGTATTGGGAAAACGGATGTCGTTCAGCTCCAGCCGCGCGGCGAGTTCCTGCAGGCGGCAGGTCTGGTTTTTCTCACAGACGGTGCAGTCCCTGCAGTGAGACGCCAGCAGCAGTTCCAGGATCATCCTTCTGTGATGCTGCAGCCTTGGCGTGTTTGTTTTGATGACCATGCCGTGTTTGGGCGGAGTGGAGCAGGAAGCGATCAGGCTGCCCCGCTCGTCCTCCACCATACACATGCGGCACGCGCCGTAAATGGAAAGATCGGAATAATAGCACAGGGTGGGAACGTGGATGCCCACGCTGTTGATCACCTGGAGAATGTTCTTTTCCTGGTCAAAATCCGCCCTGATGCCGTCGATAATCATATATTTAGCCATTCTTTTTTCTCCTTAACAGTTGTCATGCCGGTAAGCGGTTTTCAGCTGATCGCGTGGAACGGGCAGCCGTCCTTACATGCGCCGCATTTGATACACTTGCTCACATCGATGGTATGAGGCTGCTTCAGCTCGCCGGATATGGCGGAAACAGGGCAGAGCCTCGCGCACTTGGTACAGCCCTTGCAGAGCTGGGGATCGATGGAGAAGTTGACAAGCGCCTTGCACTGTCCGGCAGGACATTTTTTATCGACCACGTGGGCGATGTACTCGTCACGGAAATATTTCATGGTGCTGACCACGGGGAAGGCGGCGGTCTTTCCAAGGCCGCAGAGAGCGGTGTCGGAGATGGTATCCGCAAGCTCCTCCAGCATATCCAGATGCTTCATGGTGCCGCGCCCTTCGGTGATGTCGGTGAGCAGCTCCAGCATGCGCCTGGTGCCCTCTCTGCAGGGAACGCATTTGCCGCAGGATTCATTCTGGGTGAAGTTCATGAAAAAGCGCGCAACCTCCACCATACAGCTCTTATCGTTCATGACAACCAGGCCGCCGGAACCGATCATGGCGCCCACTTTTTTCAGGGAGTCAAAATCCAGATGCAGGTCCAGGTGATCCTCGGTGGCGCTGATGCACAGACAGCCGCCGGAAGGGCCGCCGATCTGGACGGCTTTAAAGCTTCCGCCCTTGACGCCGCCGCCGATGTCGAAGATGACCTCGCGCAGGGTGGTTCCCATGGGAACCTCGATCAGGCCGGTGTTGTTCACGTTTCCGGTGAGGGCGAAGGCCTTGGTGCCGTGGTTGTTTTCCGGACCCATGGTTTTATACCAGTCCGCACCCTTTAAGATGATGGGAGCCACGTTGCAGAAGGTTTCCACGTTATTTAAGACGGTAGGCTTCTCGAACAGGCCCTTTTCCACCGTGCGGGGCGGCTTCACGCGGGGCATGCCCCGGTTTCCTTCGATGGAGGAGGTGAGGGCGCTTCCTTCGCCGCAGACGAACGCGCCTGCGCCCTGGCTGATTTTAACCGTAAAATCAAAGCCGGAGCCGAGAATGTTTTCTCCCAAAAGGCCCACCTCCATGGCCTGGTCGATGGCGTTCTGCAGACGGGAGACCGCAAGCGGGTATTCCGCGCGCACATAGATGTAGCCGTAGTGCGCCCCGGCGGCGATACCGGCGATCATCATGCCCTCCAGCACGCGGTGGGGTTCTCCTTCCATCATGGAGCGGTCCATGAACGCGCCAGGGTCGCCCTCGTCGCCGTTGCAGACCACATATTTGATCTCATCCTTCTGACGAAGCACCTGGGACCATTTCCTTCCGGTGGGGAAGCCGCCGCCGCCTCTGCCGCGCAGGCTGGACTCGGTGATCTCATCCACGATCTGCTGCGGGGTCATTTCAAAGAGCGCCTTCTTCACGGCGGAGTAGCCGCCCACCGCGATGTATTCCCGGATGGATTCCGCGTCGATGTGGCCGCAGTATTCCAGGGCCACGCGGGTCTGTTTCTTATAAAAAGGGATATCCTCCTGTCTGGGGTAGGATTTCAGCGACTGATCCTGATAGACCAGGCGCTCCACGATTTCATCCTTTAAAATGCTGCGCTCGATGATCTCCTCGCAGTCCTCCACCTTCACCTTGATATAAAGAAGGCCCTCCGGATCAATGCGCAGAAGCGGTCCCATTTCGCAGAAGCCATGGCAGCCGCTCTTTTTCAGGCCGACGGGAACGCCGGACGCGCTTTCCTGTTCGGAAGAAGCGTTTCCCGCAGCCGGTTCCGTATGTAAGTGACCGTCCGCCTCATCCTGGAGAAGGATCTCACAGGGAATCCCCCATTCCTCCATCAGTTCCTTCAGACGGGCATAGATCTGCAGGGAGCCGCCCGCCACACAGCCCGTGCCTGCACAGACGAGGATCCGCTTCTTCTGGGCGTTCAGGGCCTGGCTGTAGAATTCCTGCATGCTTTTTAATTCTTCGGGGCTGTTAATTCTCATTGGCTGCCTCCTGTCTTAATTCCTGAATGAGTTCTCTTGCTTTTTCGGGCGTCATTGCCGCATGAACCTTATCGTTGACGGTGCATACCGGGGCGAGCCCGCAGGCGCCCAGGCAGGAAACGGTCTCCAGCGTAAAAAGCATATCGTCGGAAGTGGGCTTGTCTTCGGACAGGCCGAGGATGTTCCGGAATTCTTCCAAAATGGGAACAGACTTGCGGACGTGGCATGCCGTGCCGTCGCACACCTTGATGACATACCTGCCTTTGGGATCCAGAGAGAAATTTTCATAGAAGGTGGCAACCCCGTAAACCTTCGCTTCGCTCAGATGGAGCTCGTGCGCAATGTAGGTGAGCGCCTCCTGCGGAAGGTAGCGGTACTTCCTCTGGATGTCCTGCATGACGGCGATGACGGACGAGCTGTCATAGTTGTGCCGCTGCAGAATCTCGTCGAGACTGCTGATTTCTTCGTGCGTTAACATGGTAACTCCTTTCATTTCATTCTCGCGGAGCGGGAGGCGCAGAACGCTTCCGGACAGAAAGAACTGCTGTTTCGGAAAACTGCGTGCCGCGTGAGCCGGCCGTTCCGCGGGGCTTTTCCCCATAAATGTAATTGCTCATTCGTATCAGTGACACGGTTTAATAATTTTACCATAAAAAAGGTTTTTGGGCCATTAAATTTCTGTGAATTTTGATAGAAAAAATCAGTTGGTGATTTTGATGTGTTGAAAAAGAAAAAATGGCTGAAGATTTTGAAAAATTTTTGTAAAAATTGTCAAAAAAGAATTTGAAGATAGAATTTGGGGATGATATTCATTTCATATGGAAGGGATCCGTTGAGAAAAGCTATACGGATTCCATATTTCAGAAATTTGATTTTAAACAGTCCGGTCAGATTGGTTCCTTTATTTCCCAAAGGTGTGCCATAGCCGCCCTTTTCTTTGGAAACAGGATTTTTTTGGACCTTTTGAATACCTTTGATGACAGGCTTCCTGACGGAATTATCCAGAGAAGCCAGATCATCAAGGGCTTCAGGCAGATATTCAAGCTCCCATATCATTCGATTTCAGGCTCCTCCACTTCTTCGAGATCGGCATCGGAAATGCCAAAATGCTTCATGACGTCAGTAGCAGGAATGGCAGCTTTACCCTTATTTGCCGCAAGCCGCTGTTGGGAAACTGCCGAAGGCATTTTCCCGCTTCCGATGAGCAGGTTATAATCTTCCTCAATTTCTGTCAGTCTGATGTATTCATCTGGGGCAAGAATTACGGCAGAAGGCTGGTTATTCTTTAAAACAATCAGTTCGGGTTCTGAACGCAGACGGTCAAATATTTTGGATGCCTGCCCTTTGTTGAACCGTGAAATCGGAATAAGCCGCGTCAGAAAATTTGCAGTCAGCTCCATGAAAAGCACCTCCTTCTGGTGCTATTATATGCAATCGGAATGAAAAAAAACAATAGAAAAATAAATTAAAATTTATTGGAAAATAATAATGAAAAACAATGTGATAATTAATTGGAAACAGAAGCTTCACAGCCTCTGTTTCCGTTTCATCCACGCGAAGCAG
Organism: uncultured Lachnospiraceae bacterium; assembly: GCA_900544445.1. Taxonomy (GTDB): domain Bacteria; phylum Bacillota; class Clostridia; order Lachnospirales; family Lachnospiraceae; genus Eisenbergiella; species Eisenbergiella intestinigallinarum. The sequence continues at coordinate 6,135 of UQVK01000012.1, forward strand.
ACCAGGAAAAACAGAATCCCGTACACAGTGGTGATGGGCGTGGAAAGGCCAACCAGGGTCAGGCTGGTATTGGGAAGCGACGCCATGAAGAGGGCGACCGGAATGCGCACGAGAAAAGCGGAGCTGATGCCCTGTATCATGACGGGGAGGCTGTTTCCGCAGCCGTTGAAGTAGCCGATGCTGGAAAACAGGATGCAGGTCAGGATGCATTCCGCGGAAAATCCCTTCAGATAAGCGGAGCTCTGGGCGATGACTTCGGCATCAGAGGTGAAGAAGGAGGAGAGGAAGCCGCCGCCGAAAAATCCGGCCAGGAAGATGAAAATACCCAGAATGCATCCGGAAATCATGGCGGTGAAAAATCCCTTCCAGGCCCGGTCCTTTTTTCCGGCGCCGATGTTCTGCGCAACGAAGGCGGACAGACTCTGCATGACGGAAGAAGGGATCAGCATGATGAAGGATACGATTTTCTGAGCGACGCCGTATCCGGCGGAAGGCATGAGACCCATGTTGTTGACGATGGAGTTGATGACCAGAAAGGAGATCTGCACCATGGTTTCCTGAATGGCGATGGGAACGCCCACGTTCAGGATCCGCCTCAGCTCTCCGGGATAAAATCTGCACTGCTTCAGAGAAAAGCGGATGGAAAGGTCCTGTTTCTGAAGGACTGCAAGAGAGACAACAACGGAGACAAGCTGCGCCAGCACGGTGGCGATGGCCGCGCCCGCCACATCCATGTGGAACACGCCGACCAGAAGAAGATCCCCTACGATGTTCACCACGCAGGCGATGCCCACAAAGAGAAAAGGAAGGTTGGCGTTTCCTACCCCGCGCAGGATGCTGCTGATCACGTTATAGGCGATGATGACCAGAATGCCTCCGGAGCAGATGCGGATGTAGAGCACGGTTTTGTCAAAGGATTCGGCGGGAACCTGCAGGATGCCTGCCAGAGGCCCGGCGAAGATTTCCAGAAGGATGGTGAGCGCGATGCCCACAACCGTAAACAGCAGAATCGTCGTTCCGATGGCGTTGCCCGCCTCCTCCGGTTTCTTTTCTCCGATGTGCTGTCCGATGGTGACGGTGGTCCCCATGGCCAGGCTGGTGATGATGAGGGTGACCATCTGCATGAAAGAGCTTCCGGTGCCCACCGCCGAGATGCTCGCCGCGTCACCGAACCAGCCGACCACCAGCAGGTCCACTGCACCATAGGCGGCCTGCAGGATCAGGGAGCCGAGGACGGGGAGGGCGAAGCGGATGAGGGAGGAGAAAATGAGCCCCTCCGTGAAGGAAAGTGATTTTTGCGTTGTTTCTTCCATTTGAATGATTCCTTTCTTGGCAGTATGGATGGGCGGATCCTGTGTGCAACGGAATGCTTCACACAGGATCCGGCATGGTTTCCAGAAGGCGGTTCAGGATGTGAACCGCTTCCGCTGCCTGCTCGTCGGAGATGTCTGAAAGAGCGGCACTCCAGTTTGCGTGCATGTCCTGGACATAGCGGCAAAAGCAGGCATGGCCGTCCGGCGTGAGGCGGAGCAGGATGACGCGGCCATCCTGGGAATCCGCGCGTTTTTCCAGAAGATTTCTGTTTTCCAGCTCCTGCACCAGTTTTGTGACGCTGGGGAGGGTGACGTTCAGCCGGGCGCTCACGTCGCTGACCCGGCAGGATCCGTTCTCTTCCTGAAGCGCGTGCACCGCTTCCAGCACATGGATATGACGGGGCTTCATTCCGGGCGGAAGCTCCGGAAGCGTTTCAATGACCCGTTTGGCGGTGAAACAGGAGTCTAACAGTTGTTTGAGTGCGGTGGTTGTCATGGGGAAGTCTCCCTTTCTTTGTGGGCAGGAATTCACCTGCGCATTGTGCTTTCTGAAAAAAGTTACTAAAAATAATTACTAATAGTAATTATAAGACGAACAGTATACTGCGTCAAGATCATCATGGCAGAAGCGGTAAATTTTTTTCTGGAACATGCCTGAGGCGAGTGATAGAATGACAGAGAAATGTAAAAAAATGCAGGAGTGGGGAGTAAAATGGAACGGATTTTGAAAAATGGCGAACCGGATGTGAAAACAGATCTTGCGGCCTGTTACGGCATTCAGGCGGAAAAGATTCTTCGCATCGCGGGAGGGACGGTGGGGCGCACCTACTGTATAGATAACAGATATCTTTTGAAAATTTATGATACGGATACGGCGGTCGGAAAGCTGGGACTGCAGCGGCTTCCCGTCAGGGTGCAGGTGCTGGAACGGCTGCAGGAGAGCGGCCTGCGGGACAGAATCTGCCGTCCCGTCCGGACGGCGGAAGACGGCCTTTTCTATGTTCATGACCGGATTGCCGGAGCGCTTTTTTCCTTCATTCCCGGAGAGGCGGTGGGGTATGGCAGGCCTTACACCGGTGAGGAGCTGCAGCAGCTTTCCAGGATCGTAAAGGAGCTGCACGGCATTCCTGGAGAAGCATTTGCGGACATCTGTCCGGCGGAAGCCTTTGAGCTTCCCTTCTGCGACGCACTGGAACGGCTTTTGCTGTCGGAAACCGGAGGGCTGCCGGAGGCATTCCGGAAGGAGGCTGAAGGGGAGAGGGAAATGCTCCTTGGCAGGATGAAAACGCTGCGCGAAGAAGCGCGGGAACTGAAAGAGGAAAACCTGCCCTTTGTCCTGTGCCATACGGACATTCATGGCGGGAATCTGATCCGGGACCCGCAGGGAAAACTCTGGCTGATCGACTGGGAAAACGTGATGCTGGCGCCGAAGGAAGCGGATCTGTTCTCCTTCTGCGAAGAGGACTATGCGCACCTGTTTTGTGAAAATGCGGATGAAAGGGCGCTTCGCTATTATCTGCTGCGCCGGGATCTGGAGGATATTCAGGAATTTTTGGACAGTGTGCTGAAGGGGGAATATGACCGGGCGGGGCAGGAAGAGGTGCTTTCTCACGTAAAACGGATTATCATACATATGAAGGTGATAAAAGAATAAAAGTCGGAAAATTAAAGAAAAAACAAATTATTTTCAAATAATCTGACAATTTAAGAAAAATTTGTTATTTACAAATGAAAAAAACTGTACTATAATACCCACAGTCGCAAAGGAGCGCAGAGAATGGCTTCTTTGCGACTTTTTTTGTTTTCCGGGAAAAATTATTTTTCGGCTCTGAAGATAATATACGCCGGGTATGGGAACGGCAGATGCCGTCCTTCCATGATTAATATGCCGTCTGTCGGCGGCGAAAGGATGAGGCGTGCACGAACCTGCGGTTCGTGCCGAAGAATGGCTGACGCCATTCTTCCATGATTAAGGTGCCGCCTGTCGGCGGCGAAAGGAGAGGTATATGTTTGACGCGAAAACAACGGTTCCAAAGGCGCCCCTGCATGATCAGAGGTTTGAGCATGACAACTGCGGTATCGGCGCGTGTGTGAACATCAAGGGAGTGAAATCCCGTTCCACCGTGGAAAATGCGCTGAAGATCGTGGAAAATCTGGAGCACCGCGCAGGAAAGGATGCGGAAGGAAAGACCGGTGACGGTGTGGGCATCCTGACGCAGATCCCCCATGACTTTTTCAGGAAGGTGACAAAGCCTCTGGGAATCGAGCTGGGCGGAGAGCGGGAATACGGCGTCGGCATGTTCTTCTTTCCCCAGGATGAACTGAAGCGGAACCAGGCAAAGAAGATGTTCGAGATCATCGTGGAAAAGGAAGGACTCACCTTCCTCGGCTGGCGTGAGGTTCCCTGTAACCCTGCCGTGCTGGGAGAGCGGGCGGTGGAGTGTATGCCCTGCATCATGCAGGGCTTTGTGAAAAAGCCGGCCGCCACGCCCAAAGGCATAGACTTTGACAGAAAGCTGTATATCGCGAGGCGGGTGTTCGAACAGTCCAGCGACAACACCTACGTGGTGTCCCTGTCCAGCAGGACCATCGTGTATAAGGGCATGTTCCTGGTGGGGCAGCTGAGAACCTTTTTCACGGATCTGCAGAGCCCGGACTATACGTCCGCCATCGCCATCGTGCACTCCCGCTTCTCCACCAACACCAACCCCAGCTGGGAGCGGGCGCATCCGAACCGTTTCATCGTGCATAACGGAGAGATCAACACGATCCGGGGAAATTACGACAAGATGCTTGCCAGAGAGGAAAACATGCAGTCGGAGCATCTGCGGGATCAGCTCTATAAGGTGCTTCCGGCCATCAATCCGGACGGCTCCGATTCCGCCATGCTGGATAATACGCTGGAATTTCTGGTGATGAGCGGTATGGACCTGCCGCTGGCGGTGATGATCACCATTCCTGAGCCCTGGGCCAACAACAAAACCATGTCCCAGACCAAACGGGATTTTTACCAATATTATGCGACCATGATGGAGCCCTGGGACGGCCCGGCTTCCATTCTGTTTTCCGACGGGGATATCATGGGCGCTGTGCTTGACCGGAACGGCCTGCGTCCCTCCCGCTACATGATTCTGGACGACGATACCCTGATCCTTTCCTCTGAGGTTGGCGTTCTGGACATCGATCCCACCAGAATCCGCCTGAAGGAGAGACTGCATCCGGGCAAGATGCTGCTGGTGGATACGGTGAAGGGAGAGGTGATCGACGACGACCATCTGAAGGAATCCTATGCCGCCCGCCAGCCCTACGGCGAATGGCTGGACAGCAACCTGGTGGAGCTGAAGGACCTGAAGATTCCCAACGAACGCGTGCCGGAATATACGGATGAGGAGAGAAGCCGCCTGCAGAAGGCGTTCGGCTATACCTATGACGAGGTGAAAACCAGCATCCTTCCCATGGCGAAAAACGGTTCGGAAGCTACGGCGGCCATGGGTGTGGATACGCCGCTGCCCTTTTTAAGCAAAACCCACCATCCGCTGTTTCATTCCTTTAAGCAGCTGTTCGCCCAGGTGACCAATCCGCCCATTGACGCCATCCGGGAGCACGTTGTGACCTCCACCACCGTCTACATCGGCGCGGAGGGGGATGTGCTGGAGGAAAAGGCGAAGAACTGCAACGTGCTGAAGGTAAACAACCCGATCCTCACCAATACCGACCTTTTAAAAATCAAGAGCATGAAGGTGGAAGGCTTCAAGGTTGCCGTGGTGCCGATCACCTACTATAAAAATACCAAGCTGGAGCGCGCCATCGAGCGGCTGTATGTGGAGGTGGACCGCTGCTACAGAGAAGGGGCGAATATCCTGATCCTTTCGGACAGGGGCGTGGATGAAAACCATGTGGCAATGCCCTCTCTGCTTGCCGTATCCGCCTTGAACCAGCATCTGGTCAAAACCAAAAAGCGTACCAGCGTGGCGCTGATTCTGGAATCCGGAGAACCCAGGGATGTGCATGATTTCGCCACCCTGCTGGGCTATGGCGCCTGCGCCATCAATCCCTATCTGGCTCAGGAAACCATAAGAGAGCTGATCGACAGCAAGATGCTGGATAAGGATTACTATGCAGCGGTCAACGACTACAATAACGCGATTTTAAATGGAATCGTCAAAATCGCTTCCAAGATGGGAATTTCCACCATCCAGTCCTATCAGGGCTCCCAGATTTTTGAGGCCATCGGCCTGGATCAGGAAGTGATCGACCGGTATTTCACCAATACGGTCTGCCGGATCGGAGGAATTTCCCTTGCGGATATTGAAAAAGAGGTGGATGACCTGCACTCCATGGCCTTTGATCCGCTGGGACTGGAGACCGATCTGACTCTGGACAGCCCGGGACATCATAAGATGAGAAGCGGCGGAGACGATCATCTGTACAATCCCGCCACCATCCATACCCTGCAGGAGGCGACCAGGAGGGGCGATTACGAGCTGTTCAAGCAGTATACCGCCATGGTAAACGCGGAGGACGGCGTGAGAAACCTGCGCGGCCTGATGGATTTCAAATATCCGAAAAAGGGCGTTCCGCTTGAGGAAGTGGAGAGCGTGGATTCCATCGTGACCCGCTTTAAGACCGGCGCCATGTCCTACGGCTCCATTTCCCAGGAGGCCCATGAGACCATGGCCATCGCCATGAACATCCTGCACGGAAAGTCCAATTCCGGCGAAGGCGGCGAGGATCCCGCCCGGTTGAAACCCGGCCCGGACGGCTTAAACCGCTGCTCCGCCATCAAGCAGGTGGCCAGCGGACGGTTCGGCGTGACCAGCGAATATCTGGTGAGCGCCCAGGAAATCCAGATTAAAATGGCGCAGGGAGCAAAGCCCGGAGAGGGCGGCCATCTGCCCGGCGGAAAGGTGTACCCGTGGATCGCGAAAACCCGCCATTCCACGCCCGGCGTGAGCCTGATTTCCCCGCCGCCGCACCATGACATTTACTCCATCGAGGATCTGGCCCAGCTCATTTACGACCTGAAAAACGCCAATAACAAAGCGAGGATTTCCGTAAAGCTGGTGAGTGAAAAGGGCGTGGGAACGGTTGCGGCAGGCGTCGCCAAGGCGGGCGCCCAGGTCATCCTGATCTCCGGCTATGACGGAGGAACGGGAGCCGCTCCCAGAAGCTCCATCCACAACGCGGGACTTCCCTGGGAGCTGGGCCTTGCGGAAACCCAGCAGACTCTGATTGAAAACGGACTGCGCCAGCGGGTGCGCATTGAGACGGACGGCAAGCTGATGAGCGGACGGGATGTGGCCATCGCAGCTATCCTGGGCGCGGAGGAATTCGGCTTTGCCACGGCGCCCCTTGTGACCATGGGCTGCGTCATGATGCGTGTCTGCAACCTGGACACCTGTCCGGTTGGCGTCGCTACCCAGAACCCGGAGCTGAGAAAGAGATTCCGCGGAAAACCGGAATACGTGATCAATTTCATGCGTTTCATCGCTCAGGAGCTGAGGGAATACATGGCGAAGCTTGGAGTCAGAAGCGTGGATGAGCTGGTGGGACGTACCGACCTGCTGGGCATGAAGGAGGATCTGCCTCCTGCCTTCCGGAAAATCGATATCAGCTCCATCCTGAACAACCCTTACGAGGGACGGAAGGATGTGCGCTTCGATGCGAAAAAGATCTATGACTTCGGCCTGGAAAAGACCCTGGACGAGCGGGTGCTCCTAAAGCAGTTTGCCAAGGGACTGGAAACAGGACGCGGCGGCAGCGTGGAGGTTGACGTGACCAACACAAACCGTACCTTCGGAACCATCCTGGGAGCGGAGATCACCAGAAAATTCGGTACCGCCCTGGAGGACGATACCTTCCGCGTCCGCTGCAACGGCTCCGGCGGACAGAGCTTCGGCGCGTTCATTCCCAAAGGACTGACTCTGGAGCTGATCGGAGACAGCAACGACTATTTCGGAAAAGGTCTTTCCGGCGGAAAGCTGATCGTTTATCCTCCGAAGGGAAGCCGTTTTGCAGCAGAGGATAACATCATCGTCGGAAACGTGGCCCTGTACGGAGCCACAAGCGGAAAAGTCTTCGTGAACGGCGTGGCGGGAGAACGCTTTGCTGTCCGCAACTCCGGCTGTACGGCCGTAGTGGAAGGCGTGGGCGATCATGGCTGCGAATACATGACCGGAGGCCGCGTGGTGGTTCTTGGCAGCACCGGAAAGAACTTTGCCGCCGGAATGAGCGGAGGCATCGCCTATGTGCTGGATGAGGGAAACGATCTCTACATCCGCCTCAACAAGGAGATGGTGTCCTCCCACGAACTGACCAGCAAATACGATGTGCAGGAATTGAAGGAAATGATCCAGGAGCATGTGGCCTGTACCAATTCGGTCAAGGGAAAGAAGATTCTCGACAACTTCGAGGAATATATTCCGAAGTTTAAAAAGATTATCCCTCACGACTATGAACGCATGATGTCAACCATCGTCGCCATGGAAGAAAAAGGCTTAAGCCCGGAGGCGGCACAGATTGAAGCGTTTTATGCCAATACGAGAAAATAGTTCGGATTTTTAATGCCGCTTCAGCGGCAGAAAGGTGAGGAAGATATGGGAAAACCCACAGGATTTATGGAATATGAGAGAAAAACGAGCCTTTCCGAAGGACCGAAGGAGAGGGTCAGACATTTTAATGAATTTCATGAGCACCTCCCCCTGGAACAGCAGCAGCTTCAGGGCGCGCGCTGCATGGAATGCGGCGTCCCGTTCTGCCAGTACGGCCAGATGATCGCGGGAATGGCCTCCGGCTGCCCGCTGCACAATCTGGTGCCGGAATGGAACGATCTGGTGTATACCGGCAACTGGGAGCAGGCCTATGAACGCCTGAAAAAAACCAACAACTTTCCGGAGTTCACCTCCCGCGTCTGCCCCGCGCTCTGCGAGGCGGCCTGTACCTGCGGCCTGAACGGAGACCCGGTATCCACGAAGGAGAACGAATACGCCATCATTGAGAACGCCTATGAAAAAGGCTACGCCGCGCCCCGCCCGCCGCGGGTGCGGACCGGAAAAAAGGTGGCCGTCATCGGAAGCGGTCCCTCCGGCCTTGCCGCTGCAGACATGCTCAACAAGCGCGGCCACAGCGTGACCGTCTACGAGAGACACGACCGCATCGGCGGACTGCTCATGTACGGCATCCCCAACATGAAGCTGGAGAAAACGATCGTGGAAAGAAAGATCCGCGTCATGGAGGAGGAAGGCGTTACCTTTGTCACCAACGCGGACGTGGGAAAGGACATCAAGCCCGCGAAGCTTCTGAAGGAATACGACCGGGTGATCCTGGCCTGCGGTGCATCAAACCCCAGAGACATCAACGCGCCAGGCCGCGACGCCAAGGGAATCTATTTCGCCGTTGATTTCCTTTCCGCCAATACCAAGAGCCTGCTGGACTCCAATTTTGCGGACGGAAAATACGTGGATACCAGGGACAAAAACGTCGTCATCATCGGCGGCGGAGACACCGGAAACGACTGCGTCGGCACCGCCATCCGCCACGGCTGCAAATCCGTGACCCAGATCGAGATGATGCCCAAGTCCCCAGACACCCGCGCGGAAAACAATCCCTGGCCCGAATGGCCCCGCGTCTGTAAGACCGATTACGGTCAGGAGGAAGCGATCGCCCTCTTCGGTCACTATCCGAGAATTTATGAAACAACTGTGAAGGAATTCTTAAAAGATAAAAATGGAAACCTGAATGCGGTTAAAATTATTAAGCTGAAAGGTGAAAAGAATCCGGAAACCGGACGCATGGAAATGAAGGAAATCCCCGGCAGCGAACAGATTCTGGAAGCGGACATCGTCCTCATCGCCGCGGGCTTCCTCGGCAGCCAGAAATACGTCACCGACGCCTTCAAGGTGGAGCTGAATCCCCGCACCAACGTAAAAACCGAACCAGGAAAATACCAGACCAGCGCAGAGCGCGTCTTCGTCACCGGAGACATGCATCGCGGCCAGTCCCTCGTAGTCTGGGCTATCCGCGAAGGCCGCGAAGCCGCAAGAGAAGTGGATGAGAGTTTGGAGAGATATACAAACATGAACCTCCAGTAGGCAGGGCAAAAAAGGAAGGGAATGTCTCTGACGGAAAGCTTGCTTTCCAGAGGGGCCGTTCCTTTTTCTTTTTATGGGGAGAGTACGTGTCTGTTACAGGTGAAGAAAACTTGTTTTCCAGCAATACTCTTTTTAATCTTTCCTAATAAATTATTTTGTAACAGTTCAGACAGGACTGAACTGTTACGTTTTTCCTATTATTTTATTTTCCCAGTAAGAATTATAGAGAATATTCAGATCCCAGCAAATCAAATTGCGCAAATTGCGCGTTCATATTCGAAAAGTTTATGAAAATATAAGTATTGAATAAAATGAACAAAAGAAATATACTAATATGTAGTAAATGATAGCATATAAACTATAATTCAAAAGGAGGGTGTATGAAAATGAAACGATTTTTGGCTATTTTAGTTGCGGGATTGTTGTCAATAATGACGGTTGCGTGCGGGGCGTCTGACTCGAATTCTGTTACTGAATCCGCGAGCAACAGTGCGGAAACTGCGCAAAAAGAAACGGCGTCTGGTGAGGCGGAAGAAAGCGATGTATTTGCAGATCTTCCGGATGAACTTGGTATCGGAAATGAAGTAGCAGCAGTACCGGAAATGTACAGCAATGTCGATCTGTCTGAACCGGTCAATATTAATATTTACATGGTTGGAGATACACCTGCCGACTGGGAAATGATTGCTGAAGCAGCCAATGAATATCTTGAACCTTTTAACACGACAATCAGTGCAACGTTTCTTTCTTATGCTGATTATACGACCCTTTATCCATTGGCTTTGCAGGGGGAAGATTGTGATATTATCTATACCGCCGGATGGTGTTTCCTGGGTTCGGAAGCTGCAAAGGGATCTTTCGTAGAACTTACAGATGATTTCCTGAATACCTATATGCCATTGACTGCAAAATATCAGAAAGATGATAGCTGGGCAGAAGTGATGGTTGGCGGAAAAGCTTATTGTATCCCCCAGAATATGACGGAAGCGGCTCATAAATTCGTTGCAATCAGACAGGATCTTGCAGAAAAGTACGGAATTACAGAACTGACAACATGGGATGATTATATGAATTATCTGCTGACCATTGCAGAAAACGAGACTCCGGAAAGCGGTATTTATGCTTACGCGGCGGCAACAGACAATAATGAACTCTGGGATGTATACAGGTTTGGACATAATGTCTGGACGGTAGTGGATAATGATCTTCTGGATCTGACCTATATCTACACTGACGAAAATACGGTGCCGACAGTGGATGACATCCAGCTTGTTTATGCAACAGATGAGTTCAGAAGCTTCTGCGATGAAATGAAGAAACTTGCTGATGCGGGTGCATGGAGTCGTAGCGCCTTGACAAATTCGGTTACGGATGATGAAGCGTTTGCAGCTCTTCAGGGAGCTTCGATCGCATGGAATTCTTCTGTGTTCAGCTATATCAAGACAGCTGAGCAAACGGAGGGAGTTGAATGTGCGGTATATGATCTGTCCTCTGACAAACCTACTGCAGCAGCATACGGAAATGGCGGAATGGCAATTGCATCAAGCTGTCGTAATAAGGAAAGAGCGGCAATGATTTTGGATATCATGGAGAATGATACCTATCTGAATACCTTGATCATTCTGGGAATTGAAGGCGTGCATTATGAAATGCAGGATGAGGAACATTATATAGAAACCGATAAGGCGGTTGATTATCCGATCTGGGGAACCTCGGCGTCTTGGGCAATTAAGAATTATAAGCTGACGGATGCAAGCATGGATCCCAGACAACAGGAGATCGAAGCGAATATAGAGGCAAGAGGAGAAACCTCTCCTACGCGTACCTTTGCATTTGACGATTCAGGAATCAGTGAGTATACGGCAGCTATTAAAAATATTCTGAATGATTATGTTCCTTCTCTGCAGCTTGGATTGACAGAGGATATTGACGGAGCACTGGAGGAAATGATGAATAAACTGGATGCCGCAGGTCTTCAGACTTATCTGGATGAATTTGAGACTCAGTATAACGCATGGGCGGCTGAACAGTAAATTTTCTGTAAACTGTGATAAGCGGAAGGCAAATGACTTTTTGGGCCTTCCGCTTTAAGAATACCTGTCATTTACTTATAAAGAGGAAAACTATGAATGGTGAGATTGCAAAACAGAAAAAAATTAGAACAAAGATGCCATTTGGAAAAGTAATAAAAAAACACTGGATGCTGCTGCTTATGCTTCTTCCGGCTGTAATATATGTCATTATTTTTTCTTATATTCCCATGACGGGACTGGTAATGGCATTTAAAAGATATACCTATGATGGAGGAATATATTTTTCACCGTGGAATGGCCTGAGAAATTTTAGGGCCCTGATGATTGAGGGAAAGCTGGGAATGGTTACACGCAATACATTTTTGTATAACCTTGCCTTTATATTCCTCGGCGTTATTTTTGAAATGGGGAGCGCCATTCTTTTGAATGAGCTGATCAGCAAGAAATTTAAAAAGGTATCTCAGTCGATGATGTTTCTGCCGTATTTTATAAGCTGGGTTGTGGCTGGAGCAATCATGTATAATGTCTTTAACTATGAAAAGGGTGTTGTAAACAGTGTTCTGACTGCCTTGGGATTCCAGCCTTTCGATCTGTATAATACCCCTCATGCTTGGCCTTTTGTTCTGATTTTCCTCCGTCTTTGGAAACAGACAGGGTATGGTTCGGTTGTTTATCTTGCAGCCATAACGGGGCTGGATCAGGAAATGTATGAAGCGGCTTCCATAGATGGTGCTACACAATGGCAGAAAATCCGGTATCTGACCATTCCGTCTCTGGTTCCAACTATGATGATCATGGTTCTTCTTGCGATAGGGAATATATTCAGAGGAGATTTCGGACTCTTTTACCAGACGGTGCAGAGCAGCGCGTTGCTTCAGCCTTATACGGATGTAATCGACACCTACGTATTCCGTTTGCTGATTGACAGCAGCGATTATGGCGTTTCTTCTGCGGCAGGCTTTTACCAGTCAGTTCTCTGTTTCGTCACAATTATGATATGCAACGGAATCGTAAAAAAGATCCAGCCGGATTATGCGCTATATTAATGGAGGGAGTGCTCATGAAAACGGAAATACAGCAAAAACACCTCAAAACAAGTAAAGATGTTATAGCGGTAAATATTCTGGGAACCATTTTGATCGGTTTTTTCGCACTGTTGTGTCTCCTGCCGTTCTATTTGATCATTGTTGCGTCTTTTACCAATGAAAATGATCTGATCAGAAATGGATTTCCCCTTATTCCTCAACTGAAGAGCCTTAGCCTTGAAGCATATAAACTCTGTCTGAAAGAACCTGGTGATATTATAAACGCCTATCTGGTGACTGGTTTTACTACTATTGTGGGTACATGCTTGTCCGTATTCATTTCAACCATGACAGGATATGTATTGTCCAGAAGAGACTTCCCATGGAGAAATAAATTTTCCTTCTTTTTCTTTTTTACTACATTGTTTAACGGAGGGCTTGTACCATGGTATTTGATTTGTGTCCGTTATCTACACTTAAAGAATTCTTTTCTGGCACTCCTTCTTCCGTTACTGTTTTCGGTCTGGAATATGATAATTGCAAAATCGTTTATGGCTGGCGTGCCGGCTTCCATATCAGAATCTGCAATGCTGGACGGAGCAAATGATATGCAGATTTATATCCGGTTGATTCTTCCGCTCAGCAAACCGCTGGTTGCGACGCTTGCGTTGTTTTCAGCATTGTCTTATTGGAATGACTGGTATAATTGTATGTTATTTATTACAAACGAAAATATGTTCACGCTGCAATATTATTTGCAAAGAATGCTTGGAAGTGCGGAAGCGATGAGAATTGTAGCAGAAAAGACGGGAATGGCAATGGATTCCATACCATTATCCAGTATGCAGATGGCAATGACGGTAATCGCAACCGGGCCGATTATTCTTCTGTATCCTTTTGTTCAGAGATATTTTGTGAAGGGACTTACGATCGGCGCGGTAAAAGGATAGATGCGTTTGGAAAGAAAATAAAAAAGAAACAGAAATGTGAGAAAGGAAGGGGTATGCTTACATTTAAGATTTCCGAAACGGAAAATACAAATATTTTCCAATCCCGGGGGAGCGGACAAAAAGCCCCCGGAGAGGGAGAATATACAGCAGACAGCAGAAGTCTCATGTATGATGGAAAGAGAATACTTCCGGTAATGGGAGAATTTCATTACTCCAGATGGGAGGATGACACCTGGGAAGAAGAGCTCCGAAAAATGAAAGCGGGAGGTATTCAGATTGTTGCAACATATATTTTCTGGATTCATCACGAAGAAAAGGAGAATGAATGGAACTTTTCCGGAAGGCGTGATATACGGAAATTTGTGCAGACCTGTCAGAAGGCAGGGATGCAGGTGTTTCTTCGGATCGGTCCATGGGTTCATGCCGAAGTGCGCAACGGCGGCCTTCCGGATTGGGTGCAACATTCCGGAACTTATGAAGTAAGAACGAATGAAGAAGGATATCTGAGAGCTGTTGAAAAGTATTTTAACATGATCGGAAAACAGCTAAATGGTCTGATGTACCGGGATGGAGGGCCGGTAATCGGCATTCAGTTGGAAAATGAATATGGTCATGTGGGAGGACCCAAGAACCCCGAAATCCGTTATGAGCATATGAAGACACTGTATATGCTGGCACAAAAAGCGGGATTCGTTGTCCCATATTATACGGCAACAGGATGGGGATACGATGAAGGCATGATAGAGGAAACCATGCCGGTGCTTGGGGGGTATGTGGATGCGCCGTGGGACACTACGACAGAACCGATGCCCGCATCATCAAATTTTCTGTTTATTCCTTACCGTAATGATGTAACCATTGGAACAGACCGTTCTCAGGATAAGAAAGAAGATGACAAAAAGCTGAAACGGTATCCGTTCCTGACGGCAGAACTGGGAACTGGTCTTCAGGTTACCAGCCACAGACGACCTTGGGCTTCGGCAGCAGATATTGAAGGCAATGTAGTATGTATGCTGGGAAGTGGAGCAAATCTGCTGGGGTATTATATGTATCATGGAGGAATTAATCCGGAAGGACAGTATACAACGCTGAATGAAGAACAAAGGATTGGCGGTTATACAACGCTTCCAGTCAAAAGTTACGATTTTGAAGCGCCGATTAATGAATGTGGCAGAGTAAATGACAGCTATGGGGCAATTCGAAAATGGAATCTGCTGGTTCAGGATTTTGGAGAAGAAATGGCGCAGATGGAAGTATTTCTTCCGGAGGAACGTCCGGTAAGCGCTGAAGATATGGAGACTCTCAGAGCTTCAGTGCGGTTTGACAGAAAAACGGGGACGGGATATCTGTTCATTAATAACCATCAAAGATTAAGAACCATGAAAAAGCATGAGAAGACAGGCGTGGGAATCCTGTGGAAAGAAAAAATGTATGAGATTCCAATTGAGGAAGTTCAGGAGGATGCCGTATATGTTTATCGATTTATTCTTGGCAATAATGGAGAAGTAAAAAGAACACCCGGAAATGTTTTATGTAAACTTGGAAAATTCATAGTGATATATGATGATGTTCAGAAAGCGAAGGATTGTCTGAAACGAGAGGATATATATATTTCCGTGAACAGAAAGATGGCAGACAGAGCAGTCAAATTTTCGGATGGAATATATATAACAGAACGGAAAGACAGCGTGATCACGGACTGGGGGGATCATAAGGAACTGCTGATGTCGTCTGAAGAAGAAAATGTGACCATTCTTCATGAAAATGGGGAAGTCTCCCGGAAAAAGTTCCATGTCAGTCCTGTATCGGCCAAAGTGAAGTATCAGGAGACAGTCATCGCGGCAGATCCGGAAGGAAAACTTCTTTATAAGGAATATCTGATCTCTGTGGATGCGGCATATGATAAACCGGATATTCACAATCTGTATCTTCATGTGGAGTTTGACGGAGACCGGGCAGAAATATATGAGGATGGTAAGTTGCTTGATGACTGGTATACGACAGGCGCGGAGTGGAATATTAATATGAAGCGGTTTGGTTATCCCGCAGTGTTCACAATTCGGATTTATGACAGCGCCAATACGATTCCATGTACATTCGGCCAGAGGGTATATTATGAGCTTCCTGTCAAAATGGGATGTGAACTGAAGCAGATATCCTTTAAACCAGAGTACAGGGTTATGTTTTGAGAAAAAGCAGCTGACAAGGAAGTAATGGCTGATTTTTGAAAGAGAGGGAAATATGAGGATTATTACACCATTGGATAAACAGCATCTGACTGATATTGCATTGCATTTGGTATGGGAACCGGATGAAGAAGCGGATGGTTACCGGATTGAGTTTGCAAAAAGTGAGTCCTTTGAGGATCCATTGACGATTGAAACTATGCGAAATAAAAGCTGTGAGGTGGATTATTATCTGCCTCAGACGGATGAAGAACTGATGCCTGCGGGAGACTGGTATGTGAGGATTCTTTCTGACAGGGGAAAGAAGACACAGACAATACGGCTGTTCATCAACGAAGAACATTCCATGGCTCCTCTAAAAACAGAGATTTCTCCGGAGCATCCCTATTTTACAATTTTTGATTATTCAGAACACCGCTATGGAGCGCCGTATGAGCTTTTGCCGGAAGATTTGAAACCTTATGCAGCTATCAGCGCGGGAGGATCATATCGTGTAAGAACTGCACGGCTTGCAGAAAGCTTTCTGGAAAATGACAGGAAAGGATATCCCTGGCATATGGGCTCCTGTGGGCCAAAGGAAGTAAGCAAGGGAAAGTATGTGGTAACACCGCTTTCGGTAATTGAGTATGTAATGCAGAATGCGGCAAATCTGAAAAGTGTCGGAGCGCTGGAAATCTATATGGGTGTGAGAAAAACGGATGACTGGCATATCCCGTACATCAACCGGTTGATTAAGCTGTGCGGGAAGTATGGCCTGCCATTTCTTTATACGGATGGCAATCGAAATGATATTGATTTCCCGGCAGTTATCAGACGCGAGGATTATATGAAAACGATCCGTGAGTATTCGGATTATGTTGTATTCTCCTATAAGCAGAACCATGCAAATGCTTCGTATACATGCTATGGAGCCATTCTTGGTGCATGGAAAGAGGGGGCAGTGAAGAGAGTCGGACTTCAGGCGGAAAACTGGTATTGGAATGATGCCGGATTTTGCGATGATGTTGGGAAATATCATGGATATCTTCAGGGAAATGAACAGCAGATTCCGGCAACATTTACTGCGCAGATGCTATTGGCAGGGGTGTCATATGGAGCAACCTATTATTCTCTGGAAGGAGAGGGATGGCTGATTGAAGACAGAGATAACGGAGATTATGAGTTTTCACCACAGGGGATTGCATTCCTTTCCATGTTTCGGACCGTTGTACGTAACAGGCTGATTCCATCCAGAGAAAAGGTCATGGAGCAGATACGGGCTGTTGTTACCGCAGAAGGACTTTCTGAAGACTGGGGGGATGCCTGGACCGGAGGAGTTTTCAGAAAGGTATTCCAGAATCTGTATGATATCCGTCATACCAAAGAATTGTTTCCAAAGCAGATGAGATATTTCTACCTTCCCTTTATGACAGATAGAGAGGAAGCGTTTTCAGATCTGGTCAGAATAGACGCTGCAGAGGTCAAAGAGCCGGATGATGTCAATCGGATTCTTGATCCGCTGTATCCAAAGTGGTTTGAGGGAGACGCTTATGTGACGCACAGCGATCATGTATACATCATTATGAACAGCAATGAAAATACGGATCTGTCTCAGACATTTTCGGTTGATATTGTTCCGCGTGACGGGCATCGGGCACCGGTTGTGAAAGCCGAAGGAAGCGTTGGACTGTGGCAGTATTTGATTATTTTCTCACAGGGAGGAAGAACCAGAGTTCATGCGAATGCACCTGTAGGAAAGAGCCTCCGGGTATTTCTTTCGACGGAAAATGGGGAAATGCCATTTGTACATATGCGGGGAAACGGCGTGTACTGTAAGTGGGATGTGACGGAGAAAAGGATAGAACTGACGCTGGAGGGATCAGATCAGCCGGTAGATGTGGAACTGACGGAAGAGAAGACGGAAAATACGTTGCCGCTTCCGCTCAGAAATCCTGATGACCACGCAGTTTATCTGACAGACATGACTGTATGCGGTCTGACTGCCGGAGATAAAGGACTGCCGGCTTTCAATCACTGTGCAAATGAAAAATATGGAATTCTTCCCATCGCAATGAACAGCCTACGCTATCGTCATGGTGTCAGTATGCCGAGACAGACCTCAGTTTCCTGGAAGCTGGAGAGAAAATATCATAAATTATCTGCAACAATAGGTTTTGACATTGACTGCTGGATGCCGATCATTGTGGACCGTCTCCATATCGTATGGGACAGATATGTCAAGGAAATTTCATTTCATTTGAAAATATGGGGAGACGGAACGTTGCTTTATGAATCAGAGGAACTGAAAAGTACCAGCTATAGGAAACGAATTGATGTGGATGTTGCGAATGTGGAAATTCTGACTTTTGAGGTGGATGGTGATATTTTTACAAAACCGCTTGTCGGTGCGGTTACCGGAAGCGCGGATGAATTTCTGCTGGATTTGTCCGCCATAAAGGAAGATGAACTGCCAAGCATCGAAGTTTATCTTGACTGTGGTAATCCGGTTTTAAGCTGATTTTTACAGAAAATTTTATGGAAGTGACGGCTATGAGAGAAGAACAACTGTTTAACGATTCCTGGCTTTTTTGTTTAAATGATGAAGAAAAAATGGCGGAGGCGGATTATGATGACAGTACCTGGGAAAAGATCATACTTCCTCATGACTGGAGCATAGGCCTCCCTCTCTCCGAAAGTATGCCTTCAGGGGCAGGCGGCGGTTATGCCGCCTGCGGCATCGGATGGTACAGAAAACATTTTGACATTCCCCATTTAGACCAACAGTCCGTATACAGTTTTTACTTTGAGGGCGTTTATATGGACTGTACGGTTTATTTGAATGGAGAGCGGACAGGCGCGCATGGATATGGCTATGGAAGCTTTTATGTAGATGTTACTGGAAGATTGAAGGAAAAGGGTAATGTTATATCGATTAGAGTGAATAACTCGGCCCAGCCCAATTCCAGGTGGTATACGGGATCGGGAATTTATCGGAACGTATATCTGGTAAAACGTAATCAGATACATTTTGGAAATTTTGGGATTCGTTGTGCGACGAATGGGATTTTTTCGGAAATACAGACGGCAAATCTCCAGATCAGAAGTCTGGTGGAAAACAGTTCCCCTAAAAAGGAGCAGGTAGGAGTGCTTCACAGGCTGTATGATGCATCAGGAGAACAGATCTTTTCTGCAGGGACGGCGGTTTCCCTGGAGGCAGGAGAACAGACGGACTGCATGTGCAGGCCTGTGGTGGAAAATCCGCATCTGTGGACTCCTGATACACCTTACCTCTATATGCTTGAAAGCTTCTGCATGATAGATGGAAAGGTTGTGGATTCTGTAAAAACACCGATTGGAATTCGGACTGCGGTGTTTGATGCGGATCAGGGATTTCTACTGAATGGCAGATCAGTCAAGATCAAAGGCGTATGTCTGCACCATGATTGCGGGATCACGGGAGCGGCTGGTACTCGGGAGGTCTGGGAAAGACGCCTTCTTATGCTGAAGGATATGGGGTGTAATGGGATTCGGATGTCTCATAACCCGCCCATGCCTGTGCTGTTGGATCTGTGTGATGAGCTGGGCTTTCTGGTAATGGATGAAATCTATGATGAATGGATGCTTTCCAAAAACAAGAATGAAAATTATTATTCGGAATCAATGGCGTTTGGAGCAAGCCAGTTTTTCATCCGTGACAGCAAAGACGAGCTTTCTACAATGATACGGCGTGATTATAATCATCCCAGCATAATTCTGTGGTCAATCGGGAATGAAATTCCGGAACAGTCTTCCGCTGACGGAAGCAGAATTGCGGCATATTTGCAGCAGATCTGTCATGAAGAGGATACAACAAGAATGGTGACATGCGCCTGTGATAATATCATGGCATATCCGGATATTCGGACAAAAAGGGAGTTTGAAGAAGTGTTGGATGTGGTTGGATATAATTACGTGGGAAGATGGAGAGAGCGGGCGGAAACTTTTTATGATGAGGACAGGAAACTGTATCCGGACAGAAGATTTGTAGGTACAGAAAATCCCGGAGCAGGAGGAGTGCGCGGAGATTATCAGATCAGAGACGGAAAGACAGGGGATTATCGTACTGCGACGATTTCCCATGAGCTTTTGTGGAGATATGAGGCGAGCAGGCCATTCGTTGCAGGAGACTATGTATGGACGGGAATCGATTATCTTGGAGAGGCAAACTGGCCCCGGAGGGGAGCTGATTTTGGCGCTATTGATACGGCAGGATTTAAAAAGGATACTTACTATTATTTTCGTTCCATATGGAACCGTGATGATGTTACCCTGCATTTGCTGCCGCATTGGAATTTCAGAGGAGAAGAAGGGCAGTTTAAAACCATAATTGCTTATACCAACTGTCAGTACGTAACTCTCTATATAAATGACCGGCTCGTGGGAACCAAAGGATATTATGAATATCCCAGATTTGGAGCGGAAAAATCGTGGATGGATGGACGCGAAAAAAATCCTACTACGAATGATCTTCATTTATCATGGGATGTGCCATATGAACCGGGTGTACTTCGGGCTCAGGGGTACATAGACGGAAAGCTGGCGGCAGAAGCAATTGTGGAGACAACGGAACGACCGGTTCGACTTGTTGCAGAAGCTTACAGAAGAACCATCCGGACAGGAGAAATTGCTCAGATTGAACTGCATATGGAAGACAGGAAGGGGCGTCGGGTTCCGAATGCTGAACCGGAGGTTAGTTGTGAGGTTATGGGAGCCGGGGAGTACCTGGGAATGGATGGCGGAAATATGCTTGATTTGAGCATGTACCGGGAAAAGAAAAGGAGAATGTTTGCGGGTGCACTGCTGTGCGAAGCCCGGGGAATCAGACCGGGAAAAATGACGCTTCTGTTTACAGCGGATGAGAATATAGAGGTAGAAGTCGAAATAGAAGTGATAGAATAATCATCTTTTTTAACCGGAGATTGTTTGCAATATGGCAGAGAAATATACGGCGCATCAGCTCGCCAAAGAATTGGGTGTGGCGGATTCCACAGTATCCCGGGCGTTAAGTGGTAAAGGGAGAGTGGGAGAGGAACTGAGCTTGAAGATAATTGATCTTGCAAATGAACATGGGCTGTGTTCAAGACCTGTTTCTCAAAAAAATACCGGAAATATAGGAATTGTTTTACCGCGTGATGCTTGGGATGGAGCAGCTTTTTTCATGGAATGTCTGGAAGGAATTGTAAATGCACTTGCGGCCAATGGCTATGATACGCTCCTGTGCATGACGGATGAAGAAGATTTGAGACCGTTAAGAAGACTGGTAGAATCACAAAAAGCGGATGCATATATTCTTCTGCGTGCGCTGGAAAATGATAAACAGATCAAATATCTGACTTCCATGGGAAAAATCTGTATACTGGTTGGAAGCTGTGAAATGGATATTGCACAGATTGATACAAATCATGTGGTTTCAGGCAGAGATCTTACCATGTACCTGCTGATGCACGGAATGAAGAGAATTGCCTATGTGGGAGGGAAAACTGTCCATATGGTGAATCAGGCGAGATTAAAGGGGTTTCTGGAAGCGCACGAAAGGTTGAAGATGGACTACGATAAAAATCTGATTTTTCAGGATATTATCACAATGTTACAGAGTCAGTTTGTTGCGGAAAAGATCATGACGGAAAAGGTGGATTGTATCATGTGTAGTGATGATTTGATCTGCATGAAAATCCTGCAGGCACTTACGTTAAATGGAGTCCATGTTCCTGCTGACGTGGCGGTTGCATCTTTAAATAATGGACCATTTCTGGATCATTATGTACCGCAGATCACTTCCGTGGAAATAGATGCGAGGGAACTTGGGATGGCTGCCGGGCAGCAGGCCATAAAAATACTGAAGGGGAAAAATGACGGAAGCAGGCATTTATTTGGATATAATCTGTTGTTTCGGGGGTCGACAAAACGAGTACGATGACGGAGGGGAGTAATGAAGCAGAAGATTATGATGGATAAGGCGTCGCCTTATCAGGGAGCATTGGATTTCTCGTATTTACTGGATGCGCCAGCGGGAAAGTATGGACATGTACAAATAAAGGACGGACATTTCTGCTTTAAAAATGGAAAAAGAATCCGTTTTTTTGGCTTCAATTTTCCGGCACGTGCAAATATGCCGGATCATGAAACGGCAGAAATTCTGGCTGCCCGGTTAGCGACCTTGGGAGTAAATGTGGTCAGAATACATGCGGTAGACGCATATACAGGAGAAAAAGGCTGGTCTACAGATCCTCAATATTCTATTCTAAATTACGAAAAAAAGGACGGAAGCTTGAATGAAAAGGGATTGGAACGGCTGGATTACTGGCTTTATCAGCTGAAACTGCATGGTATATATCTGCATATCGACCTTTTGGTCGCGAGAAGATTTGAAAAACAGGAGGGACTGGATTATCAGGAAGACCTTTTAATGAGTAAATCTTCCAGTCATTTTAATGAACGTCTGATTGAACTGCAGGAGCAGTATGCGTTGCAGTATCTGACGCACGTGAACAGATATACAGGGTTTTCGCTGGCAGAAGATCCTGCTGTAATGACGATACAGATATGTAATGAAGATTCTATCTTCTTTGATTCACGTACAGGCCGGAAGGGAGCGGCTGTGAAGTCTTATAAGGAGGAGTTACAAAGACGGTTTAATTCTTTTCTCCTGGCCAGATATGGAAACAGAGAAAACCTGAAAAAAGCTTGGACTTATCGAAAGCAGGAAACTATTGCAACAGATCTTGCAGAGGAAGAAGACCCGGAAAAAGGGACTGTGCGTTGCCCGGAGGTGGGAAACTACTGTCAGAATATAAATGACCCTCTTTATGAAAAGGAACAGGAAACACGATTGGAATCTCCGGGGCGTTATGCTGACTTTACACAATTTGAAATGGATCTGAATCAGAAATACTATCGGCGAATGATCAGCCTTCTGCGCTCGATACCTGTAAAGGCACCGATAGCAACGGGCTGCCTCCTGGCGGGAGCTGCGGATATTTATTCACACCTGGATGCGGAGGTAATGGAAAATAATGCATATTTTAACCATCCGCTTGGTAATGCTCCGGGGTATGAAGGAATTTTGGTTCCAGACCTGAGAGACTATGTTTCTACAGATCCATTTACGGAAACATTTCCTGAAATGGAGCACCGCAGTAATATTACAGTACAGGCGAGTATTGCTGCAGTGGAAAAAAGGCCGATGATCTTAAGCGAGTGGAATGAATATGGCCTTCAGTTGTTTCATGCGCCTGCATATTTAATGACGACGGCGTATGCCTGTCTGAATGACTGGGACGGGCTGATTATTTACTGCTATCATACAGACGATCATCTGCGTCCGGAAGCAGCGGATCAGGTACTGGATTTGATGGACTGTTACAGTGATCCGTCGCTGATGCTTCAATTCGGAATTTTATCAAGCATATTCCAAAAGGGATTGATCAGGAATTCTCCTGTGACTGCGCATCTGGTATATCGGCAGGAAGATTTGCTGCGTCTTCCTTATACTTACCGGATGCCGACAGCCTACTTGCCGCTGATCATGAGATTGAGAAGCGTATTTTTGGAAGCGGGTGAAAAATATGATGGAGAAGCGCAGGTGGCGGTAAGCGCCGGCTTTGTAGCAGGCGGCGACTATTCAGGAGCCCGTCATGCTGTCTTATACTGGCATAGCGATGATCTGGATGCGTATGGAAAAAATAAAGCCGAAACAAGCATATATAAACAGAATTTCGTTGAAGAATGCGGAAATTTGAACAGTATATCAGAAATAGAAGACGAACGATATAATGGAGAGGCTTTTTTTAATGAAAGATACCTGATTATTGATGAGATTGATAGGCTTACCTGGAAAAATGATTACACTCTTTTTGCAAAGTTAACAGATTTTGCCATGAAAAAATGGGGAGTTCTTACAGAACAGACGGGTCTTCAAAAAGATGGGGAAATGATTTCCCAGACCGGAGAAATTTTTTTTCACCCGTGTAAGGGAAGGTTTGGTGTAAATACATCAGAATTTAAGGCGTTTGCAGGGAGAAATTGTGGCAGAATAGAACTTGCAAAAAATATCTGTATAAAAGGGAGTAACTCTTCTTTGTTTGCCTGTGTTCTTTCGATGGATGGAAAAGCATTAGAAGCTTCCGACCACTATCTGCTTCTGGTATTTGGAGAATCCGGAATGGATCAGACGACCTATTGTCAGATTTATTCCGGGTTTACAGAGGTAAGAAGACAAGGAGAAAAATTTGTGGAAGTTCTGGACGGTGTAGTGGAAATCAACAATCTGGAAGGAAAAATGGTTTATGAGCTTACGCCGGATGGTAGGAGAAATAGGCAGCTTATAGAAGGAAAAGGAATCGAAGGGAACAGCTTGCAGATAAAAACACCAATAATAGAAATTGTATCTGTTTTGTGAAATGAAGCAAAAAAAAGGAGGCGGAGATGAAAAGCATCATTATAGAAAAACAAACCTCTATGGGAAAGCTTACGGGAATTGATCATGGGGATTATCTGGAGTTTCGCGGACTCCGTTATGCTTCCGCAGGAAGATAGCAGGAACCAAAATTATCAGAGGAATGGGAAGGTACCTGGGATGGAACAGTTTGGAAGAAAAAATGCCTACAGTTTCATCTTGGCCCGGAAGATTTTTATGGAAGAGAATTTTATGATGATGCTTCCTATGAGGCGCCAGAAAGCGAGGATTGCCAGTTCCTCAATCTGTATGTGCCGAAGAAGGCCAAAATGGATGCCGAAGGCTTCCCTGTGGCGATTTGGTATCACGGTGGGGGCTTAATTAATGGATGGAGTCATGAAAAGGAATTCGACGGAGCGGGTTACGCCAGAAGAGGAGTGATTCTGGTTACGGTCAATTATAGACTGGGGCTGTTCGGATTTTTCTGTCATCCGGGGCTGACCCGCAGAGATGGGAGAAGCGGAAATTATGGAATACTGGATCAGATTACGGCTTTGGATTGGGTGAGAGCTCATATCAAAGAATTTGGCGGGAATGCCGGAAGGATTTCAATTTTCGGGCAGTCGGCTGGTTCCATCAGCGTACAGACACTGATTTGTTCTCCCTTAACGGAAGGAAAGATTTGCGGTGCGATTATGCAGAGTGGAAATAATTACGGAAGTGCGTTAGGGAAAAATGTACGCTTGGAAGTCATGGAAAAATGCGCGGAAGAATTCTTCCAAACAGCCGGTATCAGTCTGGAAGAATTATTAAAGATGGATGAAAAGCAGCTTTTTGAATATACAGACCCTTATATGCATTTCATGGGAGAAAGAGGGCTTGGATACAGGCCAGTGATTGATGGCTATGTGTTGCAGGCGGATTATGATGAAATTGCTTCGCAAGGAACCCTTCCGAATATTTCTTATATGGCCGGCTGTACGGAGGATGACATGTTTCTGATTGGAGGAGAAGAAGGTTTTGAAAATAATCGCTTGTACGCTGCAAACCGGGATTGGTGTCAGCTCTTAGGCGAACAGGGGAAAAAGGCTTATTTTTACTACTTTACAAGAAAGCTGCCGGGGGATGACAGTGGTGCTTTTCATGCCTGCGATCTGTGGTATACCTTCGGAACTACGAACCGGTGCTGGCGGCCACTGACAGAAAAAGATGTCGAGCTTTCTGAAAGGATGATGGACTGCTGGTGTAGCTTCTTTAAGAATGGCAGGCCTGATGAGCAGGAGGAATGGAAGACATGTGAAAAGGACAGCCTGTATGTTAAAACGTTCGATATCTGTTGACAGATTTTTATTCAACCCTTGACAGAAAAAAGAATGAGATTATAATAAGCCTCAAAACAATAAGTCTTCTTATTGTTTTGAGGCTTATTAACTATGCAAAAGCAACTTGTACAGGAAAGGACGGTTCTCCCACATCATGGAATCTCTGCACTACCTTCTGATGAAAGCGCACACCCGCATGCACCGCAGCATCATGAGCCGGGCGGCAGGGCTCGGACTGACGCCCGGACAGCCGAAAGTGCTGGAATACCTGCTTCGGTATGGAGAAAGCGATCAGAAAACGATTGCGTCCTGCTGCGAGATTGAACCGGCCACTGCCGGAAGCATTCTGAACCGGATGGAGGAAGCAGGACTGGTTCGGAGGGAACGGCATGAAGGAAACCGCCGTTCCCTTTACGTGACGTTAACCCGTGAAGGAAAGGAAATGGCGGAGAAAATGGAAGTCATTTTTGCGGATGCCGAAAAGCAGGTACTTTCTTCACTTACGGAAGAGCAGAGGGAAATGTTGAAGGCGCTTCTGGAAAGGGTGTCGGCTGCTTTCCCTGAATGAGGAACGGGAGGAGATGGAAATGGAGAGAAAAGAACGGATGATAAAGCTTCTGAAACAATATCTTCTTTTATGCGCCGGACTGGCGGTGATGGCCTTTGGCGTGGCTTTTTCCGTGAAGGCGGATCTGGGAACCTCTCCAATTTCCAGCGTGCCCTGTGTGGTCAGCATGTTCACGCTGTTTACGGTGGGTACGGCGACCATCGTGATGCATTGCGTATTCATCGCCCTTCAGATCCTGATCCTGCGCAGGCGATATGATCCGATTCAGCTTCTTCAGCTTCCCGTGGCAATTCTGTTCGGCTGCCTGACGGATTTTGGAATCTGGGCTGTGGGTGGAATTTCCTGTACCGCATACTGGCAGCAGGCGCTTCTCTGTATCGTGGGGATCCTGCTGGTGGGCTGCGGAGTGAGCATGGAGGTGACAGCAGGCGTGGTCACCCTGGCGGGAGAGGGCCTGGTTCTGGCAATCTGTAAGGTGGTTCCGGTAAATTTCGGAAATATGAAAATTTCCTTTGACGTAACGCTGGTGCTCACGGCATGTGCGCTGTCCTTCCTTTTCCTGGGAGGCCTTCACGGCGTCCGGGAGGGAACCGTCGCGGCGGCGCTCTGCGTGGGTCTGGTGGCAAAGCAGATGAACAGGCTGCTTGGAAGACTCTGGAAAAAGTGATTGCTTTTTCCGGAAGTATGTGCTATGCTTTTTTCACAGCGGGAGATCCGAAAGCGGTTCTGTGTCGTTTTCAGGATGGATCGTCCTGCCTGGCAGTCGGCGGATGGATAATCTGTCTGATATGCAAGTCTTTATTTTCTTTATTTTTCTATTATTTTTTTCCTGCATCTTTTTTATATTTTAAACGGGAAAAACCATGTCCGGGAGTTTCTTTTCTTCGTCTGTCGGTCTGGTTTGACCCGGCACGAAGGAGGGATTGGAGTTTTGTTTTATGATTATCCGGTTCTGGAAAGGCAGAGCCGCACGCTGATGGAAGAAACGGCAGAATTCCGGGAAGAAAGGGGAGAGTTGGAAAAAGCGCAGAAGGAGGAGACACGGAGGACGGCGGTAAGAAAGCTGCTTTCCCGCCTGAAGGAGGATCCGGAGGCCTATGGGCAGTTTCTTGACCTGCCGCCCCGCCTGAGGGAGGAACTTCTGGATTTCTACACCGGTCAGAGAGGTGTGAAGATCACTTATGATCCGTTTTTCAAATTTGTTTTCAATCCGGAACTTCACCCGGAACGCCTGGAACGGATGCTGTCTGAAATTATGAAGGAAAAGGTAAAGATCCGTCAGGTCCTGTCTCCGGAGTCCATCCGTTTTCATGAAGGGATGTCACTGGTAGTAATGGATATTCTGGTGGAGCTGGCATCAGGTGCGCTCTGTGACGTGGAGATTCAGAAGGCCCCCTATGCCTTTCCGGGGCAGCGGGCGGCCTGCTATTCCTCGGAACTGGTAGTGCGTCAGTATTCCAGAGCCAGACATAAAGCTGCGGCACAGAACCTTCCTTTTTCTTACCGTCAGCTTTCCAAAGTTTATACGATAGTTATTCTGGAAAAAAGCAGCGGTGAGTTCAGCCGTTATTCCGATCATTATGTGCATCGTGCATCCCAGGTTTTTGATACGGGACTGTCCCTGAATCTGTTGCAGGAATATATTTTTATCTCTCTCGATATTTTTCACAATATTGTGCATGAGATAAAGGAAGAGATGGATGCATGGCTTATGTTTTTAAGTTCTGATGATCCCGTTGATATTGCCCGCATTATTACGGCATTTCCTGAATTTTCGGAATATTACAGGGAGCTTGCGGGATTTCAGGAAAAACCGGAGGAGTTGATCAGTATGTTCAGCAGAGTACTTGCGGAGATGGACCGCGATGAATATTTTTGCATGATGGAAGAACTAAAGGAAAACGTAAGAAGCCTTTCCGAACAGGCGCAAAGCCTGCGGGAGCAGACTCGTGGCCTGGAGGATGAGAACCGGAGTCTGGAGGATGAGAACCGGAGTCTGGAGGATGAGAACCGGAGTCTGGAGGATAAGAATCGGAGCCTGACGGGGCAGATCAGTCATCTCCTGAAGCAGAGAAAACGCATGGCAGCCTGGCTTTATCAGAAAAACGGAGATGAGGAAGAAATTGCAGCTGTGCTCGGAATTTCCAAAGCAGAGCTTCAGGAATTCTTTAGAGAAGAGAATGACGAAGCGGCTGATCAGATGCGGACTGATCAGCGCGAGGAAGGAAGATTGTGAAAAGGAACCGGTTCGACTGCGACAAACCTCTTGTAATGAAGAAATGAATCTGCTATAATTTTAACGATTTCGGGGAAATCCCGTTTTTCCCGGATAAAATGCCCTTGCCTATGTGCAGGGCAGAGACATTCAAACTTCAAACAAAGAAAAAGGAGATGTCAAAATGAGAGGAAACATTGTAGTTGGACAGTCCGGCGGACCGACCGCTGTCATCAACTCTTCCGTTGCCGGTGTATATGCGGCAGCCAAGAAGCTTGGCGTAAAGAAGATCTATGGTATGGTACATGGTATTCAGGGCTTCCTGCAGGACAACCTGATCGACCTTGGCGAGTATCTGGATGATGAGACCGGAATCGAGCTGCTGAAGAGAACCCCTTCCGCATTCCTCGGCTCCTGCCGTTTCAAAATGCCCAAGATTGAAGGACATGAGGATGTATATGAGAAGGTTTTCGAGATCATGGAGAAGCATGATATCGAGTGCCTGTTCTACGCGGGCGGTAACGATTCCATGGATACGGTAAAGATGCTGTCCGATTATGCGGCAGCGCACAACAAGCCGCAGCGTTTCATGGGAGTTCCCAAGACCATTGATAATGACCTGCCTGTAACCGACCACTGCCCCGGTTATGGTTCTGCAGCGAAATATATCGCTACCAGCATGAAGGAAATCATCCGCGACAACGAGTCCTTCGGCGTGGAGAAGCCCACCGTCTGCATCGTGGAGATCATGGGACGCCATGCAGGATGGCTGACCGCAGCGGCAGCTCTGAGCCGCGGTGACGACTGCTCCGGCCCGGATGCGATCTATCTGCCTGAGGTAACCTTCGATATGGACAAGTTCATGGAGAAGGTAAAATACCTTGCGGCGACCAAGTCTTCCGTTGTAATCGCGGTATCTGAGGGCGTTGCGCTGGCAGACGGCCGTTTCGTATGTGAGCTCGGCAATGCTTCCGATTTCGTGGATGCTTTTGGTCACAAGCAGCTTTCCGGCTGCGCGGCTACCCTTGCAAACAAGGTTGCAGCTGAGACCGGTCTGAAGACCCGTGCGGTAGAGTTCTCCACCCTGCAGCGTGCGGCTACGCATCTGGCATCCCTGACCGATATCAACGAGGCGTTCCAGGTAGGATATGATGCGGTGAAGGCTGCCGAAGAAGGAAAGACCGGCATGATGATCACGCTGAACCGTAACGGAGACGATCCGTATCAGTGCGGCACCAGCGCTTACGATATTCATGCAATCGCAAACGTGGAAAGACCGGTTCCCGCAGAGTGGATCACCGAGGATGGCTGCGATGTGAACGAGGGCTATATTAATTATGCGAGACCGCTTATCATGGGCGAGCTTCAGCCTCTGTTCGTAAACGGCGTTCCGCGTCATCTGGTGAGAAAATAAAGCTTCTGAATGGAAGGAGCCATGTTCTTTGGCGGATATCTGAAAACATGTGAGCAGAAATCGGGCAGGGGAGATCGTTTTCCCTGCCCGATTCCTGTTGCGTTGTCTGTACAGTCACGGCGGCTGTCTATATGGTTGATTGCACCAATTCTGCGGGGGTCGTTAATCGGACGCTTCGCATTTCTTTTCAGAAAACCGGAAGAAAAAGAGATGTTTTAGATAATATGACGATGAAAAGTGCGGAAATAGAGAATTTCTGCGTCGGTTTATAGTCTTTTTATCCAGAAGACACAGAAAGTTCACAAAATGGGTCTACAATAAAAATATCAACGGAAGAGCACCGGCTATCATGACAGAGAATCCCGGGTATGCCAGAGGAGCGGGCGGCTTCCTAATAATATCAGGAGGCAGAATCATGAACGATCAGAGAGAAGAAGCAAAAATTGAAAAATATGCGGAGAAGAAGAAATCTGGCCCTATTATCAAGATTATGGACAAGGCTGACACCGAAGTCCTGATCGAAGCCCTGAAGGCTCTGGGTGGAATTGCGGATGAGGATTCAGCAAATAAGATCACGCATTATCTGGATCATCCGGATGCAAAGGTGAGAGTGGCAGCCTGTAAGGCGGCTCTTGTCATCGATACGGAATACATGAAGACAAGAGTAAGACATCAGCTGGCTGTAGAGCAGGATGCGGATGCGAAGAAGCAGATTCAGGAAGCGCTTAATCAGGCCCAGGGAACCAGAGTATAAGTTTTCTGTTTACTATAGTTGGTAACCGTCGCAAAATGAGAAGGTTTTGCGGCGGTTTTTTTTACCTGTTTCTTAAGGATTCGCGCCTTGACAAAAGAGAGGGATAATAGTATGCTGGCTTTATGGGGAAAACGTTTTCCAACGTTCCCTCATATGTTTCCGGCTGTGTCATTTCAGTCGTTTCGACGGAGTCAGAAAATATGGGATGCAGGAGGGAAGAATGTGTCAGATAACACACTGTTCGCTTCTGAATTTGCGCCGAAGCTGCAAATCGGGTGATCGAAGCGCCGAATCCCGGATTCGGCATACATGAACCAGTACAGCAAGATTATGTTTCGCAACGCTTCGGCATGGAGGTAAACATGTCGTCCATAAAGGATGTTGCCCGGAGAGCCGGAGTGGCGATCTCCACGGTGTCCAAGGCGCTCAACGGCTATCCGAATGTCAGTGAAGAAACGCGTGAAAAAGTGAATGAAGCGGTAAGGGAACTGAATTTCACCCCCAACCCCATTGCTTCCGCGCTTTCTTCCAAGAAGGCGGGAAGAGTGGCCCTTCTGATCAAGCTGAATACACAGACTCAGGCGGTGGATGAGATCAATATGCAGTATCTGTCCGGTGCCATTAACAGGGCGGTGGAAAAGAAACTGGATGTAATTACCGTTTTCTTTTCCATGATTCAGGACTGGAATGCAGAGGAAATTGAGGATTATTTCCGCTCGCAGAGCATTGAAGGAATTATCATTTATGGTATGGGAATGCGCGACGTGGTGCTGCGCAGATTGATTGAGGAAAAACATTTTAAAATTGTGGTTGTGGATGTTCCGGTTGAGAATGAGACCACAACTTCGATTCAGGTAGACCATGAACAGGCACAGTATGAAGTCGCAAGAAAGACCGTTTTGGAAAACGGAGGAAAGAGCGTCCTGTATCTTTCCGGAAAGCCGGATGGCTACGTGACACAGGAGAGGCTTGCGGGAATGCAGCGGCTGGCACGGGAAGAAAAGCTGTCTCTTCTCGTCAAAAGCGGGGATTTCAGTGAGAAAAGAGCCAGAGAGCTTACGTTTCAGTATGGAGCGGATGCGGATATCATCGTCTGTGCTTCGGATCTGATGGCGATCGGCGCCATGCGGGCGCTGCAGGAGATGGATATTTTCAGGCCGGTATGCGGCTTTGATGGTATAACGCTGATGGGATATGCAGGAATGCAGATGAATACGGTGAAGCAGGATTTTTACCGGATTTCCAGGAAGGCGATGGATGAGATGGGAAGGCTGCTGGAAGGAGGAGCCGGAAGGCACATTGTGCTGGACCATCAGATTATAAGGATGCAGTATCAGGATGTTATATGCTGAATTGCAGAATGGAGGATGAAAATGACAGTTATGGATACGCTTCAAAGGGAGATCCTGGAAGTGAAAATGGAGCAGGAGATGATCAGCCTTGCCGAAAAGGCTTTTGGAAAGAGCTTGGAGGAATGTACGGATGCCCAGCTGTATCACGTGATTCTGAACCTGGTAAAGGGCATGATGGAAGCGACGATTCCCATTGACGGAAAGAAAAAGGTTTATTATATCTCCGCAGAATTCCTGATCGGAAAGCTGCTTTCCAACAACCTGATCAATCTGGGAATCTATGACAAGGTGGATTCCATCCTGAAGGCGCACGGAAAGGATATGGCGAGAATCGAGGATGCAGAGCCGGAACCTTCTCTGGGAAATGGAGGCCTGGGACGGCTTGCAGCCTGCTTCATGGATTCCATCGCCACGCTGGGACTTCCCGGAGAGGGAATCGGCCTGAACTATCATTTCGGCCTGTTTCATCAGAAATTTGTGGATGGACTGCAGACCGCAGAGAAGGACGCGTGGATTGAGCCGGATTCCTGGCTGACCAGAACCGGCACCACTTTCGATGTATATTTCGGAGAGCATAAGGTGACCTCCAGGCTTTACGATATCGATGTGATTGGTTATGACAGCGGCGTGAACAAGCTTCGTCTGTTCGATCTGGAATCGGTGGACGAGGGACTGGTGAAGGAAGGCATCACCTTTGACAAGACGGCGGTGGATAAGAACCTGACCCTGTTCCTCTATCCGGATGATTCCGATGAGGCGGGAAATCTGCTGCGCATTTATCAGCAGTATTTTATGGTGAGCAATGCCGCGCAGCTCATTCTGAAGGAAATGAAGGAGAAGCATAATGACCTGCGCCATCTGGATGAGTTCGCGGTCATTCAGATCAACGATACCCATCCATCCATGATCATTCCGGAGCTGATCCGGATTCTGGTGGAGGATAAGGCGTTTTCCATGGATGAGGCGATCAGCGTGGTGAGCCGTACCTGCGCCTACACCAATCATACCATTCTGGCGGAGGCGCTGGAGAAGTGGCCGCTTTCCTATCTGGAAAAAGCGGTGCCCCAGCTGGTGCCCATCATCCAGGAGCTGGACAGAAGGGTGAAGGAGAAATTCAGCGATCCCGCCGTGTATATCATTGATGAGGACGACCGCGTCCACATGGCGCACATGGATATCCATTACGGTTTCTCCGTAAACGGCGTGGCGGCGATCCACACACAGATCCTGAAGGATACGGAGCTGCATCCGTTTTATGAGATTTATCCGGAAAAATTCAACAATAAGACCAACGGCATTACCTTCCGCAGATGGCTGCTGTCCTGCAACAGACCGCTGGCAGAGCTGATCACGGAAGCGATCGGAACCGGATTTCACAAGAACGCGCAGGAGCTGGAGAAGCTCCTGGAATATAAGGATGACGAGGAGTTTCTGGAAAAGCTCTGGCAGATTAAGATGGACAATAAAAAGGCGCTTGCCGCCTGCATTCAGGAAAAAGAAGGCGTGTCCATCGATCCGGAATCCATTTTTGATATTCAGATCAAGCGGCTGCACGAGTACAAGCGGCAGCAGATGAACGCTCTGTACATCATTCACAAGTATCTGGAGATCCGCAGAGGCAAGAAGCCTTCCACGCCGATCACCTGCATTTTCGGTGCCAAGGCTGCGCCGGCCTATGTGATCGCTCAGGACATCATTCACCTGATTCTGGTGCTGCAGGAGATCATCAACAACGATCCGCTGGTGAGTCCTTATCTGAAGGTGGTGATGGTGGAAAACTATAACGTGAGCTATGCGGAGAAACTGATTCCGGCCTGCGATATTTCCGAGCAGATTTCCCTGGCGTCCAAGGAGGCGTCTGGAACGGGTAACATGAAGTTCATGGCAAATGGCGCGGTTACGCTGGGAACGGCGGACGGAGCGAACGTGGAAATTCATGAACTGGTGGGCGATGACAATATTTATATCTTCGGAAAGGATTCCGAGACGGTCATCGAACATTATGAAAAGGCAGACTATGTTTCCAGGGATTATTATGAAAAGAGTCCCGTGATCAAAGAGGCAGTGGATTTCATTGTCGGAAAGGAAGCGCTCGCCTGCGGCCATAAGGAAAATCTGGAGCGGCTTTATAAGGAACTTCTGAATAAGGACTGGTTCATGACGCTTCTGGATCTGGAAGAGTATATCGCGGTGAAGGACCGCATGCTGGAGGATTACAGAGACCGGGCAAAATGGAAGAGGATGATGCTGACCAATATCGCGAAGGCCGGATACTTTTCTTCTGACCGGACGATCCGGGAGTACAATGAGGAGATCTGGAAGCTGTCCTGAGAGATGGCGGCTGAAACACAGCCGGAAGAAGGGTTTTGAAAAATGGACTATCATGATTGGAGCGATCTCGGCAACGACATCCGCCGGATGGTGGATGATGCTGTGAATTCAGGGGATTTTCGCCGGCTGGATGAAAACGTCCGCCGTACGGTGACGGATGGGCTGGAAAATCTGGGAGACAGCCTGAGAAAGGGCATGGAAAGCTTTGCCGGAGAGAAAAAGGGGCAGGGTATGGGGGGCAGCCGGAATGTGGGTGCTCCCTCGCAGCCGACGGGAAAAAACGGGCGGCCCGGATCCGAAGCGCGGAGTTCTGACGGGCGCCGATACCCTGCCGGATTCCGTACTGCCGGCAGCTTCCTGAGTCAGAGTCCCCTGTTTGCGAAGACATTCGGAACAAGGGCAGGCGGAGTGGCCCTTCTCGCCGTCGGCTGTACCGTTGCGGGGGGCTGCCTCATTGCGATTCTGGTCTTTATAATTATGCATCTTGCGGGTCTGGCTGGAACGATTCTGACAGCCCTGTTCGGCGTCCTGATCGTTATTTTGATTGCTGCCTTAGCAGCGGCCTGGGCCGGAAAGGGTTTTCTGGGAAAGACGAAGCGGTTTGACCGGTATGTGGAAGCGCTGAAGGGACGTACCTACTGCAGCATTGAGGAGCTGGCTGAACAGGTGGGAAGGTCCAGGCGTTTCGTGAAAAATGATCTGCAGAAAATGATTTCTTCCCGCTGGTTTAAGCAGGGACATCTGGACAGGCAGGGGACATGCCTGATCGTCAGCGAAGAGACTTACAGACAGTATCTGGAAAGTGAAAAGCAGCTGGAGCTGCGCCGGAAGGAAGAGCAGGAACGGGCCAGGAGGGCGCAGGAGGAAAGCAGAGGCCTGTCCGATGAAGTAAGAGAGATGATGGAGGCCGGAAAGGCATACATCGAGAAAATAAAACGGAGCAACGATGCGATTCCCGGCGAGGAAATTTCCAATAAGATTTCTCATATGCAGACCATCGTGGAGCGTATTTTTGAACGGGTGAAGGAATATCCTGACTGTGCGGATGAACTGCGCCGGTTCATGGACTACTATCTTCCTACCACAGTGAAGCTTCTGGATGCCTATGAGGAGCTGGACCGGCAGCCTGTTCAGGGAGAAAATATCAGGAATGGGAAGCTGGAAATTGAGAAAACGCTGGATACGCTGAACCTGGCCTTTGAGAAACTGCTGGACAGCCTGTTTGAGGATACAGCCTGGGATGTGGCGACGGATATTTCCGTACTGCAGACCATGCTTGCTCAGGAAGGGCTGACGGAGCAGAAGCTGAAGGCGGAAAAATAAAATATTCTGCGACAGTACAGAGGCTGTATGGAAAAAAGGAAACGGAGCGCAACGCTCCGGCAGGGAGGAAGACATGAGCGACGCATTCAAAGATTTTGCAGCTACACCGACTCTGACTCTGGAGCCTGATCTGGGAGAAACGTCTGCGGCTCCGGCACCGGTGGAGAAGGCGGAGGTACAGGAGCTGAATGACAGTATCCTGAGTGATGAGGAAAGGCGGATGGTGGATGAATTCTCCGGGCAGATCGACCTGAGAAACTCAAATATGATCCTGCAGTATGGCGCCGGTGCGCAGAAAAAAATGGCGGACTTTTCGGAGAAGGCGCTGGAAAATGTGCAGACCCAGGATCTGGGCGAAGCGGGGGAGCTTCTGGGAAGCGTGGTGACAGAGCTGAAAAGCTTCGATGCAGAAGAGGAGCGCGGCATTCTCGGCTTTTTCAAGAGGGGAGCAAACAAGATTACCGCGATGAAGGCGAAGTATGCCAAGGCGGAGGCGAACGTGAACCGGATCTGCCAGGTGCTGGAAGGACATCAGGTTCAGCTCATGAAGGATTCCGCCATGCTGGATAAGATGTACGAGCTGAACAGAACTTATTTCAAGGAGCTTTCCATGTATATTCTTGCGGGGAAGAAGAAGCTGCAGGAGGTGCGGGAAGGGGAGCTGAAGCGTATTTCGCAAAAAGCGCAGGTAAGCGGACTTCCGGAGGATGCACAGGAGGCGAGAGATCTGGACGCCATGTGTAACCGGTTTGAAAAGAAGCTGCACGATCTGGAGCTGACCCGTATGATTTCCATACAGACAGCTCCTCAGATCAGACTGGTACAGAACAATGATACGATGATGGTGGAAAAGATCCAGTCCACTCTGGTGAATACGATTCCTCTCTGGAAGAGCCAGATGGTTCTGGCACTCGGCGTGGAGCATTCCACTCAGGCTGCAGCTGCTCAGCGGCAGGTGACGGATATGACCAATGAGCTTTTGAAGAAAAATGCGGCTACGCTGAAAACGGCTACCCTGGAGACAGCGAAGGAATCGGAGCGGGGCATCGTGGATATGGAAACGCTCAGGGCCACCAACGAATCCCTGATTTCAACCCTGGACGAGGTGATGCGTATCCAGCAGGAGGGCAGACAGAAGCGCCAGGAGGCGGAAGCGGAGATGAGCCGTATGGAAAACGAGCTGAAAGCGAAGCTTCTGCAGATCAGCGGTTGAGCAAAGCCGCTGAGACGGTTTATGAATATCGGCGGCCCGTACAGCCTGGCAGTCCAAATGGCATGCCAGACTGTACGGGCCGTCTGTGCGGGCCGTCTGTGCGGTCTGGTATTTTTATCTGTCTGAGTGAACCAGATTAGAATTGTGATAGGCAGGATCCATGGTTACATCATCCAGGAACCAGTCCGGCGGAAGAAAGTTGTGTGCGGCCTCAAGATCCGGAAACTCTACCTCGGCGATGACGAGGGGCGCAAGATCGCCGAGAAAAACGTCCAGCTCAATGGTATAGGGATCACAGGGCAGCAGATAACGCCGCTTGGTAATGATGCGTCCGTCCGCCTTCTGAATCAGATGCCGGTAGGCCTCTTCGTTCAGGGGGAGGTTGTATTCTTCTCTGGCAAGAAGGCCCTTTCCTTTATAAGTGAGATAGTAATCATTTTCATCCCGGCGCACACGGACAACGGGGTTCGTGTTCAGATAGCCCTGTTCGATCAGGCGGCTGGGATACCGCTCCAGGTTTTCCGGCAGCTTTTTTACTGTAAATTTCCGCTCGATTTCCATTCTGTCCTCCAGTCTGCCGCCGCAGAGAACGGCATTTTCTGTTATTATACTCCCGGAAGAATTGCCTGTCATTCATATTTTTTTAATAAAAAACTCTGCTTTTATTCATTGGATGCGGAAGTGGATTCTGTTATAATAAAGGAGATGGCATGGCGGGATGCGGAAGGTATCTTCGTAAGGCTGTCTGAGAAAATCAACAGAGAAAAGAGGGTTTACAGATGAGCAGAATCGGTGTCTTTTTTGCAGAAGGGTACGAGGAAATCGAGGCCCTGACTGTGGTGGATGTCGCCAGGAGGGCGCAAATAGAGGTGTGTATGATCTCCGTTGAGGAGATGGAGGAAGTAAAGGGCTCCCACGGCATCGCCGTGCGGATGGATGGAAAGCTTTCGGAAACGGATTTTGCGGGGCTGGATATGCTGGTGCTCCCGGGAGGAAAGAAGGGAACGGAAGGTCTGGAAAGCTGTGAGAAGCTGATGGAGCAGCTGGATGCGTTTTACGAAGCCGGAAAGCCGGTGGCGGCAATCTGTGCGGCGCCCAGCATTTTTGGACACAGAGGATATCTGAAGGGAAGGCGCGCGACCTCCTATCCTTCCTTTGAAGGCCATCTGGAAGGCGCAAAGGTAACCCACACGCCGGCAGTGACGGACGGAAATGTGATCACAGGCCGTGGAATGGGCTGTTCCATTCCCTTCGCGCTGGCGGTGGTGGAATATCTTTCCGGAAAAGGAGAAGCGGACCGCGTTGCGGACACGATCGTTTATCCGGGATGAGCGGCTGTGCGGGAAGATGCTGTTACGTAAAAAAAGCAGATAAACAGGGGAAGGACGATGAATCTTTTATTTTTTCTGACGCCCAAAAGTGAAGTGGCGTATGTGGAGGATAACGATTCCCTGCGTCAGGTTCTTGAAAAAATGGAATATCACGGCTATACCGCCGTTCCGCTGCTTTCGGCGGATGGCAGATATCTGGGGACCATAACGGAAGGGGATGTGCTCTGGAAGCTCAAGAAGGAAGGCTTTCCGGATATTCATGAGATGGAAAACATTTCTGTCATGCAGATCGTTCGGAAAAGGGACAACAAGGCGGTTCATGCCAATGTGGACATGGAGGGGCTCCTGGAACGGGTCATGCGCCAGAATTTCGTTCCGGTTGTGGATGACGAGAAGACTTTCATCGGGATTGTAACCAGGAAAGACGTGATCCTTTATCTGATGAAGGAACTGGAGAAAAGAGAAAAGGAAAATACATAATTTATATAAAATGCATGAGAGGGCGGCGGTTGTGCCGCTTATCAGGAAAGGCCCGGCTGTTCAGCCGGGCCTTTCTGGCAGAAAGCAGTTATTTCATCTGCTCTTCCTGCTTCTTGATCATTCTGCGTACCATCTCTCCGCCGATGGAGCCGGCTTCTCTGGAAGTCAGATCGCCGTTGTAGCCTTCCTTCAGGTTTACACCCAGCTCAGAAGCAACCTCGGTCTTGAAACGGTCCATAGCAGCCTTCGCTTCAGGTACCTCAACTCTATTAGATCTGTTGGAACTTGCCATTTTGCATTCACCTCCGTAAATCGTGTATCTTTTTTCTCTTCAGCGGTTTATCCGCCGGTTTGTCTGTAAGATAAGCGGGCGGCTCCAACCGTTTGTGCCGTCCGCTTATCCTGTGGGGGACCAGAAACTGCGTATCGGCGCGTCCGTTTGTTTCCGTCGCTTATCTTGGTGTTATTATTTGCGTTTCTGTCCGCTTTATCCGCTGCTTTCGGTGGAAATTTCTGCCGTCCCTTTTTATTTGAGAACAGAGGATAAACGTGGTACAATGGATTGCACACATAGAATCGTTAAGGATTACAAATGAAAAAACGTGAAAGAAGGAGCAGCCAGAGTGGAACAGCTTGTCAGTATTATTGTACCCGTATATAATGCAGAAAAATATCTGAAACGCTGTGTGGACAGCATTCTTGTTCAGGATTATTCGAATATTGAACTGATTCTGATGGATGACGGAAGCACGGACGCATCAGGGACGATCTGTGATGACTACGCGAAGCAGGACGGCAGAGTACGGGTTGTTCATAAGGAAAATACCGGCGTATCCGATACGCGCAACCGGGCCCTTGATCTTGCTGAGGGCGTCTACGTCCAGTTCCTGGACAGCGACGACTGGATTGTGCCG
Source organism: uncultured Lachnospiraceae bacterium (assembly GCA_900544445.1). GTDB lineage: Bacteria > Bacillota > Clostridia > Lachnospirales > Lachnospiraceae > Eisenbergiella > Eisenbergiella intestinigallinarum. The sequence continues at coordinate 45,362 of UQVK01000012.1, forward strand.
GAGGCAACCCGGCTTCTGGTTCAGACAATGGAAAAATATGACTGCGACATGGTGATTTCTGATTTTTACCGTGTGGCGGGAGAACGTCTTGCCCAGAAGGGAGACATCGAGGAAAACCGGGTGCTTTCGCGGCAGGAGTTCGCTGCCTGTATGATAGAGAATCCGGCGGATTTCTATTACGGCGTGCTCTGGAACAAACTCTATAAGAGAGAAATCATAGAGGCCAACCGGATCCGAATGGATGTTTCCATCAGCTGGTGTGAGGATTTTCTTTTCAATCTGGAATACATTCGTCATGCCTCTTCCTTTTATGCGCTTCAGGTACCCATCTATTACTATGTAAAGCGGAAAGGGAGCCTGGTAAGCCAGGGAATGAGCATCAGCAATACCATGCGCATGAAAATCAATATTTTTGATTATTATAATGAATTTTACAAAGATATATACGATCACGAGGATTATGCCGATATCCGGCTGCAGGTTTACAGCTTTTTGTGGGCTGCGGCGAAGGATGGAGCCGTTCCGCCTGCGCCTCTTCCGGGAGGCAGAAAGCTGGGAGCGGAACGGCGGAGTCTGTGCAGGGAACAGGTGGAAGGAGAAGGCGTTCTGATGGATCAGTACCGGTACCGTCAGCTTCTGGATTATTTGCTGGATCTGGCAGCGAAGAAAAACCGTCTGACGCCGGACGAGGCAAAGGTGCTTTTCGCGCTGTATCAGTGCGGCGAGTTTGAAAGCATGCGGCGCCTTTCGGAGGTGGCCGATATTCCGCTGACCCGCCTGTTTCTGACCCTGCAGAAGCTGGAACGCAAAAAACTTATCGAGATGGCAGATGATAAGACGCCTGATACGATACAGGAAAAAGGTGTGAAGGGAAAGAAGAAAAAAGGAAAAAAGGACAAGAAAACCGCGGCAGACAAGCGGGAGAAAAGAGCGAATAAAAAGCGGGAGGAGGAAAAGAAGGAGAAAAACAGGATCCTGCTGGGAACTGAGGCGGAGACGGTCTGCGAGGAATTTGTCCAGATGGAGGAAGAATTGAAGAAAATCTGCTTCGCCGGTTTTACGGAGGAGCAGCAGCAGGAGGGAGAAGCACTGATCAGGCGGCTGAATGATAATATGATCCGCTTCATGGCAAAGGATGATCCGGTCAGAGAGGGACGGGAAGAGTGAAGACGTTTTCTGCCATATAAGCGGCCTCGCTTTCGTCATGAGTGACCAGAAGCACGGTTCGTCCGGGCTTTTTATGAAAATGCAGGAGGACATAGTCCATGATCTGTTTTCGGGTTTCCGTATCCAGGCCCTTGAAGGGCTCGTCCAGAAGGAGCAGATCCCAGGGGGCCAGCAGGGCGCGCAGCAGCGCCACTCTGCGGCGCTGGCCTCCCGACAGCTCTCTGGCGGGCTGCCCGGCACAGTCTGAAAGCCCTGCCTGCGCCAGCGCGGAAAGGATTTCCTGGCGGGACAGGGAGGAGCCAGTCACGAGACGGATGTTGGAGACCGGGCTTAAATTGGCGCAGAGCCGGTCCTCCTGAAACACGGCGGAAAGGCGCAGCCCGTCAAGCCCCTCCACCTGTCCCGAATCCGCGGCTTCCAGTCCCATGAGAATTCGCAGCAGGGTGGTTTTTCCCACTCCTGAGGGAGCCATGACCGCAGTGATCTGTCCGGTGGGGATGGAGAGGGAAAGATCCTGAAGGACCGGCCTGTCATGGTAGCTCTTATTTAAGTGTTCAATGCGTATGAATTCTGACATGCTTCCTCCTTTTCGCCGCCGCGGGCGGCATTCAATCATAAAAGAACGGCGTCAGCCGTTCTTTGGCTGGAACGGTGGTTCCTGCCGGCCTTCTTTTTCCGCCGCCGCGGGCGGCATTTCATTTCAGCTCTGCTCCAGCCGGACCACGATCCGGTCCACGGCCCATAGAAAACATTTCTCAAAGCCGATGCTCAGGGCGACGATGACAAGGGTCCAGGCGAAGAGATCGGCGGTCTGAAGATATACTTTTGCCTCATAAAGCCGCTCTCCGATGGAACCGTCCGGTATGCCGATGACCTCGGCCGCAATCCCGGCTTTCCAGCACAGGCCGAGGGAAAGGGAAAAGGCGGTGCGCAGGAAGGGGAGCAGCTGGGAAAGATAGATATAGCGGATGCGTCTGCTTAAGGGAACGCGGAAAACGCGCGCCATTTCCAGAAGCTGCCCGTCCATGGAACGGATGCCGTTCAGCACGTTGGTGTAGACGATGGGGAGCACCATCAGGAAGGAGATCACCACCGAGAGGTTCCGGGAGGGAACCCAGATCAGGACCAGAATGATGAAGGAAGCTACGGGAACGGCCTTGATCGCGGTCATGGCAGGAGCGAGAAGATCCCGTACCGGACGGAATACCCCTGCCAGACAGGCAAGAAGGACCCCGGCTGCCGACGCGGCAAGAAAGCCGCCGATGATCCGCACGAAGGAGAAGGCGGCGGCGCTCCAGAACTGGGCTGCTGCTGCAGGCTGGCCGCTTCCCGTGATGAGTTCCAGAAGACGGATGAGTACGGAAACAGGAGATACCAGAAGTATCTCCTGTCCGATGTAAATGCTGAGAAGCTCCCAGGCAAGCAGCCAGACGGGCGCCGCCCAGAGACGGAGGCTGCCGCGGCTGTTTTCAGTTTTTTTATGTCTGCTGCTTTTTTTCATGGCTGCTTTTTCCTGCTGAATATTCCCTGTTATCTGATGTAGTAGAAATCGTCTGCCGGAAGAGCCCCGCCCACAGAGGTGGGGTTCTGCTCATAGAGCACGTTCAGATAACCGGAAAGCTTTTCCTGCATTTCAGTTCCTTCAATAAATGTGATATTGCAGTAGGGAAGCGCCTTTTCTGCCACCGCTGCGGTGACGATATCATATTTTTCAATGAGTGCCGCCGCGTCTGTCACATTGGCGTTGACATAGTCCACAGATTCCTTATAAGAATCCAGGAAGGCATTCACTGCCTCCGGATGCTCTTCGGCAAAGGCGGTACGGACCACAACGACGCCGGTGAGCAGGGCGCTGGGGGCTTCTGCATCGGCCTGAAGCGCGTCCCATTCTTCCGTCAGATCCAGGGCAACGCGCAGGTTTTCGTTCTGCGTCTGGGCCGTGGTCACAAAAGGCTGAGGCAGCATGGCGATGCCGTTCTCATCGGAAGCGAGGGCCGCTACGCATTCTGAATGTTCGGATTTCCATTCGATGGTCACATCCGTTTCCGGATCGATGCCGTTTTCGGAAAGGATATAATTCAGGGCGTATTCCGGCGTGGAGCCCTTGCCGCTGGCATAGATGGTTTTGCCCGCCAGATCGGAAACGGACTGGACGCTGTCGCCGTTTTCCACGATATACAGGACGCCCAGCGTGTTGATGGCGAGTACCTGTACCTGCCCTTCGGTGTTGTTATAGAGTACGGAAGCGAGGTTTGCGGGAACTGCGGCGATATCCGCTTCTCCCTGCACCAGCTTCGGCGTAACCTCATCCGCGGAAGCGGCGATGGTAAAGGTATAGGAATTGCCGTTTACAGAACCGGCCTCCGCGCTGTCCATCAGCTGTACCATACCCATGGCGGTGGGGCCTTTGAGCGCCATAACGTTGACTGCGGTCTCTTCGCCTGAGGCGGTTTCCGTCTGGGACTGCGTTTCTTCGGAAACGGTTTCAGCTTCGGTGGTTTCTGCGGCAGAAGAAACTTCTTCTGCTGTGCTTTCCTGCGCTGCCGTGCTCTCGGAAGCTGCGCTTTCCGTTACAGTGGTTTCGGCGGCGGTCTTAGCACCGCCGTTTCCTCCGCAGCCGGCCAGCAGGGAAACTGACAGAGCCAGAGCTGCGATCAGGGATAATGCTTTTTTCATGATTTCCTCCATTCCGAAGCGTTTTTCGTGGAAATGTTTCCATGAAAATAATTTTCATGCGCCTGTCTGCGGCGGGCTTTGCGACGCTCCGGCACAAAGCTCTTTTTCAAAGGCCTGTTTTCAGGATACCTGCATGGCCCTGGCGGTAATGCCTTTTATTCGTCCGAGACGTCCGGAAAGGGCGCTGATGCGTCCGGAAGGGGCGCATACGATGATGGAAATGATATTGATGGACTTCTCGCGGTAAGGAACGCCCATACGGCCGATGATGCAGTCGCCGAACTCATGCAGCAGACTGTTCACCTCTCCGGCAGCAGCGGTGTCCCGTACAAAGATACCGATGATGGCGACTCTTTCTTCTTCCATGACAGTGCTCCTTTCCTAATTAAAAACGCTTTCCGGATTCTTCCGAAAAGCGCAAAGGTACAGGATATTGCCCCTTTCTTTACTTCAGGAATCCTTCGGTCTCAGAAAAAGTGTGTTCCAGGATTTTAACAGGCTGACCAGATGGGAAAAGGGAAACCGGATGAAGCTCCCTCCTGCCGTCTGCACAGGCTGTCCCTTATTATAATATAAAAGGGGAAAAAAAGCTAGTATTTTTCAGATAATTATGCTATAATCGCTTAATGACTGTAAAAAACACGGAACTATCCGGCCTGGACGGCTGAAACAGCTGGCAGACAGGAAGAATCAGTACGTGCGCCGGAAGCGAAATACAAGGAGGATGCAGTGCAATGAGTTTACAGGTGGAAAAGAAGGAAAAGAACATGGCGGTTCTTACGATTGAGGTTCCCGCAGAGGAATTTGAGGCCGCGATTGAGAAGGCATATCAGAAAAACAAGGGAAAAATCCAGATTCCCGGTTTCCGTAAGGGCAAGGTGCCCCGCAGAATGATCGAGCAGATGTATGGAAAAGGCTTTTTCTATGAGGATGCAGCGAACTCTCTGATTCCGGACGCTTACGAGAAGGCGCTTGAGGAATGTGAGGAGACCATCGTATCCTCCCCGAAGATCGACGTGACGCAGATTGAGGCCGGAAAGCCCTTCATCTTTACGGCAGAAGTGGCTCTGAAGCCTGAAGTTACGCTTGGCACCTATAAGGGTGTAGAAGTGCCGAAGGCCGACGTGACTGTGACCGATGAAGAGGTGGATGCCGACCTGAACCAGCAGAGAGAGAACAACTCCAGAATGGTTACGGTGGACAGAGCGGTAGAAGACGGCGATGTGGCTGTGATCGATTATGAAGGCTTTGCGGACGGCGAAGCGTTTGAAGGCGGCAAGGGCGAGAATTACTCTCTGACCATCGGTTCCCACTCCTTCATCGATACCTTTGAGGAACAGCTCATCGGAAAGAAGGCTGGAGACGACGTGGAAGTGAACGTGACCTTCCCCGAACAGTATCACTCCAAGGAGCTGGCTGGAAAGCCTGCTCTGTTCAAGGTCAGCATCAAGGAAGTCAAGGAAAAGCAGCTTCCTGAGCTGGACGACGAGTTTGCATCTGAAGTTTCCGATTTTGAGACTCTGGCTGAGTACAGAGAGGATATTAAGAAGAAACTGGGCGAGAAGAAGGAAGACGACGCGAAGAGAGCGAAAGAGGACGCTGCCGTTGAGGCTGCCATCGCAGGCGCGCAGATGGATATTCCGGATGCCATGGTGGAAACCCAGCAGAGACAGATGGTGGATGATTTCGCTCAGAGACTGCAGATGCAGGGCATGAATCTGGATCTGTACTGCCAGTATACGGGACAGACCGTGGATTCCATGCTGGAGTCCGTGAAGCCTCAGGCTCTGAAGAGAATCCAGTCCAGACTTGTTCTTGAGGCTGTTGCTGCAGCGGAAGGAATCACCGCCAGCGAGGAGGATTTCGAACAGGAAATCAACAGAATGGCAGAGTCCTATAAGATGGAAGCGGATAAGGTGAAGGAGATCATGGGCGAGAACGGAAAGAAGCAGATCATGGAGGATCTTGCGGTTTCCAGAGCGGCAGATTTCCTGAGAGACAACGCCGTGGAAGTAGAAAAGACTGAGGAAGAATAACGGTTACTGTTCGCGGAGTGAACCGTAACTAATATCTTAAATATTTCTGAAATCAGAAGCGTCCTCCTTGCAAAAGAAACGCCTGTGCGTTACTATTAAAACGATCCGGATGCCGGGGAAAGTGCCGTGGCCGGCCGTCAGGGCGGCAAAGGTGCTGCAGGATGGCATACCGGATCCAGAATGCATGAAGTGGAGGCAGTTATTTTATGAGTTTGGTACCTTATGTCATTGAACAGAACAGCCGTGGGGAGCGTTCCTACGATATATTTTCAAGACTGTTAAAGGACAGAATTATTTTTCTGGGAGAGGAAGTGAATGATACGACCGCCAGTCTGGTGGTGGCGCAGCTTCTTTTCCTGGAGGCGGAGGATCCGGAGAAGGATATCCATTTCTACATCAACAGTCCGGGAGGTTCCGTGACGGCGGGCATGGCAATTTATGACACCATGCAGTATGTGAAGTGCGATGTTTCCACGATCTGTATCGGTATGGCAGCCAGCATGGGAGCATTCCTTCTTGCGGGCGGCGCGAAGGGAAAGAGACTTGCCCTTCCCAATGCGGAGATCATGATCCATCAGCCTTCCGGCGGTACGCAGGGACAGGCGACGGAGATCGAGATCACCGCAAGGCATATCCTGAAGACCAAGGAGAAGCTGGCAAGAATTCTTGCAGAGAACTGCGGTCAGGATTTTGAAGTGGTGATGGCGGATACGGAGAGAGACAACTGGAAGAGCGCAGAAGAGGCGAAGGCGTATGGCCTGATCGATTCCATCGTTTCATCCAGAAAGGATTCTGCTGAGAAGGCGGAGAAATAAGAGAAGAATCAGACAAAGGATGCCCGCTGCGGCCATCCTTTGTCGTTGCGTGTGGAAAAGCACGAATTTCATGGAATATTTTTAGAGGAAAAGAAAAAATGGCGGGTAGAATTTTGGATGACCAGATCAGGTGCTCATTCTGCAACAAGACGCAGGATCAGGTCAGAAAGCTGATCGCAGGCCCAAATGGTGTATATATCTGCGATGAATGTGTGGAAATCTGTGCGGATATCATAGACGAGGAATATGAGGAAGAACCGGCAGAGGAGACAATGGACATCAATCTGCTCAAGCCTGTCCAGATCAGGGAATTTCTGGATGATTATGTGATCGGTCAGGAGGAAGCAAAAAAGGTTCTGTCGGTGGCTGTTTACAATCATTATAAAAGGGTGATGGCTCCGAAGGATGAAGATGACGGCGTGGAGCTGCAAAAGAGCAACATCATCATGATTGGCCCCACGGGTTCCGGCAAAACCTACCTGGCACAGACGCTTGCGAAGATCATCAATGTGCCCTTTGCCATTGCGGATGCTACGACGCTGACGGAAGCGGGCTATGTGGGAGAGGATGTGGAGAATATCCTTCTGAAGCTGATCCAGGCTGCAGATTATGATGTGGAGCGTGCGCAGTACGGTATTGTATATATCGATGAGATTGATAAAATCACAAAAAAGAGCGAAAACGTTTCCATCACCAGAGATGTGTCCGGTGAGGGCGTTCAGCAGGCGCTTTTGAAGATCATCGAAGGAACGATAGCGAGCGTTCCCCCGCAGGGCGGAAGAAAGCATCCCCATCAGGAGCTGATCCAGATCGATACCTCCAACATTCTGTTCATCTGCGGAGGCGCTTTTGACGGTCTTGAGCATATCGTGGAAAGCCGTCTCGACAGAAAAACCATCGGATTTAATACGGAGATCGCGGAAAAGAATACCCGTGAAATGGGTGAGCTTCTTGCTCAGGTTACGCCCACGGATCTTGTGAAGTACGGGCTGATTCCTGAATTTGTCGGCCGTGTTCCGGTTATGGTTTCTCTGCAGGGGCTGGATAAGGAGGCTATGATCCGTATTCTCACCGAGCCTAAAAACGCGCAGATCAAGCAGTATCAGAAGCTGTTTTCCTTCGACAATGTGAAGCTGGTCTTTGAGCCGGAGGCGGTGGAGGAAATCGCGGAAAAGGCGATGGAGAGAAAGACAGGAGCCAGAGGACTGCGTTCCATACTGGAAAATGTGCTGATGGATGTGATGTACCGTATTCCTTCCGATGATACAATTGAACAGTGCATCATCACGAAGGAAGCGGTGGACAAGGAAAGCGCTCCGTTGGTTGTTCACAGAGATAACGGCGGGCGTCTGGAGGATATGAAGGTAGCGAAGTGACAAAAAATGCCGCCCCAACGGGGCGGCTTTTATCATAAGGATACATGGCCGGAGGGTGAGCTTCCGGCCTGCAGGATAAAATATGGAAAATACGAATAAAGAGAAAGATTACGGCCATATGGAAAATACGGAAGATGGTATGGTCAGGATTCCGGCGGTTGCCCTCAGAGGAATGACGGTACTTCCCGGTCTGGTGATTCATTTTGATCTGAACAGGGGAAAATCCATCCTGGCGGTGGAAAAGGCGATGATGAGCGGGCAGAGGCTGTTTCTGGTAACGCAGCGGGATGTGGAGGATGAGGAACCGGATTTTGAGGGCGTCTATCATATGGGCTGTCTGGCGCAGATCCGACAGGTTACCAGACTGCCGGAAAATGTGGTGCGTGTCCTTGTGGAAGGACAGCAGAGAGGAAGACTGACAGGATTTGCGGAGGAGGGTGCATTCCTGCTGGGAGAGATAGAGCCGGTGGAAGCGCCTTCCCATCTTGCTGACTCCAGAGAGGAAGATGCTGACGGGGCAGGAGTGGAGATAGAGGAAGAGGCCATGACGCGCAGCCTGAAGGAGCTGTTCCTGGAATTTGCCTCTTATTTTCCGAGAATCGGTCAGTCGGTGAAACGGCGCATTGACAGCGGCATCAGCCTGGGAAGGCTGATGGATGAAATGATTGAAAGCATGCCCGTGGATTATGAGAAAAAGCAGGCGGTGCTTGAGGCGGTGGATCTGGATACCCGCTATCAGGTTCTTGCAGGGATTCTGTACGAGGAAATTGGGGTTGCCAGAATCAGAGCGGAGCTGGCGGAGCAGGTGAAAGCGCGGATGGATAAAAATCAGCGTGATTACATGCTGCGCGAACAGATGAATTATATCCGTCAGGAGCTGGGAGAGGATACGATCAGTTCCGATGCGGAGCAGTTTCAGACGGAGCTTGACAGGCTGAAGGCTTCCCGTGAGGTGAAGGACAAGATCCGCAGGGAGATCAGCCGTTTCAAAAGTCTGGGGCAGGGAAGTGCGGAAGCTTCCGTGGAGAGAGGCTATCTGGAAACGCTTCTGGAGCTTCCCTGGGATAAGGCATCGAAGGATAATACGGACCTGAAGCGGGCCAAGGATATTCTGGAGCGGGATCATTATGGTCTGGAACAGGTGAAGGAGAGGATTTTGGAATTCCTTGCCGTGAGAAGCCTGACAAAGCAGGGCGAAAGTCCGATCGTCTGCCTGGTCGGTCCTCCCGGAACCGGAAAAACCTCCATTGCCCGCAGCGTGGCCGAGGCGCTGAACAAGAAATATGTGAGGATCTGTCTGGGCGGCGTGCGGGACGAGGCGGAAATCCGCGGCCACAGAAGAACCTACGTGGGCGCTATGCCGGGCCGGATTGTGGCCGGACTGAAGCAGGCAGGGGTGAAGAATCCTCTCATGCTTCTGGACGAGATCGACAAGGTGGGAAGCGACCATCGGGGAGATACCTCCTCCGCGCTTCTGGAGGTGCTTGACAGCGAACAGAACAGCCATTTCCGGGATCATTACGTGGAGATTCCCATCGATCTTTCCGGAGTGCTGTTCATTGCGACGGCCAATTCTGCGGGAGACATTCCCAGACCCCTTCTGGACCGGATGGAGCTTATTGAGGTGACCAGCTATACCGCCAATGAAAAGTTCCACATCGCGAAGGAGCATCTGCTTCCCAAGCAGCTGAAGAAGAACGGGCTGGATCACGGAGAGCTTTCCATCAGCGACAGCGCGCTGAAGGAGATCATCCTTTCCTATACCGCAGAGGCTGGCGTGCGGGAGCTGGAACGTAAGATCGGAGAGATCTGCAGGAAGGCGGCAAGGCAGATGCTGGAGCGGCAGGGAAAGGCGGGTGCGGCTGTACGCGTGACCGGACGGAATCTGGAAAAGTATCTGGGCAAGCCCAGAAATGCGAAGGATCGGGCCAATGAAAAGGACGATATCGGCATCGTGCGCGGCCTCGCCTGGACCAGCGTGGGCGGCGTGACCATGCAGGTGGAGGTGAATATGATGCCCGGCAAGGGAGAGATCCGCCTGACCGGACAGCTGGGCGATGTGATGAAGGAATCCGCCATGACGGGCATCAGCTATGTCCGTTCTGTTGCAGACAGATACGGGATTGAACCGGCGGTGTTCACGGAAAATGATTTTCATTTTCATATTCCGGAAGGGGCGGTTCCCAAGGATGGTCCTTCTGCCGGAATTACCATGGCGACGGCACTGCTTTCCGTTCTAACCAAAACGCCGGTGCGGGCGGATGTGGCGATGACCGGAGAGATCACCCTGAGGGGCCGCGTGCTTCCCATCGGAGGACTGAAAGAGAAGCTTCTTGCGGCGAAAACTGCCGGCATCAAAACGGTGCTGGTGCCGGAGGAGAACCGGAAGGATGTGGAGGAGATTTCCAGAGAAATCAAAAACGGGCTGGAGATCGTCCTTGTGAAAACCATGGAGGAAGTGAGAACGAGGGCGTTTGCACAGGCCCGGGAATGAGAGGAAAATATGGTAATCAAAAACGTAAGCCTGGAGACGGTCTGCGGCATTACCAGCGCTCTTCCGGAAAACAGCCTGCCGGAAATCGCGTTTGCCGGAAAAAGTAATGTGGGAAAGTCCTCTCTGATCAATGCGGTCATGAACCGCAAATCGCTGGCGAGGACTTCGGCCCAGCCGGGGAAGACCCAGACCATTAATTTTTATAATGTAAACGGCGCGTTCTATCTGGTGGATCTGCCCGGTTACGGATATGCGAAGGTGAGCGAAGAGGTGAAGGCAAAATGGGGAAAGATGGTGGAGCGCTACCTGCGCCAGTCCAGGCAGCTGAAGGCCGTTTTTCTGCTGATTGATATCCGTCATGAGCCTTCTGCCAACGACAGGCAGATGTATGACTGGATCGTCAGCCAGGGATATCATCCCATTATCATCGCTACCAAGCTGGATAAGCTGAAACGGAGTCAGGTCCCTTCCGCACTTAAAACGGTGCGGGAAGGACTGAAGGCGGGAAAGGAAACGATCATCCTGCCGTTTTCCGCGCTCACAAAGCAGGGAAGAGAAGAGATCTATGAGGTAATAGACAGGCTGATCGAACCCGGAGAATGAAAAGCTGACGCGGGGACATCCGGAAGGGATGCTGAAGGAGAGAGGACTATGCGGCCGGGAATAAGAAAATATATCAAAGCAGTTCTGAATCTGCTGACAGCGGTGGTACTTCTGTGCCTGGCGGTCTTTCTGCTGCCCAGGCTTCTGAGCTTTTTCATGCCGTTTGTAATAGGCTGGATCATCGCCATGATCGCGAATCCGCTGGTGCATTTTTTTGAACAGAAAATTCGTATCCGCAGAAAGGCGGGGTCTGCCATTGTCATTATTGCGGTACTGGCAGGCGTGATTCTGATCGGCTATTTTGTGATTGCCAGGCTGGTGACGGAGGCCGCGGGCTTTGTGGCTTCGCTGCCCTCCATCTGGCAGGATATCGAGAAGGAACTGAACGAAGTGATGGGAAGTCTGGAAGCCCTGTATGACCGGTTCCCTTCGGCGCTGAAGGAAAATCTCACGCAGATCGGAGATAATCTGGGAAGCTATATCAGCAGCGCCATAAACGGTCTGAGCGAGCCGACCGTGAACGCTGTGGGAAATATTGCCAGAAATATTCCGTCCGTGATTGTCAGTACCATCATGTGCCTGTTGTCTTCCTATTTCTTTGTGGCGGAGAGGGAGAATGTGTATGCCTTTTTTCGCAGGCACGTGCCGGAGAGCATCCGAAAAAAATTCCGGATTATGTCCTCTGGGCTGACCGGAGCGGTGGGCGGCTATTTCGTGGCGCAGTTTCGGATTGAGATCGTGATTTATTTCGTTCTGTTCATCGGTCTTCTCATCCTGCAGGTGGAGTATTCCTTCCTGATCGCGTTTCTGATCGCTGTGCTGGATTTCTTCCCGGTATTCGGCGCGGGAGCCGTTCTGTGGCCCTGGGCGCTGATGGAGGTCCTTGCGGGAAATTACCGGATGGCACTGGGACTCATGATCATCTGGGGAGTGGCGCAGCTGTTAAGGCAGATCATCCAGCCCAAATTTGTCGGGGATTCCATCGGCGTACCCGCCATTCCCACCCTGTTCCTTCTGTTTATCGGCTACCGCGTCGGAAGTGTGGCGGGTATGATTCTGGCCGTTCCGGTGGGCATCGTGATACAGAAGATGTTTGAGGCAGGACTCTTTGATACCACCATTAACAGCGTGAGGATTCTTCTCTATGGCTTTAACCACTTCCGGAAGCTGGAACAGGAAGAAATTCCGCCGGAGGAAGAAAAGGATGAAAAGAAGGAATGAAAAAGATAGCGGTATTCAATCTGAGACAATTTGATGAGGCGGAATGGTTTGAGCGGTTCAGTAAGGAGCTGGGCCTTACCATATCCGGCTGTCCGGACGCGCCGGATATGGAGAACATCGCGCGGGTGACGGAGGGGTGTGAATGTGCGGATATCATCACCTCTCAGATCACCAGGGAGCTGATGGAGGAGTTCGCCAGATGCGGGATCCGGTATCTGACGACACGCACGATTGGTTACGACCACATCGACATGCAGGCGGCGAAGGACTGCGGCATCCGGGTGGGAAACGCTCCCTACGGCCCGAACGGAGTGGCCGACTACGCGGTAATGCTGATTCTGATGAGCATCCGGAACATGAAGCGGATTCTGGAGCGGACGAATATCCAGGATTATACCCTGCAGGGCATCCGGGGCAGGGAACTGGCCGACCTTACCGTGGGAGTCATTGGAACAGGACGCATCGGGCGGACGGTGATCCGGCATCTGTCCGGCTTCGGCTGCCGGATCCTGGCAAATGACCCTTATGAAAACGAGGAGACGAAGCAGTATGCCTCCTATGTGACGCTTCCGGAGCTTTGGAAGGAAGCGGACGTGATCACCCTGCACGCGCCGCTGACGGAGGACAATTTTCATCTGATCGGAGCGGAGACGCTCGCACAGATGAAGGACGGCGTGGTGATCGTCAATACCGCAAGGGGCGCCCTGATCGATTCCGAGGCGCTGATTGAGGGCATCGAAAGTGGAAAAGTGGGCGCTGCGGCCCTGGATGTGGTGGAGAACGAGTTCGGTCTGTACTATTATGACCACAAGTCGGATGTGCTGCAGAACCGTCAGCTGGCCATCCTGCGGGGATTCCCGAACGTGACCGTTTCCCATCACATGGCTTTTTACACGGATAACTATACCAAAACGGTGATCCGGGATTCTCTGGAAAGCTGCAGGCTGTTTCTGGAAGGTAAGCCCAATCCCTGGGAGGTGAGCTGATTGCGCAATTTTAAAATCATTCTGCAGTATGAGGGAACCCGGTACCAGGGCTGGCAGCGGCAGGAGAGCACACAGAACACGATCCAGGGGAAGCTGGAGCGGCTTCTGACCCGTCTGGCGGGAACGGAAGTGGAAATCCAGGCCTCCGGCCGTACGGACGCGGGAGTGCATGCCTATGGGCAGGTGGCAAATTTCCATATGGATACGGAGCTTTCCGCGCAGGAGCTGATGGAAAAAATCAACGAATATCTGCCCGAGGATATCGGCGTAATCGCCATCGAAGAAGTGCCGGAACGGTTTCACAGCCGTCTGAACGCGAAGGGAAAAACATATCGTTACCGGGTGCTAAACAGCGCGGTCCCACATATATTTGATAGAAGATATGTATATGTCTGCCCGGAAAAGCTGGATGTGGAGGAGATGCGCCGAGCTGCGGCGCTGCTCTGCGGAACCCATGATTACAGGGCTTTCACATCCGCGAAAAGGAGCCGGAAATCCACAGTGCGCTCGGTGGATTCCATAGACATCGAACGGATGGGGGATGAAATATGGTTCACTTTTTCCGGGAATGGTTTCCTGTTTCATATGGTCCGGATTCTGATGGGGACGCTTCTGGAGGTGGGAAGCGGAAAGCGGAAGGCCGGAGAGATGACTGCCCTTCTGGAAAACGGGAAGAGGGAGGATGCGGGGCCTCTGGTTCCCGCCTGCGGACTGGCCCTGATGGAAGTGAGATATTAAAGCAGGCAGTTTTTTTCGTTTATCTGCTTCTGGCGGTGCGTCTGCTCATTTTCAAATACCCTGTGGAGGTGCTTGCGGAGACTGCGGCGCTCTGGCAGAAGGAAACGGTGCTGGAAGGGCTTCATACGGCCAATTTTACACTTTTTAAAACGATCCGGATGTATATCCGCTACAGCGACCGCCTGAACAGTTTTGAAAATCTGGCGGGCAACGTGGCGGTTTTTGTTCCGTTCGGGATGCTGCTTCCCTGGATGGGACGGAAATACAGCGGTTTTTTTATCATGCTGTGCAACGCCTTTCTGTTCACGGCGGGGATTGAGCTGTTCCAGCTTCTTTCCGGATTTGGCGCATTTGATGTGGACGATATTCTGCTGAACTGTGCAGGCGCGGCGCTGGGCTGGATGGCCTGGCAACGGGCATCAGGGCGGTTTTTGGCGGGCGGGCTTCGGGGACGGACAGGAGAGAAACAAAACGGCGGTCCAACAGTGTTTTATGAGGAGAAAAGGGATGGATACAAAGGCGAAGAAGCCGGAGAAAACCGGCTTAAGGAAAAAGCTGATCGGGGATAAAAGCTTTTATAAAATGGTGCTGACGGTGACCATTCCGATCATCATCCAGAATGGGATCACCAACTTTGTCAGCCTTCTGGACAACATCATGGTGGGACAGGTTGGAACGGAGCAGATGTCCGGCGTCGCTGTGGCGAACCAGCTCCTGTTCGTATTCAATATCTGTATTTTCGGCGCCATTTCCGGGGCGGGCATTTTCGGCGCACAGTTTTACGGCAATCGAAATTATGAAGGGGTCAGAAACGCGTTCCGCTTCAAGCTGCTTTTCTGTGCCGGCCTGGTGCTCCTTGGTATTCTGATTTTTTCAGCGGGCGGGGAGAGCCTGATCTCTCTGTATCTGAATGAGGAGGGAACTTCCGGCGATGCGGCGCGCACCCTTTCCTACGGCCGGAGCTATCTGCTGTGCATGCTGGCGGGGCTGATCCCCTATGCGCTGGCGCAGGTCTATTCTTCCACCCTCAGGGAGGCCGGGGAGACGGTCCTTCCCATGAAGGCGGGCATTGCGGCGGTGCTGGTGAATCTGGTGCTCAACTATATTCTGATTTACGGCAAATTTGGAGCGCCGGCTCTGGGTGTGGTGGGTGCAGCCATCGCGACGGTCATCTCCCGTTATGTGGAATGTCTGATCGTGGCGCTCTGCTCCCACGGCAAGAAAGGAAAAGCTCCTTATCTGGATGGGGTGTACCGGACCCTGCGCATTCCTTCCCATCTGGCAGGGCAGATTTTCCTGAGGGGAATGCCGCTGATGGTCAACGAGGCCCTCTGGTCGGCCGGCATGGCGGTGATGATGCAGTGTTATTCCATGCGAGGGCTTTCCGTGATCGCAGGACTGAACATTTCTTCCACCATTTCCAATCTGTTTAATGTGGTATCTCTCGCCATGGGAAACGCGGTGGCGATCATTGTGGGACAGCTTCTTGGCGCGGGAAAAATGGAGGAGGCGAGGGATACGGACACGAAGCTTCTGGCGTTTGCCGTGGGAAGCTGTGTCCTCATCGGCGCGGTCATGATGGCTTTTGCGCCCCTCTTTCCCCGCCTGTACAACACCACGCCCGAGGTGCGTGGCATGGCGGAACGATTCATTCTCATCGTCGCCGCACTGATGCCCGTGCAGGCCTTTGCCAATGCCTGTTATTTCACTATGCGTTCCGGAGGAAAAACCTTCGTCACCTTCCTGTTTGACAGTGTATTTCTCTGGGTGGTGAGCATTCCGCTGGCCTTTGTGTTAAGCCGTTTTACCTCTCTTCCCATTGTCCCCCTCTATTTCCTCTGTCAGGCGGTGGACATCATCAAATGCGTGGTGGGATTTGTGATGGTGAAGCGGGGCGTCTGGATACACAATTTCGTTGAGACACAGAAGTGAGGATTATTATGAGAATTATTTTCATCCGGCATGGAGACCCTGATTATGAAAAAGACAGTCTGACGGAAAAAGGCTGGAGGGAGGCTGCGCTTCTGGCGGAACGCGTGTCCCGCTGGAAGGTGACGGACTTTTATGTGTCGCCCCTGGGACGGGCGCAGGACACCGCTTCCCTGAGCCTGAAAAAGATGGGAAGACAGGCCCGGACTCTGCCCTGGCTGCGGGAATTCCGCGCGTTCATTAACGACCCTGGCCGGGGAGAGCACGTGATCCCCTGGGAT
Source organism: uncultured Lachnospiraceae bacterium (assembly GCA_900544445.1). Lineage (GTDB taxonomy): Bacteria > Bacillota > Clostridia > Lachnospirales > Lachnospiraceae > Eisenbergiella > Eisenbergiella intestinigallinarum. The sequence goes on from UQVK01000012.1 coordinate 61,684, forward strand.
TTTTATCCCGGCTTCTGGACAAAGGAAGAGAGGATGTACGACAGAAACGCTTTTGCGGATACGCCGGTGATGCGAAGCGGCCCGGTGAAGGAGGAATACGCACGGGTCTGTGCAGGGCTTGACGGGCTGCTTGCACATTATGGCTATGTGCGTGAGGGAGGCATCTATCGGACGGACCTTTCCGGTAAGACGCAGAAGGACGCAGTGATCGTGCTGTTCTGCCATATGGGGATCACGCTGTATCTGTGCGGCCATCTGCTGGGCATCTCTCCGGTGGTGCTGACCGGCGGATTTTTCCTTGCGCCCACCTCTGTAACGGTGCTGGCTTCGGAGGAGCGGGAGAGAGGAACAGCCTATTTCCGCTGCCAGGCGGCGGGGGATACCGCCCACCTGCTCATGGGCGGAGAACCGGTTTCCCATATGGGATATTTTACGGAGCCGTTTCAGGGGTAGGCGGGCCGGATTCGGGCGTTACTATTCACAGCCACCCCACCCGCATGCGAAGTGCGCTTGCGCACCTCGCATGCGCACCCGTCGCCTCTTCGAGGCTCCAGTCCCGCGCCTTGCGGCGCTAAGGCTGCTCATGGGGGTGGGGTGACTGCTTCGCAGTCCGGATTCAGAATGGATAACACGCCCTTACGTGCAAGCACGACGTGCGTGTTGTCCATTCTGAATCGGCTGTGAATAGTAACGCCGTTACTGATATTCTGTATCAAAGGGGAAACAGCCTATTGCAATCAGCTTCCTGATTGTGTAAAATATTATTCGGTAAAGAAACAGGCAGGGGGAGAGCTTTCTCTGCCTGTTCATTTATAATCGGATGGAAAGAAATATTACAGATGAAAGAGGTGCAGTTATGCTTGAGGTAAAACATCTGTCCTATGAGGTAACGGAGAATCAGGAGACGCTTCCGATCGTTACCGATATCAATTTTACGGTGAACGACGGGGAGATGCTCGTGATCACCGGGCCGAACGGGGGCGGAAAATCCACCATTGCAAGGCTTTTGATGGGGATTATTAAGGAGACTTCCGGAACCATTCTGCTGGACGGAGAGGATATCACGAATCTGAGCATTGATGAGCGTGCCAAGGCCGGAATCGGCTTCGCTTTCCAGCAGCCGGCTTCCTTCAAGGGGATGACGGTGCGCAGACTGCTGAATCTGGCGGCGGGAAAGGAGCTTCCGGAGCCGGTCAGCTGTAAGCTATTAAGCAGTGTGGGGCTGTGCGCGAAGGAATATCTGGATCGGGAGGTGGACGCCACCCTTTCCGGCGGAGAGAAAAAAAGGGTGGAGATCGCCACGGTGCTGGCGAAGGATCATAAGGTGAGCGTGTTTGACGAGCCGGAGGCGGGAATCGATCTCTGGAGTTTTTCCATGCTGGTAAAGCAGTTTGAGAGAATCCACAGGAGCAAGGAGGAGAGCCTGGTCCTGATTTCCCATCAGGAGAGGATCATACGGATGGCAGACCGTATCATGGTGGTGCGGGACGGAAGAGTGGAAGAGATCGGAAGCAGGGATGAGATTCTCCCGAAGCTGTTCCTGGAGGAGACGAGCTGTGCCTGCATGGACCGGGCGGAAGGCAGATGAAATCCGAAGGATTTCATCCTGGAAAAGATGCCGCTGAAAACGGCAGGAAAAGAGGAAATATTGATGAAACTGGATGCGGTAACGGACGGAATTCTGAAAAAAATAGATGACTACGGTTTTAAGCAGGAGGGCGCATACAACCTGCGGTACAACGGCCAGGCCCTCTGCCATGGAGATACGGATCACATCAAGATCCGCAGGAAGACGGACAAGCAGGGAATCGACGTATACATCAGTAAGGAAACGCAGGGAGAAGAGGTGCATATTCCTGTGGTAGTGAACGCTACGGGAATCACGGACGTGGTATATAACGATTTTTATATTGAGGGCGGCGCCAACGTGACCATCGTGGCGGGCTGCGGCATTCACAATGCGGGCTGCGATGCGGCGAGGCATGACGGAATCCATGCTTTTCATGTGGGAAAGGGCGCGACCGTAACCTATGCGGAGAAGCATTACGGGGAAGGAGAGGGAACGGGAGAGAAGATTTTAAATCCCGTCACCCAGATCTATCTGGAGGAGGATGCGGTGTTCAACCTGGATACCGCGCAGATCGGCGGCGTGGATTCCACTGTGAGAAAGACGGAGGTCACGCTTGCGGAAAACGCGAAGCTGAATGTGATGGAAAAGCTGATGACCCATGATCGGCAGACCGCCGTGTCCGATATGACGGTAGAGTTAAACGGCGCGGGCAGCACGGCCCGGATCGTTTCCCGTTCGGTTGCCAAGGGGACTTCGGTGCAGACCTTCCATCCGATTGCGGTAGGAAACGCTCTCTGTCACGCCCACGTGCAGTGCGATTCCATCATCATGGATCAGGCGCAGATTTCTTCCATCCCGGAGATCAATGCGAGAAATATTGATGCCCAGATCATCCATGAGGCGGCCATCGGAAGAATCAACAATGATCAGATTCTGAAGCTGCGCACCTTCGGCCTGACGGAAGAAGAGGCGGAAGCGGTGATCATCGAGGATTTCCTGGCCTGATTCAGAACTGAAAAGAATAGGTAATTGTTAAATGTAAATCATCCCGATTGTGGATAACTTCTCTCTATATAAGGAGAGAAAAGCCGGTCAATCTTCAGAATTGTTTCTGAATTGACATAGATCATCAGATTTTGGGCGT
>UQVK01000013.1 GCA_900544445.1 uncultured Lachnospiraceae bacterium
AGGGGAAAATGAAAATGAATGGAAAAATTCATGTCAGGGATCTGCATACGAGGGATGTGTGCATTCTTCCCAGCAGGGAAGAACGGAAATATTTTCTGTACGACTGTTTTGCCAGGCCGGGACAGAAAGGGCGTGCGGTGAATGTCCGGGAGAGCGATGATCTGATCTGGTGGTCGGAAAGCTATCCCGTGTTTGAACCGGATGAGGATTTCTGGGGGCCGCTTGATTTCTGGGCGCCGGAATGCCACTACTGGCGGGGAAAATATTACCTGATCAGTTCCTTTCGCGCGCCGGGCGGATACCGGGGCTGTCAGTTTCTGGAGGCGGATACCCCGAGAGGCCCCTTTGTACCGAAGAAGAACGGCCCGGCCACCCCTGCGGACTGGCAGTGCCTGGATGGAACCCTGTATGAGGACAGAAAAGGAAATCCCTGGATGCTGTTCTGTCATGAATGGCTTCAGGTACAGGACGGCCAGATCTGCGCCATCCGTATGAAGGAGGATCTGTCAGACTCCGTCGGAGAGCCTGTCATTCTGTTCCGCGCTTCGGAAGCGCCCTGGAAGTTCACCGATCCGTCGGGCCTGTGGAAGCTGACCGAGCCTCAGCCCCGGATGGGCTGGGCCAGGGTGACGGACGGCCCTTATCTGTACCGGGCGAAGAACGGAGAGCTTCTCATGGTCTGGAGCAGCTTTTCCAATACGGCCTACACCTGCGGCTATGCCCGTTCTCTGTCCGGGGAGATCACCGGGCCCTGGAAGCAGGAGCCGGAGCCCCTGTTCAGCCAGGACGGCGGCCATTCCATGCTTTTTACGGATTTTAAGGATAGGCTTTTGATGTGCCTGCATTCTCCCAACAGGAGCGGCCAGGAGCGGATGCTCCTGTTTGAGATGGAGGATGAGGACGGACATCTGCGCATCCGCAATGAGCTGACCGGAAACTGGATGTACAACAAATATACTCCGGACGGCGGGGATAAGTGGGAGCTGGAGGAAACGACTTAAATGGTACTTTCTGTCCGATTCAGGTGTTCTGCTCATGGACAGGCGGTGTATTTATTGCCGATGACATGATACAATATACATCAGAAAAGAAGAAACAATTCTGAAAAAAGCGGAGGAAAGCAGATGCGGTACCTTTCAGTGAAAGAAATGGCAGAGAAATGGGGCGTTTCGGAACGCAGCGTGAGAAATTACTGTGCACAGGGCCGCGTCCCCGGCGCTTTTCTTACAGGAAAAATCTGGAATATCCCAGATAATGCCCAAAAGCCGGAGCGTTCCAATAAATGGGAAAAGAAGCCGGTTACCCTGCTTGATATTCTGAGGACGGAAAAAGCAGGCAGATATTCCGGCGGTATCTACCATAAAACACAGATTGAACTGACCTATAATTCCAATCATATCGAAGGAAGCCGTCTGACTCACGAGCAGACCAGATACATTTTTGAAACCAATACGATAGGTGTGGAAAGGGAAGCGATTAATGTAGATGATGTGATCGAAACGGTAAATCACTTTCGCTGTATCGACAGAATCATTGACCGGGCAGAGATGGAACTGACGGAAAAAATGATCCGGGAACTTCATCTGATCCTGAAAAGCGGAACCAGTGATTCCAGAAAAGACTGGTTTGCTGTAGGCGCCTATAAAAAGCTGCCGAACGAAGTCGGCGGGATGGAGACGGCTCTTCCGGAAGAGGTTCCCGGAAAAATGAAAAGGCTGATAGCGGAGTATGGCTCAAAAAAAGAAAAGACGCTGGAAGACATTCTGGACTTCCATGTGAAATTTGAGAGAATCCATCCGTTTCAGGACGGCAACGGCCGGGTTGGAAGACTGATCCTGTTTAAGGAATGTCTGAAATATAAGATTGTTCCATTTATTATCGAAGATGACCTGAAGATGTTTTACTACCGCGGACTGAAAGAATGGGACAGGGAAAAAGGGTATCTGACCGATACCTGTCTGACGGCGCAGGACAGATATAAGGCGTATCTGGATTACTTCAGGATAAAATATTAGCGGACAGCGAAGGAAAGCAGAACAGCAGGAGGGAGAGTGTTATGCTTCAGGCATCCAGAAGAAAAAGCAGAGCAATTACAGAAGCAACCAGAGAGGAAAACGCCCTTTTCCTCACATCAGAAGCCGGAATCATCCGTCTGATTCCGCAGACGGACCGGGCGGTCCGGGTTTCCTGGACAGAAAACGGAAGTTTTGGAAAGGAACAGGGGGACGAATATGCGGATCTGTCCGGCTCCTTTACATGTCCGGATACCCGGAACTGGAAATGGACGGAAAACGACCGGGAAATCCGGCTGGAAACGGCGCAGCTTCATCTGATCGTGGCGCGTGACACCGGCTCCATCCGGTATGAGCGCCCGGACGGGACGGCGCTTTTGGCGGAACGGGCATGGGAGAGCAAAACAACAGAAGAATACGATGCTTTCCGCCCGGTGATCAATGAAAATACCCGGGTGGAGGAAGTGGCAACGCCGGACGGGATCAAGAAGAGAATTAAGGAAGCGGACCGGGTATTCGACAGAAAGCTGTGCCGTACCAGACTGTATCTGGATTTTGTGCCGGGAGAGCGGTTGTACGGACTGGGGCAGGCGGAGGAAGGCGTATGGAATCTGCGGCATACCACCCAGTACCTGCACCAGGCCAATCTGAAGATCGCCATTCCTCTGCTCCTTTCCGGAAACGGCTATGGTATCCTGCTGTCCACTCAGGGAACGGCGGTATTTAGCGATACGCAGTACGGCTCCTATCTTTACACGGAAGCGGATGAATATCTGGATTATTATTTTCTGGCGGGAAACCCGGATGAAGTGATCGGACAGTTCCGTGCTCTGACGGGGCGGGCGGCCATGCTTCCGAAGTGGGCGTTCGGCTATATCCAGTCCCAGGAGCGGTATGAGTCGGCGCAGGAGCTTGTGGAGACGGCGGAGGAATTCCGCAGGAGGGGCATCGGGCTGGACGCTCTGGTGCTGGACTGGATGTCCTGGACAGGGGATCTGTGGGGCCAGAAAACCTTCGATCCGGAGCGCTTCCCCGATCCGGCGGCCATGACGGGCGCGCTGCATGAGAAGAATGTGCATTTCATGATCTCCATCTGGCCGAACATGAACGCGGAATGCGATAATTACCGGGAGTTTCAGGAGGCGGGACTGCTGCTGCCTGGCAGCGAGATCTATGACGCCTTCCGGGAGGAAGGACGGAAGCTGTACTGGAAGCAGACGGAGGAAGGGCTGTTCCGGTACGGGATCGACGCCTGGTGGTGCGATTCCTGCGAGCCGGTGACACCGGAATGGAGCCGGAAGCTGAAACCGGAGCCGGGAGAGATGTATCACGAATATCTGGAAGCAGCGTCTGAGATCATGCCCCGTCAGAAGGCGAACGCTTACGGCATGTATCATGCCAGAGCGGTTTATGAAGGACAGAGAGACTGCGCCGCACGTTTCCTGTCCGGCGCGCCGGAAGAGAATGCGGACAGCCGGCAGGATCAGTCCCCCATGCCTTTTCGTGAAAAGCGGGTGGTCAATCTGACCCGGAGCGGCTGGGCAGGAAGCCAGAGGTACGGAACGATCCTCTGGTCGGGTGACATCTCTGCCAGCTGGGAGACTCTGCGCCGCCAGATCGCTGCGGGACTGCATTTCTGCGCCAGCGGTATGCCCTACTGGACGCTGGACATCGGTGCCTTTTTTACGAAAAAGGGAAATACCTGGTTCTGGAATGGGGAATATGAGAGCGGCTGTCAGGATCCGGCGTACCGGGAGCTGTACGTGAGATGGTTTCAGTATGGCGCTTTTCTGCCTGTTTTCCGGAGCCATGGAACGGACTGCCGAAGGGAGCCATGGCAGTTTGCGTCAGGGCAGTTTGAGCCGGGGCAGTCCGGCGCGTCGGGAGAGCCCTTTTATGAAGCGATCCTTTCCGCCATCCGGGGAAGATACCGGCTGCTTCCCTACATCTATTCTCTGGCAGGAGCGGTCTGGAGAGAAAATGGCACCATGATGCGCCCGCTGGTCTTTGATTTTCCGCAGGATGAGAAGGCGGCTGGCATCATGGATGCATATATGTTCGGGCCAAACCTTCTGATCTGCCCGATTACGGAGTCCATGGAAGGGGAGGAATCCGTCCGGACGGTATATCTTCCGGCGGGGACGGACTGGTATGATTTTTATACGGAAGAACGTTATGAAGGAGGCCGGGAGATTGAGGCCCGTGCCGGGATCGATCACATTCCGGTTTATGTGAAGGCCGGTTCCATCCTGCCGGTGATGGAGCCGGGTGAGAGTACGGCAGAAATGGAAGGCAGGAAGATTTGGCTGCAGATTTACGCGGGAGCGGATGGAAGCTTTGCCCTGTATGAGGATGCGGGAGACGGTTATGGATACGAAAAGGGAGAATACTGCGTGACACAGATCCGCTATCAGGATGAGAGCGGGAAGGTGGAATGGGATTCCGAAGGGGATCTGGGATTCCGGAAGGGAGATTTTCTGATCCGCCAGATCGGGAAGAGGCGGACGAAAGCCGCGGCCTTTCGTCCTGGAAATATGTGCTGACAGAAAAAACTCCAGACTGGGAAAAGGAGAATACCGACATGAAATTTACAGACGGATACTGGTGTGTAAAAAAGGAAATGACGCCGCTTTATGCCGTGGAATACGCAGACAGCAGAAGAAACGGAGAGGAGCTTACCATCTATGCGCCGGGGAAACATATCGCAAACCGGGGAGACTGTCTGAATCTGGGAATGCTGACCATCCGCCTTTCCAGTCCGATGGAGGATGTGATTAAGGTATCCATCTCCCATTTTGACGGAACGGCGTATAGGGGTCCTTTTGCGGAAATCAAAAATACGGCGCCCCATGTGAGGATTGAGGAAAACGAAGAGTTTCTGCTCTATCAGTCCGGCGAAACAAAAGCTGTGGTGGACAAGCGTCCTGATTCCTGGGGGATCCGTTTCCTGGACGGAGACAGGGAGCTGACCAGTACAGGGTTTCGGAATATGGCAAATATCAGAAACAACGAAACCGGCAGAACCTATACGGTGGAAGCCCTCGCCATCGATGTGGATGAATCCATATACGGACTGGGCGAACGTTTTACCCCTTTCGTCAAAAACGGACAGGTCGTGGAGATGTGGAACGAGGACGGCGGTACATCCAGCGAAATTGCCTATAAAAACATTCCCTTTTACATAACAAATAAGGGCTATGGTGTTTTGGTGGATAACGAGGGAGACGTGTCCTTTGAGATCGCAAGTGAGAAGGTGGAGAGAGTCCAGTTCTCCGTGGAGGGGGAACGGCTGGATTACTATGTGATCAACGGAAAGACGCCGAAGGGAACCATTGAGAAGTATACGGAGCTTGCCGGAAAGCCGGCGCTTCCCCCGGCATGGTCCTTTGGACTCTGGCTCACGACTTCTTTTACCACCGATTATGATGAAGCGACCACCAGCAGCTTCATTCAGGGAATGGCGGACAGAGACATTCCCCTTCATGTATTCCATTTTGACTGCTACTGGATGGAAGCCTTCGAGTGGTGTAATTTCACTTGGGATCCTGCGACCTTCCCGGACCCGGAGGGTATGCTGAAGCGGTATCACGACAGGGGGCTGAAGATCTGCGTATGGATCAATCCCTATATCGGACAGAAATCCCCGCTGTTTCAGGAAGGAATGGAGCAGGGCTATCTTTTGAAAAAGACGAACGGGGACGTGTGGCAGACGGATATGTGGCAGGCGGGAATGGGACTGGTGGACTTTACCAATCCGGATGCCGCCGCATGGTATCAGGGAAAGCTGAAAACCCTGCTCGACATGGGCGTGGACTGCTTCAAAACGGATTTCGGGGAAAGAATCCCGGTGAAGGACATCGCCTGGTTCGATGGATCGGACCCGGTGAAGATGCATAATTACTATACGTACCTGTACAATAAGGCCGTTTTTGAACTGCTGGAAAGAGAGCGGGGAGAGGGCGAGGCCGTGCTTTTCGCCCGCTCGGCGACGGTGGGAGGACAGAAATTCCCGGCCCACTGGGGCGGAGACTGTTCTGCAACCTATCCATCCATGGCAGAAACGTTAAGAAGCGGACTGTCCCTTTCCTGCGCAGGCTTTGGATTCTGGAGCCATGACATCAGCGGATTTGAAAGCACGGCTCCGGCGGATATTTACAAAAGATGGTGCCAGTTCGGCCTGCTGAGCTCTCACAGCCGTCTGCACGGCTCCAGCTCCTACCGCGTACCCTGGCTTTTTGATGAAGAGGCCTGTGACGTGCTGCGAAAATTTGTGAAATTGAAGTGCAGCCTCATGCCCTATCTTTACCGACAGGCGGTTCTTTCCCATGAGCACGGAACGCCCGTGCTGCGCCCCATGTTTGTGGAATTTCCAGAGGACCGCAGCTGTGAAACCCTGGACCGACAGTATATGCTGGGAGACAGCCTGCTGGCGGCGCCCATTTTCAAATCGTCCGGCGAAGTGGAGTATTACGTGCCGGAGGGCAGGTGGTATAATATCCTTACGGAGGAGGAAGTGGCCGGAGGAAAATGGCACAAAGAGAGCTACGATTATTTTCATATGCCCCTGCTGCTTAAGCCCAATACCATTCTGGCCGTAGGCGCTGAGGACTCCAGGCCGGATTATGCCTATGCCGACGGAGTAACCCTGTATCTGAGCCTGTTTGAGGACGGTGCGGAGGCAGAAACTGAAGTTACCGATCTGAAAGGGAAAACGGTTCTTACCGCACGCGCGGTGAGGAGGGGCGGCGCCATCCGGGTACATACCGAAGGGGAAAACCGGAATATACGCATCCGGTCCCTGGAAGAAGAGCTGGAAGTCATAATAGAATAAAAAGAACGTTTGAAAGGGGAGATACCATGCAATATACGATTCTGATCGCGGAGGATGACGGGGATATCGTAGAGCTTCTGCGGCTGTATCTGGAAAACAGCGGCTACCGCGTCATATCCGCCGATAATGGAGAAAAGGCGCTGGAGCTGATGAAAAGGGAGCATGTGGATCTGGCGCTTCTGGATGTGATGATGCCTCAGATGGATGGATATGAGCTGACCAGACAGATCAGAAAAATCAGCAATATTCCCATTCTGATTTTATCGGCAAGGGATCAGGACTACGACCGGATTCTGGGGCTGAATCTGGGAGCGGACGACTATCTGACCAAGCCCTTTAACCCCATGGAGGTGGCAGCCCGGATCAATTCCAATCTCCGGCGTTTCTATGAGCTGGGAGCGGCAGCAGGGGAGGCGGGACGGCCGGATCGGATCACGCTGGGCGAGCTGTGCCTGGACGCTGGAGCGATGACGGTAACCAAAAACGGGGAGCAGATTTTCCTCACGCCGACGGAATATAAGATTCTGCTGAAGCTGATGCGCTCCCCGGGCCGGGTGTATACGAAGGCGCAGATCTACGAGAGCATCAACGGGGAATTTTTTGAAAATGACGATAAAACGATGATGGTTCACGTTTCAAAGCTTCGCGAAAAGATTGAGGACGATCCCAAAAATCCGCGGTATATCAAAACGGTAAGGGGGCTTGGATATAAAATTGAAGACCGGAAATAGAAGAAGGGAGGACCTGTTCCGTTTCCTGGCGGAAAACTATGCGTTTTTTACCATCATAAATCTGGTCATTCTGACAGGCATTTATCTGGTGATTACGGTATATGCGGATCATGTGGCGCCGACACCGAATGCGGCGGGGATGCTTGAGGTACTCGGAGATGTGGCGGATCAGGAGCTTGGGCGTCTGCCGGTAACCTCCTGGCTGGGGAAGGATTACGGATTCCTGGTTCTGGATGGAGAGGGAAACGTGATCTGCGAACAGGGAGATGCGCAGGGAAAAGCCTTTTCGAAAGAGGCGGTTTCCTGTATTCCGGTCTATGATGCGGAAAGCCGCATTCTGGTTGCAGAACTGCCGGAGGGAGCGGAGGGAGGAAGCTATCTGCTGACCCGTGCGGAGTATCTGGAGGATGGAAGTCTTGCCATTACAGGATATGCCTTTCTGGATGAGAACCGGTTATGGAAATCGGGTACGATTCTAAAAAGGGAAACTCCGTTTACCGGGGAAGAGCTGGAATATCTGATGGGACGTGACGGACGGGGACACAGTATATACAAGTACTCCTATGAAAATCCGGAGGGGCTTACGAGGCATGCCGTGTTCTGGATGCGGGAAGCCGGTTCGGAGGAATACCGTCTCTTCTATCGGGTGGTGGACGGGATCAAATGGTTTATCCTCCCGATCTATCTCGGCACGGCTGCCCTCTGCGTTTTCTGGCTGAGCCGGAGAGTGAAGCGGCTTCTTGCCCCGCTGAACGAAGCCGTGGCCAATCTGGCAGCCGACCGGCCCAGCGGGCTTGAGAGCTACAGCGGACCCGTGGAATTTAAGGAGCTTGCCGATAACTTTCTGCGCCTGGAGGAGGCGCTTCAGAAAAGCGAGGAGGAAAGGCAGCGGCTGGACGGAGAGCGGAGAAAGCTGCTTTCCGATATTTCCCATGATCTGAAGACGCCCGTCACGGTGATTCAGGGCTATGCGGCCGCACTGAGGGATGGGCTGACGGCGCCGGAGGATCAGAAAAAATATCTGGATACCATCTCCAGAAAAGCCGACCGGGTAAACGAACTGCTTCTGACCTTTCACGAGTACAGCAGGCTCGACCGCCCTGACATACCCGTCAGCAAAAGGCGGGAGGATCTCTGTGAGCTGGTTCAGGAATACTTTGCGGAGAGGTATCAGGAGCTGGAGCTTGCGGGGTTCGAGGTGGAAGCGTCCATTCCGGAGAAAAGCATCTGGGCCTGTGTGGACCGGGCGCTTCTGCGGCGCGCCATGGAGAATATCGTGAACAATGCGGTTGCCTACAATCCGCCCGGAACGAAGCTGCTGGTGGAAGTGACAGAAGAGAAGGAACGCGCGAAAATCCGGATTGCGGATGACGGAAACGGAATTCCGGAGGAACTGAAGCGGGATCTGTTCCGGCCCTTCGTGACCGGAGACGCGGCGCGGGGGAGCGGGCATGGATCCGGACTGGGCCTTGCGATCACCGCAAAGATCCTGGAGCTTCATGGAGGAAGCGTGCGGCTGGACGAAACCTCTCCTTTTGGAAAGGGGGCGGCGTTTGTCCTGTCCGTTCCCCTATTTGACAGGAATCCTTCCTCTGGCTTATAATGGGACGGAAATCATTCGGGAGGTTGTGAGATAATGACATTTGTATATCCTGCTGTTTTTACCCCGCAGGCGGATGGAAGCGGATACCGCGCCAGTTTTCCGGATCTGGCCTGCTGTGAGGCGTTTGGAGCCGATATGGAGGATGCGATTGAAAACGCCATGGATGCGGCTTATAACTGGATCCTTTCCGAACTGGAGGAGGATGACTGCTTCCTGCCGAACCAGACGGCGATCGAAGATATTCCTCTGAAGGAGGGGGAAGTGGCCCGCAAGATCATGGTACGTGTGAAACTGCTTCCGGACAGTGAGTGACGCCCTGAGCCTGAAAGGTTATAAAAAATTTACACAAAATTTATTAAAATTATAAATACTTCGTGACAAGTGAAGGCAAATGGTGCATAATTGAATGGGAACCGGCATGAGAGAATGCCGGTACAGTGCAGAACTGCAACAATGCAGAAGGGAGCTCCCCTTCTGCATTGTTGTGTCCGTAAAAATCCGGCCTGAACAGCGGCGAGGGAGGGCTTTGGCGGAAAACGGACCTATATCTAAGGAAAGGATGACGTTATGGAGAACAGATATTATGAGATGAACATCGTCGGCTGCATCAGAAAACTGCCTATCATCAGGATTTCAGATCATCTGGATATTGCGAGCTTTGTACTTCTGGGAGATGCGGAGCTGGTAGTGAAAGCGGCAGCGGCGTTGAAGGAGCGGGTGCCAGAGGTGGATTACCTGATCACGGCTGAGGCCAAGGGGATTCCGCTGGTGCAGGAAATGGCGCGCATTATGAATATGAAGCGTTATTTCGTTGCGAGAAAAAGCGTCAAGCCCTATATGCTGGAGCCCTTTGTGACAGAGGTCTATTCCATTACGACGCAGAAGAAGCAAATCCTTTGCCTGGACAGGGAGGAAAGTGAACTGATCCGCGGCAAAAGGATTCTTATCGTGGATGACGTGATCAGTACGGGAGAATCTCTGAAAGCCATGGAGACCCTGGTGGAAAAGGCAGGCGGAAAAGTGACAGGAAAGGCGGCCATTCTGGCGGAAGGGGATGCGGCAAAGAGAAAGGATATCATTTATCTGGAATCCTTTCCCACATTCCCGGTTGGAAAATCCCGCTGATACATGATACATACGAGGAGAACGCCAAGTGGAATATAAAGTAAACAACATCAGTTATAAATATGCGCCGGATGGGAAAGAAGTGCTGAAGAATGTGAGCTTTTCCATTGAAAAGGGTAAGGTTACCGCGATTGTGGGGCCCAGCGGATGCGGAAAGTCTACGCTTGTGGAAATTTTTTCCGGAGTTATCCCCAAACTGATCTCCGGCGGAGTTCTGGAGGGAAGCTTTGACATGCCGGAGAATACCTTTGTCAGCGTGGTCAGCCAGACTCCGGAAAATCAGCTGTTCGGATACGGCGTGGAGGATGCGATCGCTTTCGGAATGGAAAATCTGGGGCTGGCACAGGAAGAAATCGCCGAGCGGATGGAATATGTGCTGGATCTTCTGAACCTGCAATACCTGAGAAACCGAAGTGTGGCGAATCTTTCCGGCGGACAGCGTCAGTCTGTCTGTATCGCTTCCGTCCTCGCCATGAATCCGGACATCCTGATCATGGACGAGCCCGTGAGCTCTCTGGATCCGGGCGGAAAAGCCATGGTACAGGGCATTCTGAAGCAGCTTTCCGCAAACGGTGACACGACCGTCCTGGTGGACAACAATCTGGTATGGTCGGCAGGAATTGTGGATCATGTCATCGGCCTTCTGGACGGCGAGGTAGTATTCGATGGAAGCAGGGATGAGTTTTTCCAGGATTTTGAACTGCAGAAACGGCTTGGCGTCATCATTCCGCAGGAGGTGGAGATTTACCGTGAACTTACCAGGCATTTCAGCGGACTGAAGCTGTTTTATACCGTGGAAGAGGCCCGGGAGCAGATCGGCAGGCTTTTTGACGAAAACGGGACGGTGTCCAGACGCGACGGTAAGGAGCGGGATCTGCCGCATGCAGAAGAGGATACGGCGCGGCCGGAGAAAGAAGCCGGTAGGGAACAGCTGTCAGGACAGTCGGCCCCTGTGATTACGGTGCATAATCTGGTGAAAACCTTCAGCGACGGTTTTCATGCGCTGATTGATGTGAACGCGAATCTGCCCGAGGGGAAGGTGATTGCCGTACTGGGACAGAACGGTTCCGGAAAGACCACGTTTGTAAAACATCTGAACGGTCTGTACAAGCCTACGGGAGGCGATGTGAGATACCGGGGCAGTTCCATCCTTTCCAAAACCGTGGCGCAGATATCCCGGAATATCATTCTGGTGTTCCAGCACCCCGAGCATATGCTGTTTGAGGAAACGGTAGAACGGGAGCTGACCTTCTGTGCGCGGATGCAGCAGGTGGACTTTTCCGCAGAGGAGATTACAGACGTGCTTTCCCGCTATCATCTGGAGAAGGAAAGGGAGACGTTCCCTCTGAATCTTTCCATGGGGCAGAAGCATATGCTCACCATCCTTTCCGTCCTGTTTTCCTGTGCGGATGTGATCATTCTGGATGAACCCACACTCGGTATGGATGGTTTCCTGGTGCAGGATCTGGAAGAACTGATCCGCTCTCTGAAGGAGGCCGGAAAGACGGTCATTATGATCAGCCACGAGATCCCGCTGGTGTTTCGGACTGTGGACGCTGCGGTGATTCTGAACGCGGGAGAGAAAATTTTTGAAGGAAGCCGGGAAGAACTCGCGGAGAGAAGCGATATTTTTGAGCGGATCGGAATCGCGATGCCGCCGGTGGTGCGCCTGTCTCACAGCTTTGACCTGGATCAGACCTGCTACACAGTGGAGTCATTCACGGAGCAGCTACTGAAACGGTATACAGAAAAGAGGGGAGGAAAATAATGGATTACCTGAAATATGTGGATGGGGATTCTATCCTCCATAAGCTGGATCCCAGGACCAAGTTCGTCTTTTTCGTGGTCATGGCCGTCCTTACCAGCCTGATCAAATCCGGCGTGGCGCTGCTGTTTCTTTTTGCTTTTTTTATCGCTATGTGGTGTACCTGCGGCATTCAGAAATATATGCTGGTCCTGCTGTCAAAACTGAAGGTGCTGCTCCTGTTCATTTTCCTGCTGTGGCTGGTGCTGGGACTGTTTGAAACGCCGGTGGTGCAGGGCGGCCCTGTATTTTTTGAAACGGTATTTTCCTTTGCGGGACAGAACGTGAATTTCTGCTTTGACTGGTATGATTTTTACAAGGGAGCGGTCTATGCCCTGAGAATCTTTCTGATGATCTCCTCCTTCTATACGGTGCTGATTACCACCAATTTCAGTGAAATCATCCTGGGCCTTCAGAAATGGCATGTTTCCTATGCGATTGCCTTTGGAATCGGCCTGGTTTTCCAGATTATTCCCATGATTATTACGGAGCTGAACGCAATCATGGAGGCGCAGAGCTCAAGAGGTCTGGAGATTGAGGACTGCGGATGGGCAACGAAAATAAAGAATTATGTGACGTTTTCCCTGCCTCTGCTGTTCCGCGTGATCAGCAAAGGACAGGCCATTTCCCTTGCCATGCATTATTATCAGCTTGATTTTTCTGTAAAAAGAGGAACCTATAAGGCCATTAAAGCGAGCCGCTATGACGCGCTGTTTGTGCTTGTAAATGCGGCGGCAATCGCGATAACGGTTGTTCTGAGGATATTTTTCTATATCCCCGTATGATGAGCCGCGGACAGAATGGCCATGGAAACAGAAGAACGGCACGGGGCGCCAGTATGTGCCTTATATGATTCCAACGCCGCCTGCGGCGGCAGAAAAGAGGTAGTTATGATTAAAAGATGGGAAAATTTGACAAGAGATGAAATTGCGGCTCTGGACAAGGACAAAACAATTGTTATGCTGCCCACATCCGCGACAGAACAGCATGGACCGCATCTTCCTGTGGGAACGGACGCAATCATATTGTCCACGCTGATTGACCGGATTATTGCGCAGGGGGACGAAGCATTTCCCAAGGGGAATCTGATTTTCGCGCCGCAGCTTCCGATCGGAAAGAGCAATGAACATATGGGATTTGCCGGAACGATTACCTTCAGCGCGCAGACATACTATGCCCTGCTTCATGATATTGCGAAATCCGTTGCGGCCAGCGGTTTTAAAAAGCTGGTGCTGTTTAACAGCCATGGCGGCAATACCGATATGCTGAATCTGATCAGCAGGGATCTGAGGATTGACCTGGGATTGGACGTTTTTGTGATAGACTGGTGGTTTACCGATTTCTGGGCAGATGGGCTGAAGGGAATTCAGCAGTCCGGAAAATACGGCGTGTTCCATGCCTGTGAGCTGGAAACCTCTCTGATGCTGGAGGCGAGGCCCGAAACGGTACATATGGAACTCGCTGTGGATGAGGATCCTGCGGAAGCTTTCCGCGGTGACAAGTATGTTACGGTTTTCGGCCCGGTAAATGCAGGCTGGAAGACTGCGGATGTGACGAAGAGCGGCGTGATCGGAGCGCCTACCTTTGCCACGGTGGAAAAAGGTCAAAAGCTTTTTGATTACGCGTGCGAAAAGCTTCTTGATATATTTGCAGAAATTGCAGATATCAGTTACTGATGAAAAGCTTCTTTTGAGGAGGAAAAAACATGAAGAAAAAATTATCTTTTGTCAACATCATTTTCTTTGTTGTGTTTGGTGTTCTGACCGGTGTGCTGTGGGCATATCTGTGCCCGATTCCGCTGATTCCCGGCGCTGTTCACTTCCGGACATTCGCATTCATCATTGTGGTGATCGGATATCTGTTCGGGCCTGTGACAGGCTTTTTCTCCGGATACATTGGAACCATCGTATGGGCGCTTCTGTCAGGAAACTTCATCCCGCTGCATTCCCCTCTTGCTGACGGCATTACCGTAGGCCTGTCCGCTGCGCTTCCGGCGCTGATCCATCTGAAGGGCGGCAAGAAAGATCTGATCGAGCTGATCGATGAGGGCAAGGGAAAATTCATCGGCGTGAGCCTGTTCTGGAGCCTTCTGTTCGGCGTGCTGATGATCCTCACCACCAGCCTTTCTCTTTCCTACTTTGCAGGACTGGATTACGCATATTGTGTCATCTGGATTGGAATCGCGGATGTGGTGCCGATCGCGCTTACCCCTTTTGTAGTGCTTCTGCTTGCAAAGAGAATGAAGAACATCAGAAACATCGTCCCTTATATCTGATTTTTTTATAATAATACGCGTATGACGGGGCTGTGAAGAAATGGTTTGTCATTTTTCACAGCCCCGTCTTTTATTTTCCGATTGCCTTATTTCCGATATGCCTTTTGATTGCTTCAAAACTTTCCGCGCTGATCACATGCTCGATGCGGCAGGCATCCTCTGCGGCTGT
Organism: uncultured Lachnospiraceae bacterium; assembly: GCA_900544445.1. Classification (GTDB taxonomy): domain Bacteria; phylum Bacillota; class Clostridia; order Lachnospirales; family Lachnospiraceae; genus Eisenbergiella; species Eisenbergiella intestinigallinarum. The sequence goes on from UQVK01000013.1 coordinate 14,551, forward strand.
CTCCGGATCGACACCGAGCCGGGTGAGCCATTCTGAGAGAAGTTCGTGCCGTTCATAAATCATTTCCGCAATGTTCCGCCCGCTTTCCGTCAGGGTGATAAAGCCTTCCTTCGATACGACAATATGCTCCTTCTCCCTCAGGTTTTTCATGGCGACGCTGACGCTGGACTTCTTAAAGCCAAGCTCCTCGGCAATATCCACGGAACGGACTACCGGATGCTTTTTGCTCAGAATAAGTATGGTTTCCAGATAGTTTTCTGCTGATTCGTTTACATGTATCATATGCTCACCCTTGTTTACCCTTCCTGTCTTTCTTCTGGCGGGCTGTCCGTAAAGGGATGCCCGGATGTGATCGAGGCGGACCGGAAAACATTCCGGCCGGCAGATTTTGTATTTATATTACCTTAAAACCTGCCGGCTGGCAAGCCTGTTTCCGGGACGAGAGGGAAAGTCTGGGGAGCCGGTTACGGCTCAGGATATGGATGTGACATGATAGCCTGCTTTTTCCACGGCATTTTTGAGAATGGAATCATCAATCTCCCGATCACAGGAAACTATGGCTCTGCCTCTGGAGAGATTTACCTGTGCGCTGACGCCGTCGATCCGGTTCAGGCTTTGTGTCACACCCACCGCACAATGCTCACAGTGCATACCGTCTATGGCCAGCGTCCTTTTACGAATGACGGGGCCGTCCAGCTTTTTCTTCGCAGGAGAATGGCTGCCGGAGCAGCTTCCTCCTGCGGGACAGCCGATACATTTCGCACCGCTTTTTTTCGCCCTGATGATATAGAAAACAGCGCCGCCGACGATCAACGCCAGAATGACAGTTGCGATCAGATTTGTCATAGCCGTTTTCCACCTTTCTGCTTACGCATGAGCGTTCAGTTTATATTCTGCTGCAAATTCATGATCGGATACACGGATTCTCCAGATGATGATTGCCGCGAAGATGAGCACCGCGATCAGGCCGGGAACAAAGCCGGTTCCCAGAGCGCCGGTCGTCACAAGAGTTCCGATCTGATATACCAGGAAGGCCACCGTATAACCGGTTGCAAGCTGGAGGCAGATTCCGCCAAGCAGCCATTTTCCGCTCTTCATTTCAGAATTCATCGCTCCGAGCGCCGCAAAGCAGGGCGGCGTATAGAGGTTGAACATCAGATAGGCGAGAGCCGCAACGGAGGTAAGCCCCAGTACGGAAGCCACATCGCCGCCTGCGCCTACAAGCTCCAGCGCTTCCGTATCGATCAGGTTTGTAACGCCGTAAACAACAGCCAGCGTGCCGACCACGTTTTCCTTGGCGATAAAGCCGGTGATTGCTGCAGCGGCAAGCTGCCATACGCCAAAGCCGAGAGGAATGAACAGGATGGCGAAGGGATGGGCAACGCTTGCCAGAATGGAAGTATTTTCCGCACCTTCCTCCACAAGCTGGAACTGCCAGTTAAAGGTCTGCATGATCTGTACTACGGTGTTGCATACCAGAATGATGGTTCCGGCTTTGATGATATATGCCTTGCCGCGTTCCAGCATGGAAATGACGGCTCTTTTCAGGCTGGGAACCTTATATTCCGGAAGCTCGATGATGAAAAAGGATTTCCGGTACTTCTGTCCGGTGATTCTCTTCACCAGAAGAGCACCGAGGAAAATCAGAACGATACCCACCAGATACATGGTAGCGGATACCCAGGCGGCATTGGAGAAGAATGCGCCCGCGAACAGCGCGATGACCGGAATCTTGGCGCCGCAGGGCATGAAGGGCGTCAGCATGGCGGTGGTACGGCGCTCTCTTTCATTACGGATCGTGCGGCAGGCCATGATTCCGGGAATCGCGCAGCCAGTGCCGATTACCATGGGGATGATGGATTTGCCGGAAAGGCCGACCCGCTTGAAAATCGGATCAAGAACAACAGTTGCGCGGGCCATATATCCGCAGTCCTCCAGCAGGGCGATCAGGAAATACATCACCATAACCAGAGGGAGGAAACCCACTACCGCGCCGACACCGCCGATGATGCCGTCAACCAGAATCGCGTACAGGAGCGGATTCGCGTTTTCCATAAGGCCGCCGACCCAGCCCTGGAAGGTTTCAATCCAGGCGACCAGCCAGTCCGCGATGTAGGTCCCGATTGTGGACTGGGATATGTAGAATACCAGGAAGATGATCACGGCAAAAATCGGAATGCCGATGATCTTATGGGTGATCACGCTGTCGATTTTATCCTGAAAGTTTTTATCCTTTGTAAGAACCTTTCTTTTCTCCACTTCCGAAACGAGACCGTTGACAAACGTAAAACGCTTTCTGTCAGCGGCTTCTACCGCGGCGCGGTCCTTCAAATCAATATCTTCCTGGACGTAAGGCGCCTTCTGTTCTGTACCGTTTACGGAAACGGCAGCCTGTACGACCTCCTTCAGGCCGTCGTGTCCGGAAGAGGTGGAGACGGTTTTAACGACCGGACAGCCCAGCTTTTCGGACAAAAGCTTTTCATTGATTTTCGTCTGTTTCCTGTCCGTAAGATCACTCTTGTTCAGAGCGACCACGACCGGAACGCCAAGTTCCAGAAGCTGTGTGGTGAAAAACAGACTGCGGCTTAGGTTGGTCGCGTCAACGATGTTGACGATCACATCGGGACGTTCGTTCCTTACATAGCTGCTGGTGATGCTTTCCTCCGAAGTAAAGGGAGACATGGAATAGGCGCCCGGAAGGTCTACCGCCACGAGCTCTTCGCCTCCGTCATAATAAGCTTTTCTGATCAGGCTTTCCTTTCTTTCGACCGTAACACCGGCCCAGTTTCCGACGCGTTCATTTCTGCCTGTGAGCGCATTGTACATGGTTGTCTTTCCGCTGTTGGGATTACCCGCAAAAGCGATTCTCATACACATTTTCCTCCTTCATTTTGATTAGCATAAACTAACCACATGGTAAAAAAAACAGCCGAAGCCATTTTTTCTTATATTGAAATAGCCTGCGCTAAATCAGTATCAATATTGTAGCGCCCGTCCTTAATGGAAACCACGCAGCCGCCCTTTAAATGGGAAACTACGGTAATGGGTTCTCCGCTGTAGCAGCCCAGAGAAAACAGAAAGGCTTCCAGATCCTCATCATCCGTTGCGATTTTCTGAATGATATATTCTTCGCCTTCCCTAGCGTCCAGTAAAGTCATAAGAGCAGATAACCTCCTCTCATAAGATGATTTTCAGATAGTTTGAACTAACTGATCGATTCGTAGATAGTCTAAACTAACAGGATGAATTTGTCAATCCCTTTTTCATTTGTTGTGGAATGGTTCCAAAAAGTTTATAATGACAGAAAAGAAAAATGAAATGCCGCCTGACGGCGGCGGAAATGAGGCGGAGAAAACCTGTGGTTTTCTCCTGGGGATTGTCCTTCGGCCAATTCCTCTGAAATAAAATGCCGCCTGACGGCGGCGGAAATGAGGTAAGGATGGAGCGGGAAATTGATCTGGCGGAAGTATCTGATGGAAAGTTGTATGGCGCGGAGGATCTGGTGAAGGTTGGCTGCGGGGACTGCGCGGGCTGTTCGTCCTGCTGCAGGGAGACGGGAGACACAATCATTCTGGACCCTTACGATATCTGGGAGCTTGGCTGCGGCCTGAAAACGACATTTGCCGCCCTGCTGGAGGAAGGCAGAATCGAACTGAACATGGCGGACGGCGTAATTCTTCCGAACCTGAAGCTGAGAGAAAATGGAGAAGGCTGCAGCTTTCTGAATGAAGAAGGCAGATGTTCCATTCATGCGTTCCGTCCCGGTCTCTGCAGGCTGTTTCCCCTGGGAAGAGTGTATGAAGAGGACGGCTTCCATTATTTCCTTCAGATTCATGAGTGTCATAAGGAAAACCGGTCCAAAGTGAAGGTGAAGAAATGGATCGGAATTCCGGAAATCAAACGTTATGAGGCATTTGTGCTTGCCTGGCATGATTATCTGAAACGGGTGGGCGATGAGGTGAAGCATGCGCAGGAGGAAGCGCGGATGAAGGAATTGACGATGTCCGTGCTGAAACTTTTTTATCTGCAGCCATATGAAGAGAAGGATTTCTACAGTCAGTTTTATGAGCGCCTTGCACGGGAAAAGAACAGCGGCGGTCAGTCTTAGAAAAAACTTAAGAAATTTTGTTCTTGACGAGGATTCTCTGTGGGGTTAATCTGTTAAAGAGACATTAAGAAATTATTACATATTCTGAAATCTTTTCTGAAAATTCGACAAAGGAAAATAAGGAGCAGGTTCCCCATGAAATATAGATGCAGGCTTACGATAACGGCTGTCTGCCTGACAGCGGCTTTTTTTACGGCTTCTGCGCCGGTGCGGTCTTTTGCGGCGGAGGTTTCATCCAGTGCGGCTCTGGAGAGCGGGATGGAGACAGCGCCGGAAGAAACGGTGGAGACAGCACCGGAAGAAACAGTAGAAACGACAGCGGAAGCAATGACGGAAGAAACGATGGAGGAAACAGGAGAGGATTGGCCGGCAGAGCCATCCATTGTGGCGCCGTCCGGGGTTCTGATGGAGGCGTCCACCGGAACCGTTCTGTATGATAAGAACATGCATGAGCAGCATTATCCCGCCAGCATCACCAAGATCATGACGGCGCTGCTTGCCATTGAGAACTGCGAGCTGGATGAGATGGTAACCGTCCCTCATGAGGCTGTGTACATGGAGGATAAAGGTTCCCATATCGCTCTTGACGAGGGAGAAGAGCTGACGGTGGAAGACTGCCTGTACGCCATCATGCTGGCCTCCGCCAACGATGCGGCATATGCGCTTGCGATTCATGTGGGAGGAACCATTGAAAACTTTGCGGACATGATGAACCAGAGAGCGGAGGAGCTTGGCTGTGAGGATACTCATTTTACGAATCCGCACGGCCTTCCGGATGAAAACCATGTGACCAGTGCCTACGATATGGCGCTGATTACCAGAGAAGCGCTGAAGCACGACATTTTCCGCACGATTGCCGGAACCACCTTTTATGAAATACAGCCTTCCGCGAATCAGCCGGACCTGATTCCCATGTCCCATCATCACAAGATGCTGTTTAATGGAAAGTTCCATTATGACGGAGTATTCGCGGGAAAGAACGGCTATACGACAGTGGCGCAGAATACGCTGGTCACCTGTGCGGAACGGGATGGCATGGATCTGATCTGTGTCACCATGGAAACACAGGGACAGCAGGTATATACGGATGCGGCGACGCTGTTTGATTATGGATTCGATCATTTTAATCTGGTAGATATCGGCGGAAGCGTTTCCGGCAGTACGACAGCTTCCATTCATGCAAGAACGAACGGCGTGGAGAGCGGTTCCGTGGTAACGGAAGAGATTCCGGTTCAGATGAAGGAAGACGGCTGTGTGGTGCTTCCGTACAGTGTCACGCTGGGGGATCTGGATGCTGACCTGTACTACGATACAGAGAATGCGCAGGAAGGGGAAAGCGCTACTCTGGAGTACAGCTACGCAGGCCGTGTGGTGGGACAGGCGCAGATCGTACTGCCGTCGTCCCTGGTGATTCCGGTGGAGACGGAGACTCCGGTGGAAACGGAAAGTCCGGAGGAGCCGGTGAAGCAGAGGGGAAATGGATTTCCCTGGCTGTATCTGTTGATTGGAATTGCTGCTGCCGGCGCTCTTGGTGGAGGAGGTTATCTGTTTGTCAGACGCCAGATCTGGAAATCCAGATGGCGTAAAAGAAAATACGGAGCGAAGGATCCGGTTTACCGGCGCAGCGTAAGAAGGAGCAACGTCTATCACATTCAGGCGAGAAAACGCCGGTGGTGGAAAAGGAGGTAAGATTATGAGGGCTTTACGATGGTTGAAGGCAGCGGCCGCTGCGGCGGCAGTGATGCTGTGTGTGCTTCCGCTGAAGGCGGATGCGGCTGAACTGATCCAGTCGCCCGTTTACGGACAGGTGTATGTGATGGATGAGAATGGAGTGAACGGCCTGATGTTCACGCAGGAAAGCGATGCCATCACGCAGTTCATGAGAGAGACGGCGTCCGATCCGTATTTCGTCAGGTATAATCGTTTTGATAACGTTCTGGCAAAGCTGAAAGCGACGGCCACATCCAGCATTGTGCTGGATGAGAACGGAAACGTGGTTTCCGTGAAGGATGCGGCGACGCTGGCACAGGAAACGGCGGCGCATCTGAATAACGTGGCGGCAATGGATGCAATGAGCGAAGAGGAGAAGCTGGCTCTGGAAAATCAGCAGCTGGCACAGCTGAATGAGCAGGCCGTTATGGTGGCTGCAATGGCTCAGCAGGCGGCGCTTCTTAAACAGCTTGCGGCATCTTCCGCTTCTCCCGAGGAAGCCGCTGTGATTCAGACCTATGTGGATATGTGTGCGCAGCTTCAGGCGCTGATTGCAGCCAAGCAGCAGGTTGTGCTGCTTTATCAGCAGCAGGCTGATCCGGCTGTCTGCCAGCAGGCGCTTCTGAACGTACAGAACCTTGCGGCAGCGGTACAGCAGTCAACCGCGCAGCTTGCGCTCTATGAATCATAAAGAAAAATGAAAAAACGGGGCCGGACAGTTGCCGGCTCCGTTTTTTTACAGGCATTCGGAAACGGCGGACTATTTCCTCATTTCTTTCAGTTCCTGAAAAAGCTGAAGATCTTCGGCGGTCAGTTTCAGGTTGGTGCCAATCTGTCCGCCGTCCGGAGAAGTAATTGTCACGTCTATGATGGTTCCCTCTTTCAGGTTAATTCCGGCCGCGGCGTTCAGAAAAGCCGGAAATTTGGGATGGCGGATCTGAAACTGTTCCCAGGCGCCCTTCAATTGAAGCAGTTTGAGTGGATTGATACCGTTCATATGATATTTGTTTCCTTTCCGTATTTGTGCGGATACAGTTTATACGAAGAAGAGCGTGTTGTCAAATGTTGTTAAATTGTCAAAACTTATCAAAAACGGTTGAAAAGGAAAGGATATTTACGGTATAATTGACCAAAAGGTTTTCATTGACGGAACGAAAAAGGATTGCTTATTCACTTTGCTCCAGACATTTAAGGAGATAGAATCCATGATTTTCAAGTGCAGAAACTGCGGTGGAAATGTGGTATATGATCCGGAACGGGGAAGGATGCACTGTCCATACTGTGACGGCGTAGATACACAGGAACAGGAGGAGGGGGACGGGCAGCCGGTCTGTAAAAACTGCGGCGCGCCTCTGGAAACGGAAAGGTTCGCCTCTGCTGTGAAGTGCGCTTACTGCGGACAATATACGATTCTGGACGAACGGGTTAAAGATGCATATCTTCCCCGTTTCATTCTGCCATTTCGGATCGGAAAGAAGGAAGCCTCCGAGCGGCTTCAGGGAGAATTTAAGAACAGAATTTTCGCGCCGGATTCCTTTCTGTCGGAAGCGACGCTGTCCCGGATGGAAGGGAGCTATGTTCCGTTCTGGCTGTATGATATGTCGGCGGACTGCCATTATGACGGAACGGGAACCAGAGTGCGGGTCTGGAGAAGCGGGGATACGGAATATACGGAAACCTCATGGTTTCATGTGCTTCGTGACATGGAGGTACAGTTTGAGAAAGTCCCGGCTGATGCCTCGGAAAAGTTTCCGGATGAGATTATGGATCTGATGGAACCTTATGAGTATGATGGCCTTCAGAATTTTACGCCGGAATATATGTCCGGCTTCCTGGGAGAGGTGTATAACGGACCGAGCGGGGAGTATGTATCCAGGGCGCAGGAGAAAGCGGAAACGGATGCGAAGAGCCTGCTGATGCAGACCGTCTCAGGATATTCTACAGTCATTCCGGAGCATGAGACGGTGGAGATCAGGCAGCAGGATGCCCGGTATGCCCTCCTTCCGGTCTGGTGTTACCGCTACCGCTACCGGGACAGGGATTATGACTGTTTTGTAAACGGGCAGACGGGAAAGATGGCGGGAGAGCTTCCTTTGTCCATTCCGTGTATGCTGCTTTACGGAGGCACGTTTTTTGGTTGTCTTACGGCGGTGCTGATGCTGGTGTGGGCGTGTATTTCGCTTCTGTAGGAGAGGAAGAAAGTGGACAGCAGGGATATTAACTGGAAAAAATACATTTCTTACTTTAAATTCTGGTTTCTTGCCATACTTCTGCTTGCCGTGCTGCTTGTGGTTCTGCTTGCGGTCCGCGGAAGGGAAAGCGCGGCAGAACGGACGAATCAGGAATGCGATACGCAGGAAAGAGTGTTTGATTATGCGGATGTGCTCACCGCCGATCAGGAGGAGGCTCTGAGAGCGCTGATTGCGGAACAGGAGAAAAGAACCGCCTGTGATATTGTTCTGGTTACGCTGAATGAATCTCTTGCAGATTATGCGGCAGCCTATGAGGAAGAACTGGGGTATCTCACCCCTGACCGGTATACGATGGTATATGCGGATAATTTTTATGATGAACATCAATTTGGCTATGACAGGCCATACGGAGACGGCGTCCTGCTGCTGGACAACTGGTATCGGGAAGCGGACGGAGGCGTTTATTCCTGGCTGAGTACCTGCGGCAGGGCGGAGGACCGTTTTTCCTCCTCCATGATTGACTCTCTTCTTACGGAGGCGCTTGCAAATGCGGATCAGGACCCGTATGGGGCCTATGTAAAATATGTAAATCTGTTTGCGGAGATGATGACGGAAAGCGGCGGCATACCTGATATTCCGGTGTTTGCTCCCCTTGTGCTGGCGGTCCTCGGAACGGTACTGTTCGTGGAAAGTGCGCTGAGAAACCATCGGGGCAGTAAAACCGTGAATCTTACCACTTATGTGGAGGGTGGAAAACCTGAACTGAAGCGGCAGGAGGATATTTTCTTAAGGAAGACTGTGACAAAAAGACATATTGAAAGAAATACCGGAAGCGGCGGAGGCGGCGGGGGCGGCGGCCACCACACCTCATCCCGGGGCGTTTCCCACGGGGGCGGCGGTCACAGAAGGTAGAGAGGAAAGGGGCTATCACAATGAAACTGCAGTATCTGGGACATTCCTGCTTCAAACTGGAGGCAGAGGGGTATGAAATCGTACTGGATCCATATGAGAAGGATTCAGTGCCGGGACTGAAAACGCTGGAAGTAGAGGCGGATCAGTGTCTGTGCAGCCACGGGCATGGAGACCACTGCGGCCTGGAGTGGATCAGGCTGAAGAACAGGGGAGTGGAAAGCCCGTTTAAGATTGAACGGCTGGAAAGCTGGCATGATGATGAAAAGGGGGCGCTCCGCGGAAGCAACGCCATCCACATCCTTCAGGCGGATGGACTGAAGGTTATCCATCTGGGAGATATCGGATGTATACCGGAAAAATGGCAGATGGAACGGATGGAGAACGCGGATGTGATCATGGCGCCGGTAGGAGGCTATTATACGGCGGAACCGGAGGTGATCCGGGAACTGATCAGCAGGCTGTCTCCGGCGGTTATGATTCCCATGCACTACCGGACAGAGAAAAGCGGCTTCCCGGTTTTGAAAACCTGTGAAGAGTATCTGAAGGATTGTGAAAATGTGACGAAGTATGACACGGACAGCATTCTGCTGGAGCCTGGAGATGGAAGGGGGGAGACGACAGAAGCGGCGTCTCCTGCGGTGCATGCGGAGCATTCCGCTTCAACAGAAATCGTGGTGCTGAAACAGTGGGCGCTTGATCCTTAAACATAAGGGGTGTCACATGAAATTTGTGTGACATCCCTTCTTTTATTATCGGATGCCGTTTTGCAGTATGTTGAATTCAGGCTCTGTTTTCAAATCCATGCAGCCAGTCCGCTTTCAGAAAGTAGATCAGAAAGACGATGGAGCTTAAGCACCAGGTGATGGGATAGGCCCAGAATATCACACGGATGGAAGGTATGAAGCGCACGGCAACGGTGATATAGCTGATCCGGATGACACACCAGCAGCAGAGCATGACAAGCATGGGAACGGCAGCCCGCCCGGCGCCTCTGAGAATGCCGGCCACACAGTGGGAGAAGGACAACAGGAAGTAGAACAGGGTGACGGTTCTCGCCTGAGCAACGCCGTAGGAAACAACCTGGGGATCACTGTTGAAGGCGGCAATAAGAAGGGGCGCGGCAAGATTGATGGCAAGGCCGACCAGTTCTGCCATGATAACGGAGCACAGAATCCCGAAACGCGCTCCCTTTTTTGCACGTTCATACTGCCCGGCTCCCAGATTCTGACTGATGAAGGTGGTCAGAGACATGGCGAAGCAGGTGATGGGGAGAAAGCCGAAACCTTCGATCTTGGAGTAAGCGCCACATCCGGCCATGGCCAGCGCGCCGAAGCTGTTGATGTTGGCCTGTACCACCACGTTAGCCACGGATATGATGGAATTCTGAAAGCCGGAGGGAAGACCGTTCTGAATGATCTGCTTCAGATAGAAACCGTGAAAACGGATCTTTTCCGGGTGAAGTCTGTAGTCCTCAGGACTTTTCAGAAGCTGGATCAGGCAGAGGATGGCGCTGACAAACTGAGAGATAATGGTCGCAAGGGCAGCGCTCCCCACACCCATATGGAATCCTCCTACAAACAGAAGATCCAGAACCACGTTTACCACGGAAGAAATAATCAGGTAAATCAGCGGGTGTGTGCTGTCTCCCACGGATTGCAGAATGCCTACGAAGACATTGTAAAGTACAAATGCAATGGAGCCACAGAAATAAATGCGGAAATAGGTAGTGGAATTTGGAAGCACATTTTCCGGTGTCCCCATCCATACCAGCAGAACGGGAGCGAGCAGAAGGCCGATTACAGTGAGCAGTACGCCTGCTATCAGTCCGAATGCTACCGTGGTGTGGATGGCCTTCTGTACCTTATCGATCTGTCTGGCCCCATAGTATCTGGCAATGACGACGCCTGCGCCGATGGAAATGCCGTTGAAAAAGCCTACCATCAGGAAAATGAGGCTTCCGGAGGAGCTGACGGCCGCCAGGGCCTCGCTTCCCAGAAAATTTCCAACGATCAGGGAATCCGCCGTATTATAAAGCTGCTGGAACAGATTCCCGAGAAAAAGCGGGATGGCAAAGGCGGTAAGCTTTCTGGCAATGGACCCTTCGGTCATGAGTGTAGACTGACTTTTCATAATTTCCTCTTTTCCTGCCGCACAGGCGGCAACGTAATTCCAACTTTTTATTATAACACGGAAATGGGAAATGCAAATCCTTTTGCGTAAAAAAATCGGTTGGGATGTTACTGCTCAGCCAGGTCTGCGCATTTACTGCGCAGACCGTACGAAAACAGAACGGCCGGATGCCGTTGCCGCGCTGCCGAAGGCTGAGCTGTAACGTTGGTATGGTGGCTCTGAATGACTGCCCGTTAAAGCTCCTGTGAGAGAAAAACAAAATATGCAATATTTTTTGCGCGGAAAAACAATTTTCAGGTAGCCAATTCATTTTCAGAAAAGTACACTGCATATATAAAAAAGAATCCCGCTTGCGGGATTCTTCGCCTGCGGCGGGCCGCGTAAGCGACATCTTCCATTCCGCCGCAGTGCGATCCACCGGAGGTTTTTATACGATAGGAAATGAAATTTCCTATTGTATAAGAAATGAGCCCTCGGTATCCGGAAGATTCCGAAGGGCTTCCTTTCAGGACGACGGCCGTTTAGCTCTGGAGTTTGGCAGAAACGGGATCCTGTCCGTCTGCCGGAGTCTGTCTGGCTTCTGATCCGGAAGCGTCTGCTTCCGTGCTGGGAAAGCGGCTTTTCCGATAATCGGAAGGAGATTCTCCACAGAACTTGCGGAAGACCCGGTTGAACTGGGAAAAGCTGGTGAAGCCGCAGTCAGCCGCGATTTCCGTGATTTTCTTCCGGCTGTTGATCAGAAGAAACTGGCAGTTGCGGATGCGGACCAGATGTACATAATGGGTGATCGTATAGCCCGTTACCCGCTTGAACTGGTGAGAAAGGTAGTAGGGGCTCATCCAGGCCTCCTTCGCCAGGTCATCCAGGGTCAGCTCCTCCATGTAGTGCGTATGGATATAGTTGGAAACCGCATAGATCCGTTCTGAAACTGTATCCTCCACATGCTCCTTACGGTAAATATTTTTGTCCCTGAAAAGATTCAGGCAGAAAAGAAATTCCGTAAAAATGCTGTGCAGCGTAAGTTCATATGCGCCGGTCAGTTCCTGGGTTCCTGCGAGCCTGGAAAGCTCCACGATCTGGTTGATCAGGCCGGCGAGTACCGACTGCTGTTCATCCGGAAAACGGTAGATTGGCAGAGGCGCATGAAAGGGAGCCAGAATTTCCTCATAGGAATCTGCAAAACCGTATCCGTCCTTGCGGTACATGAAGGTGATGACGAGACGCTTTGACGGTTCTCCTTCCGGGTAGCTGGTTTTATGCAGCAGGGATGGCGGAAGAAGGACGAAGTCGTTCATCTGGATATGGTAAGGAATCCCTTTGATGAAATGAAGGGCATTGGAACTCAACAGGATATGGATTTCATAGTAGGAGTGAAAATGTTCGAATTCCATATGCCTGGAATTGGAACGGGTATCGAAGTCGAAAAAATAAAACAGCGTTTTGGAGATATCATTTACAATAATGAAACGTTTTTCTTCATAGTTAATCGGGTTTACCATGACGGTACCTGCTTTCTAAAAGGATTGTGCCGTCCTTCCGGCTCAGGCGGACAGAAGTCGGGCAGGGAATGAGGCGGAATGTTTTACAATATATCAAGTATACTGAAAAAACGCAAAAAATGCAATATTTTCGTTGAAACGCAAAAAAATGCGCGATGGCGCAGATGGGAGTGACAGGATGAGTAAACAGAAAAAAATCATCATTTTTACCGACAGCGGGGATACGATTATCGATGAGTCGACCCAGCAGTACAGGGATGACGGGATCGTCGTTACGGCGGATTTCATTGAGGATGCAGGAGAAGTCCTGAAGCAGATGGATGAAGCGGGTTATACAATCGCTCTCGTTGCGGATGGAGAGGAAGAGTCCTTCCAGAATGTTTATCGGGAGAACGGCCTGAAGGGCTGTTTCGACGCCTGGGTGGTATCCGAGACCGTAGGACAGCAGAAGCCCGCGCAGATCATGTTTCAGACGGCGATGGATCAGCTTGGCCTTACGGATGCGGACAAGCCGAGAATCGTCATGATCGGAAACAATCTGAAGAAGGATGTGGCCGGTGCAAACCGTTTCGGGCTGACATCCATCTGGCTGGACTGGTCACCCCGGTATTTCCACGAATTTGAAGAGGAGGACTGGAAACCGGATTACACGGTAAAACATCCTTCCGAGCTGCTCCCTCTGCTGGAGAAGCTGGAGAAGGAATGGGATGAGGAGGATGAGATGGTAGAAGAGGCAAAAAGAAAACTGGATCTCCTGGTGGATGCGTTCGTTCCGATTCTGTATGAGGATGACGAGCAGTTCATGAAGAACATGAGAGAAAAGAAGCATATCTCCGAAGAAGAGCTTCAGAAATATGCGCACTGGGAATGGACGCAGGGCGTGGGGCTGGTCGGTATCTGGAAGCTGTTTGCCGCAACCGGAAAGCAGGAATATCTGGATATCCTGATCAGGTATTACGACAATCAGAAGAAGGTGGGATTCCCGCCGTCAAACGTGAACACCATGGCGCCCTATCTGGTGATGTCCTATCTTGCGGAATACTTAAAGAGCGAGGAGTACATGGAGCCCTGCCGCCAGGCAGCGGAATGGATTATGACGGAGATGCCGAGAACTGAGGAGGGAGGCATTCAGCATCAGACCTCGGATGACTGGAATGAAGGAGAAATCTGGGATGATACCCTGTTCATGACGGTTCTGTTCCTTGCCAATATGGGACGCATCCTTGACAGAAAGGATTATCAGGAGGAGGCGCAGTATCAGTTCCTCCTTCACATGAAATATCTGCAGGATAAGCAGACGGGCTTCTGGTATCATGGATGGACCTTCCTGGAGCGCAACAACTTTGCAGGCGCATTCTGGGGAAGAGGAAACTGCTGGATCACCATTGCCATTCCGGAATTTCTGGATACGCTCAAATGTCCGGAGCCGGTGGAACGGATCCTGAAGGGCGCTCTGGAGAACCAGGTCAGCGCTCTGGCAGACTGCCAGACGGAGAGCGGCATGTGGCATACGCTTCTGGATGATCCGGATTCCTATGAGGAAGCGAGTGCGACCTGCGGTTTTGCCTATGGCATTTTAAGAGGCGTTCATGCAGGGATTCTGGATGCAAAATGGGAAAGCGTCGCCAGAAAGGCGCTCCGTCCGATCCTCTCTCTGATCTCGGATGAGGGAGTGGTGGAACAGGTGTCCTACGGCACGCCAATGGGCAGAATTTCCAAAGACTTTTACAAGACGATTCCGATCCAGCCCATGCCTTACGGGCAGGCGCTTGCGATCCTGTTTTTGATAGAAATTGGAATGTGAGGCAGCAATGAGTAATCGCAGAATTTATCCCGGGAGACAGTGGAAGGACCGGCTTGCCATGTGGGCGGAGGAATTTCCCAGGCATTATATGGTCCCGGCAGAAGAACTGAAGATCACCGGATTTTTTACGAAGGAAAGATTAAGCATGGGCCAGGCGCTCGAAAGAGCAGGACAGGAAGCAAAGCCTGTTCCTGCCGGAACTGCCTGGGGAAACTACTGGGAGTACGGATGGTTTTTTGCGGAAATGACGGTTCCGGAAAGCCTTGCCGGGAAACGGCTGGTCTTCGTACCCGGCTTCGGTGAAGAGATGCTGGTCTGGGTAAACGGAAAAGAGAGCGGCGCAGTGGACAAAAAGCATTCCCATGTGATGCTGGCTAAAGAGGCGGAAGCCGGACAGCATTTTCAGATCGTGGCCGAGTGTTATGCGGGACACGGCCCGAGGATGGAAAGCGGATGCTTCTGCAGGAAAGGGGAAAAGCCCTTTTCGGATGAGGACGGCCCGCAGCAGGTGACGGCGCCGTCCTGTGTCGCGGTATGGCAGGAAGAAATTTTCCAGACGGCCATGGATTTCCTGACCCTCTATTCCCTCCTGGCCCGCCTGCCCGAAGGATCGCTTCGGGCCATGAAGGTGACGGAGGGGCTGAAGAAATTCACCTGCCTTACGGATTTTGAACTTCCGCAGGAGGAGCTTGCGGCTTCTCTTTCAAAGGCAGATGAAGTCTTAAAGCCTCTGCTTGCCTGCACCAATGGCTCCACTGCGCCGGAATTCACCGTTTTCGGCCAGTCCCATCTGGATCTGGCATGGCTTTGGACACTGGAGGAGACCAGACGCAAGGCGGCGAGGACCTACAGCAATCAGCTGGCGCTGATGGAGGAATATCCGGATTATCAGTTCCTGCTGTGCGAGCCTCCGATTCTGGAATATCTGAAGGAATCCTATCCGGAGCTCTGGGAGCGGGTGAAGGAGAAAGCGGCGGAAGGGAAAATGATTCCCGACGGAGCCTTCTATGTGGAAAGCGACACGAACATGCCCTGCGGAGAAAGTCTTGTAAGACAGCTTCTCTATGGAAAGCAGTGGTTCAAAAAGGAGATGGATACGGACAGCCTTGTGGGCTGGCTGCCGGACTGCTTCGGGTTTTCACCCGCTCTGCCGCAGATTCTGGCCAAGAGCAGGGTCCCTTACTTCGCCACGCAGAAAATGATCCGTCAGGATCCGGAATGCGAGCCGTTTCCCTATAACGATTTCTGGTGGCAGGGAATTGATGGTACGAAAATCCTGGCGCATACTTATAAGGAGAATAACGCACCGTTTTCTCCCGGAGACATGATCCGCCGGTGGGAGGATGACCGGGTTCAGGACGAAGGAATAGAAGGAATGATCTATTCCTACGGCTATGGAGACGGAGGAGGCGGACCGACCAGGGAACTGGTGGAGACGGCGGAACGCTGTAAGGATCTGGAAGGTGCGCCCCGTGCGGCATTCGAAGGCCCTGCTTCCTATTTTGAAAAGCTTGAGAAACGCGGCTGTGAGAATGTATTTGCCGGAGAGCTGTATCTGGCCTGGCACCGGGGAACCTATACGGCGCAGGCGAAAACAAAGCTGGGCGTACGCCGGGCGGAATGCCTGCTGAAGGAAGCGGAATACTGGAATACTCTCAGCATTGCTTCGGACCGGGCAGGAGCGCTGGAGCGGACAGAAGCGCTGCGTACGCTCTGGAAACGGCTGCTCATGCAGGAATTTCACGATGTGCTTCCCGGAACGGGAATCGCTCGTGTGCATGAAGAAGCGGAAAAGGAGCTGTTTGATGTCTGTGAGGCGTGCGAGGGCCTGCTGGATGAAATCTTCACAGAGCTGGAGAAGACTGCGGGCGAAAACGGAGAGCCGGAGCGTACTGCAGCGAAGAGCAGAGCAGAACGGCTGCGCGAAGGAGAGGATTTCCTGCTGAAGAGTGATTCTCTCGTCGTCCGTCTGAATCACGCGGGACAGGTGGTCAGCCTGCAGGCGGTTCGCGGCGGGAAGGAAGAAGCGGCGGAGAGCTGGGAAGCCGCTGGAGAGCCCATGAATACTTTCCGGCTGTACCGGAATGTGAACTCCTACTATGATGCCTGGGAGATCGGCAGCATGTACGAACAGGAGGAAGAGATTCTGGATCCGGACGGCTGGCACATGACGGAGGATGCGTTTGAAGGACGTCCCGCATGGCGCCTGGAAGGCAGAATTCAGGATTCTTTGCTGTCGCAGCTCATCTGTCTGAGCGAAGACGGACGCATGGTAGAGTTTCATACCAGAATCGACTGGAAGGAGCGGCACCGGATGCTGAAGGTGGATTTTCCTGCCTCTGTCCGTTCCGATCATGTGACGGGCGAAGTGGCGTTCGGCGCTTATGCCAGACCCACAACCCGTTCCTATCAGTGGGAAAAGGACCGTTATGAGGTCTGCGGCCACCGTTACAGCGTGTTGGAGGACGGCAGATATGGCATTGAACTGATCAATGACTGTAAATACGGCTACAGCGCGAAGGAAGACCGGATCAGCCTGACGCTGCTGCGTTCGCCTCTGATGCCGGATATGTATGCGGATCAGGGCGTTCAGGAGTTTTCCTATGCCTGCTTCCCGTATGAGGGTTCCTTCCGGGAACAGGATGCGGCGGGACGTGCGGAACGGTTTAACCTGAATTCCCACATGAGCGCACGGCTTCGCGCGAGACGCGGGCGGCTTGCCGCTCAGGTTTCTTCCTTCTGCATTACAGCCAGCCCGGAGGAAAAGGCGGCCTGTCATGTCCGCATGGAGGCAGTCAAGCTTTCGGAGGACGGAACCGGAAAACCGGTGCTTCGTCTGTACGAGGCCGCCGGAGTTCCCCAGCGGGTGCGCCTGCAGCTGCCGGAGGGAATGGAAAACGCCTGCGCGGAGGAAACCAATCTTCTGGAAGAAGTGCAGCAGGAGCTTGCGGTAAAAGACGGTTCTTTGACAATGGAATTTAAGGCGTTTGAGATCAGAACGGTGGTCCTTGATTTTTGATTGAAATGCCGCCGGTCAGACGGCAACGGAAGCCGGCTGTGCCGGCTTTTCGCGGATTTTATTTGG
The DNA here is from genome assembly GCA_900544445.1 of uncultured Lachnospiraceae bacterium. GTDB lineage: Bacteria > Bacillota > Clostridia > Lachnospirales > Lachnospiraceae > Eisenbergiella > Eisenbergiella intestinigallinarum. The sequence goes on from UQVK01000013.1 coordinate 31,991, forward strand.
AGGAAGGAGAACGGAAATGGCAAACGGATTTATTATGCCCGGCAAGATCATCAGCGGCAGCGGCGCACTGGATCAGGCGGGGGAACAGTTTCAGAAGATGGGAAGCCGCGCGCTGATCGTAACGGATCAGATGATGAGACAGCTGGGAACGCTGGATAAGGTGACGGCGGTTCTGGAAAAGAACGGTGTTGCGTACAGCGTATTTGACGGCGTGAGCGGAGAACCCACGGACGTGATGGTAAACGAAGGACTTCAGGCTTATAAAAAGGACGGCTGTGATTTCCTGATCGCTCTGGGCGGCGGAAGTCCCATCGATTCCATGAAGGCGGTTGCGGCTCTGTCCGTGACGGATGAGGAGATCAGTGATTTCTTTGGAAAAGAGATCGAAGGAAATCTGCCTCCCATGGCAGCGATTCCCACCACTGCCGGCACCGGTTCGGAGGCGACCCGCTTTACCATCATCACGGATACGAAAAAGGATGTGAAGATGCTTTTAAGAGGGGACGTGCTGATGCCCGATCTGGCGATCGTTGATCCCCAGTTCACGATCACCGCGCCTCCGAAGACCACGGCGGCAACGGGCCTGGATGCCCTGACCCATGCGGTGGAATCCTATACCTCCGTCAAGGCGCAGCCGCTTACGGATGTGTTCGCGCTTTCCGCAGTGCAGAGAATCTTTAAGAATCTGCCCGTCGCTTTCCATGACGGCGGGAACGTGGCGGCAAGGGAGGAAATGTCCCTGGCGGCGCTGGAAGCGGGAATCGCTTTCAACAACGCTTCCGTTACCATCGTACACGGCATGAGTCGTCCCATCGGCGCTCTGTTCCATGTGGCGCACGGCATCTCCAACGCCATGCTCTTAAAGGAGTGCCTGACCTTTGCGCTGGACGGCGCTTATGACCGCTTTGCCCGCCTGGGAGAAGCGATCGGCGTCGCGAAGGACGGACAGAGCGATCAGGAAAAGGCGGAGGCCTTCCTGGATGCCGTGGTAAAGCTCTGTGAGGAGCTGGAGATTCCGACCCTTGCCGGATACGGTATTGACAAGGAGCAGTTCTTTGCCGTGATGGACAAAATGGCGGATGACGCCCTTGCCAGCGGAAGTCCTGCGAATACCAGAAAGGCAGTGGCGAAGGAGGATATCCTCAACATTTACGCGAATCTCTGGAAATAATAAAACGATCAGACGTATAGTTTGCAGGAGCGGATAACGTCAGACAGGAAAGAGAGTGAGAATTTTTCGTTGGAAGGATTGTTGTGGGGCGCTTTTCGGGGAACAGACAGTTCTGATATCGCATTGAAACTGGTTCTATGCGTCATCTGCGGAGGAATCATCGGACTGGAAAGAGGCGCGAAGGGACAGGCGGCGGGCTTTCGGACGCATATTCTGGTGTGTATGGGAGCCAGTGTCGCCATGATGACCGGCCAGTACATTTACGAATATTTTGATACCAATGCGGATCCGGCCAGACTGGGAGCGCAGGTGATCAGCGGCATCGGTTTTCTGGGCGCCGGTACGATCATCAGCACGCAGGCAAGCCGTGTGCGCGGGCTGACCACAGCGGCGGGACTCTGGGCAGCGGCCTGTATCGGCCTTGCCATTGGAATCGGCTTTTTTGAGGCCGCAATCGGGGCAACCGTGGTCGTCATGCTGACGATCGTGGTTTTTCAGCGGGTGGACCACTTTTTCTATACCAGATCCCCGATTCTCCGGGTTTATCTGGAAATGGAGAGCATTGATTATGTAAAGGGGCTGATCCGCACCATCCGGTCAAACGGAATGCGGGTCTCCGGAATGGAACTGCAGAAGCCCAAAAGCGGGATGCAGAATGCGGTGGGAATTGCGCTGGTGGTGAAGAAAAATACCAGGAGAAACCCGGTGGATATGCTGGATGTGATCAGCAGAACAGAAGGCTTGACTTTTATAGAAGAAACGCTGTAAGCATGCAAAATGCGGATGAGCATGAAAAAGGAGGAAGCAGGAGTGAAATATATCACCTTTGATGAAACAAGACCAATGGATCTGGTGCTTCTTGGAAGAATTGCGGTTGATTTTAATCCCGTGGATTATTTTCAGCCGCTGGAGGACTGCACCACCTTTAAGAAGTATGTGGGCGGATCTCCGGCCAATATCGCGGTAGGCGTATCCCGGCACGGGCTGAAGGCCGGATTCTTTGCCCGCGTATCCGATGACCAGTTCGGCGATTTCGTCACTCACTTTTTTGAAAAGGAGGGAATCGATGTTTCCCGTGTCCGCCGCTGTGAGCACGGCGAAAAAATCGGGCTGACCTTCACGGAGATCCTTTCCCGTGATGAATCCAGCATTCTTATGTACCGCAACTGTATCGCGGATCTGCAGCTGTGTCCGGCGGATATCGATGAGGAGTACATCCGCAATGCGAAGGCGCTCCTGATTTCCGGAACTGCTCTGGCCGCGAGCCCTTCCAGAGAAGCTGCCCTGAAGGCGGTGATGATTGCAAAGCGCGTTGGAACGAAGGTGATTTTCGACATCGACTACCGCGCCTACAACTGGACCTGTGACGATGAGATTTCCATCTATTACTCCATGGTGGCGAGAGATGCGGACATCATCATGGGATCCCGTGAGGAATTTGATTTGACCGAGCGCCTGATCGAGCCCGGCAGGGACGACTGGCAGACCGCCAGGGCCTGGCATGCGTGCGGCGCGAAAATCGTGATCATCAAGCACGGAAAGGAAGGCTCCACCGCATATACCAACGATGGAGAAAGCTATTCCATCAAGCCCTTCCCGGTCAATGCCCTGAAGTCCTTCGGCGGCGGCGATGGATACGGCTCCGGCTTCCTGTATGGCCTGTTTTCGGGCTGGGACATCATCGACTGCCTGGAGTTCGGCAGCGCGGAGGCAGCCATGATGGTTGCTGCCCATTCCTGCTCTCAGGATCTGCCCGGTACCCGGCAGGTGAAGGACTTCATTAAGGAATGCAAGGATAAATACGGCGAGATGGTTGCCAGAAAATAAAAAATGGAGGTCATTATGAAAACAACAAGAATGACGACTGCCCAGGCGCTTGTGAAGTTCCTGGACAACCAGTATGTTGAATTTGATGGAAAAGAAACCAAATTTGTGGACGGAATTTTCACCATATTCGGACACGGCATCGTGGTGGGACTGGGACAGGCCCTGGATGAAAATCCCGGTGGATTAAAGGTATATCAGGGACGCAACGAACAGGGCATGGCTCACGTGGCGACCGGCTTTGCCAGACAGAGCAACCGCCGCAGGATCATCGCCTGCGCTTCCTCCATCGGACCTGGCGCGGCGAACATGGTGACGGCGGCCGCATGCGCAACGGTGAACCGTATCCCGCTGCTTCTGTTCCCCGGAGATACCTATGCCAGCAGACAGCCCGACCCGGTGCTTCAGCAGGTGGAAAGAATGGATGCGCTTTCCGTTACGACGAATGATGCGTTCCGTCCTGTCTGCCGTTTCTGGGAAAGAATCCTCCGTCCGGAACAGCTTATGCCCGCCATGGTACAGGCCATGCGTGTGCTGACCGATCCGGAGCAGACCGGCGCGGTATGTATCGCTCTGTCCCAGGATGTGGAAGGCGAGTCCTATGATTTCCCGGAGTATTTCTTCCAGAAGAGAGTGCACAGAATCCGCAGACCCCTTCCTGTGAAGGAGGATCTGGATCAGCTGGTAGAGATGATTTCCGAAAGCAGACGGCCGCTGGTGATCTGCGGCGGCGGCGTACGCTACTCCGAAGCCGGAGAGGTGCTGGAAGCCTTCTGTGAAAAGTTCGGCATTCCGTTCGCAGAGACTCAGGCCGGAAAGAGTGCCTGCCATTCCAGCCATCCCATGAACGTCGGCGGCATTGGTGTGACCGGAAATCTGTCGGCGAATACCGTCGCGCAGGAAGCGGATCTGGTCATCGCTGTGGGAAGCCGTCTGACCGACTTCACCACCGGCTCCAAACTGCTTTTCACCGGAGAAGGTGTGAAGCTGGTATCCATCAATCTTTCCGGTTTCGATGCATGCAAGATGGATGCGGTTTCCGTGATCGGAGATGCCAGGGAGACCGTGAAGCTGGCGGATGCTGCGCTTTCTGAAAAAGGCTATCAGAGCGGATGGGGAACGGCCGTCGCGGAAGCGAAGAAGAGCTGGGACGACGAATATGCCCGTCTGGCTGCCTATTCCTTCGATGAGAGCTTCAAGCCTCTGATCGCGGCAGGAAATCCTGACACCATTCCGGAATTCCATGAGCTTACCGGTTCGGAGCTGACCCAGACTTCAGCCATCGCCCTGATCAGAGAGACCATTGATCCCGATTCCATCATCGTCGGCGCTTCCGGAAGCCTGCCGGGAGATCTGCAGAGGATGTGGACCACGGATTGCATCGACAGCTATCAGATGGAGTACGGCTATTCCTGCATGGGCTATGAAATCGCGGCGGCCCTCGGCGCAAAAATGGCTTTCCCGGAGCAGGAGGTATATTCCATGGTTGGCGACGGCGCATTCCTGATGATGCACAGCGAGCTGGTGACCTCCCTGCAGGAAGGAAAGAAGATCAATGTGCTGCTCTTTGATAACTGCGGTTTCGGCTGCATCAACAATCTGCAGATGTCGAACGGCATCGGAAACCTGGCCACCGAGTTCCGTTATCGGGATGAAAAGGGCGGCCTGAACGGCGGCCTGATTCCCATCGATTTCGCGGCTGTCGCAGCCGGCTACGGTGCGAAGACCTATACGGCAAGAACGCTTGCGGAACTGAAGGAAGCGCTTCTGGATGCGCAGAAGCAGACCGTTTCCACGCTGATCGATATCAAGGCGCTTCCCAAGACCATGACGGACGGTTACAAATCCTGGTGGAATGTGGGACTTGCCAGCACCACCGGTGTGAAGGCGCAGCAGGAAGCCTGGGAGAAGCTGATGGACAACCGGGCAAAGGCCAGGAAATATTAAAAAAACGGGAGGAAAAGTGAAAATGCTTGACAAAACGAAAGTAAAGCTTGGGATCGCGCCCATCGCGTGGACCAACGATGATCTGCCGGATCTGGGCGGAGAAAACACCTTTGAACAGTGCGTCAGTGAAATGGCGCTGGCCGGATTTACCGGTTCCGAAGTGGGAAACAAATATCCGAAGAATCCGGAAGTCCTGAAGAAGGCCCTTTCTCTGCGCGGAATTGAAATCTGCAACGCCTGGTTCTCCACCTTCCTCATCAGCAGGCCCTATGAGGAAACGGAGAAGGCCTTTGAAGAGCATGTGGCATTTCTTGCGGAAATGGGCGCGAAGGTTGTGGGCGTTTCCGAACAGAGCTACAGCACTCAGGGCATTCAGGATCAGCCGATTTTCGAAGGAAAGCATGTGATGAACGACGAGGAGTGGAAGCTGCTTACGGAAGGACTGAACCGCCTTGGAAAGCTTTCCCTGGAAAAATACGGCGTCTCTCTCACCTTCCATCATCATATGGGAACCGTGGTGCAGACCGCTGCGGAGACGGACCGTCTGATGGCGGAGACGGACCCCGCCTATGTAAGCCTTCTTTATGACAGCGGCCATTTCGCTTACTGCGGAGAGGACCCAGTGGAACTGGTAAAGCGCTATGCTGCCCGTATTAAGCATGTACATTTAAAGGATATCCGTCCTGAGGTAGTGGAACAGGTGAAGAAGGAGCATATGAGCTTCCTGGATGGCGTCCGTGCCGGAGCGTTTACCATTCCGGGCGACGGCTGCATCGATTTCACCCCTATTTTCCAGGTGCTTGAAGAGACCGGCTATACCGGATACATGGTGGTGGAAGCGGAACAGGATCCGGCAAAGGCGAATCCGCTGGAATATGCCATCCGCGCAAGAAAGTACATTGCGGAGAAGACTGGACTGTAAGACCGGATTCATAAACCGCATAAAAGGAAAGGAGAAAATAAATTTATGGTAACAGTAGGAATTATCGGAGCCGGAAGAATCGGCAAGGTGCATACCAGAAGCATCTGCAACTTTGTACACAACGCAAAGCTGAAAACCGTTGCCGATCCCTTCATGAATGAGGAAACGGAAAAGTGGCTGAAGGAGATGGGGGCGGAGCACACCACGAAGGATTATCATGAGATTCTGAATGATCCCGAGATCCAGGCTGTTCTGATCTGTTCCTCCACGGACACCCATTCGCCGATCTCTCTGGAGGCAATCGCTGCCGGAAAGCATGTATTCTGTGAAAAGCCCATCGATCATGACCTGGGCAGAATCCGTGAGGTGATGAAGGCGCTGGAAGGCAGCAGCCTGAAATACCAGGTAGGCTTCAACCGCCGTTTTGACCATAACTTCGCTGCTGTAAAGCAGGCAGTGGTGGACGGGAAGGTGGGAGATCCCCACATCATCCGCATAACCTCCAGGGATCCTGAGCCGCCGAGCCCCGCTTATGTTGCCGTATCCGGCGGTATGTTCCTGGATATGACCATCCATGATTTCGATATGGTCCGCTTCCTCGCCGGCTGCGATGCGGAGGAAATTTATGTACAGTCCGCAGTTCTTGTGGATCCCGGCATTGGTGAAGCGGGAGATGTGGATACCGCGGTTATCACCCTGAAGATGGCAAACGGCGCTATCGCGGTGATCGACAATTCCAGACGTGCGGCATACGGCTATGACCAGAGAGCAGAGGTGTTCGGTTCTAAGGGAATGGCGGCAACCTCCAATGATACCGCTTCCAGTCTGGTGCTTTCCACTGCAGACGGCATTACGGGCGAGAAGCCTCTGTATTTCTTCCTGGAGCGCTATACCGAGTCCTTCGCGAAGGAAATCACCTGCTTCATCGATTCCATTGAGAACGATACTCCTACCCTGGTGGGAGCGGAGGACGGCCTGAAGCCCGTGCTGATGGGAATTGCCGCGAAGAAGTCCGTGGAAGAACATCGTCCGGTGAAGCTTTCCGAAATCGTGTATTGATTTTCACACCACGCTTTGTGCCGGAGCGTCACAAAGTGTCCAGATGGCAGAAGAGAAATCGCATCCGTGATTTCTCTTCGCCCCGTCGAACGCTCCGGAAAGGAGAATCATGAGCCAGTTATTCAGTTACCCTGCGTTCGATGAACAGGGTGTGAAGGTATTGAGCCGTGCGGGAGAAGGGGAAGGCCCGGACGACATGATGATGAACATCACCGTTTACCGTATGAAAGCGGGAGAGGAGAGAAGCTTCTGCCTTCCCGGAGAGGAGATGGCGGTCCTTCTGGTGAAGGGGGACATCACCTTCCGCTGGAACGGAGAAGAAAGAAGCGGAAAGAGAGACAGCTTCATCGAGGAAGGTCCTTACTGTCTGCATGTGAGCAAAGGCGTTTCCGTGACCGTAAAGGCGGAGGCGGACAGCGAGGTGCTGGTGCAGAGCACCGAAAATGAGAAAGATTTTGCGCCGGTATTCTATACGCCTGCAGACTGCCGGGATGATATTTTCGGCGACGGCGTGTGGGACAACAAGATGAAGCGCACGGTCCGCACCGTCTTTGACTACAGTAACGCCCCCTATTCCAACATGGTGAACGGAGAGGTGATCAATCATCAGGGCGGCTGGTCCAGCTATGCGCCTCATCATCACCCGCAGCCGGAAGTTTACTATTATCGCTATGAGCGTCCGGAAGGCTTTGGCGCATGCTATATCGGCGAGGAGGTGTTCCGTATTGAGGACGGAAGCTGCGCGCACATCCGCTGCGGCAAGACGCATCCTCAGGTGACGGCGCCCGGATATCCCATGTATTACTGCTGGATGATCCGCCATCTGCCGGGCGACCCCTGGACAGACCGCATTGTGGATCCCAGATATGACTGGATTCAGTAAGAAATTCAACCAGAAAGCAAAATATGCGATATATATGTGCTCAGAAAAGCAAATGATGAGTGGATATAGCGTATGATGTGCGATTAAAATAAGTATAGGATTTAGAGAACGGAGAAATGACAAAAAATGAAGTAATGTAAAAGTGGGGAAAGTAATATGGCGAAACAACAAACAGTCGTGAAAGAGAAAAGAAATGTCAAAACCTATCTGAAAAACAGCTGGCAGTTGTATGTCATGCTGATTATCCCGGTCGTTTATATGATTCTGTTTAAGTATAAACCGATGTTGGGAGTTGTAGTAGCATTCAAGAAGTTCAATGTATTCCAGGGAATCTGGAACAGCCCGTGGATCGGTCTGGCAAACTTCGAGGAAGCCTTTTCTTCCAGAGATTTCTGGAATGCGCTGGCGAACACTCTGATCCTGAATATCGGTGACCTGATCATCGGTTTCCCGATCCCGATTTTCCTGGCGATTTTCCTGAATGAGCTGAGAAGCAGCAAGATCAGAAAGACGACCCAGACCCTTCTGTATCTGCCCAACTTCCTGTCCTGGGTTATTATCGCCGGTATCAGCACACAGCTGTTCTCCTCCAGCGGACTGGTGAACAACCTTCTCAACGCGCTGGGATTTGGCACTGTAAACTTCCTGACCAATTCCTTTATCTGGAGAATCGTATACTGGTTCTTCGGCGTATGGCAGGGGGCAGGCTATTCCCTGATTGTTTATCTGGCAGCCCTGATGGCGACAGATGCATCCCTCGGCGAAGCGGCCTACATAGATGGTGCAACCAGGCTTCAGAGAATCTGGTATGTGACCTTACCTCAGATTTCTTCCACCATCACGGTTCTTCTTATCATGCAGGTCGGAAAACTGGTAAGCATCAGCTTCGATCGTCCTTACATGATGGGTAACTCTCTGGTGAGAGACGCATCGGACGTTATTAGTACCTACGTTTATTCCATCGGTCTTGCGGCCGGCCGTTTCGACTTCGCAACGGCAGTTGGTCTGTTCCAGACAGTGGTCGGCGTTGTCCTGGTACTTTCCGCAAATGCGGTCATTAAGAAAATGGGACAGGAGGGAATCGTATAATGGGAAGCAATATTAACAGTAGAACAGAGAAGTTATTCCAGTTTTTCTGGTCAGCATTTTTTGTCATCATTACGGTGATTGCCATGGTTCCGATTCTTCGGGTTATTTCCATGTCCTTCAGTACCAAAGAGGCCATTCTGGCCGGTAAGGTTATGGTATGGCCGGTTGGATTCACCATGGAAGCCTACGAGAGAGCGCTAAACAGCGGAAGTTTTGTAAGAGCCTTCGGTTATTCCATTGTCCTGATGATTGGTTCTACAGCGCTGAGCCTGATTATGACGGTGCTTGCGGCCTATCCGCTTTCCAAAAAGCATCTGGTAGGCGGCGGACTGATCATGACGCTGTTCGTTCTGACCATGTACTTAAATCCCGGCGTTATCCCGGAATACCTGAATGTCAGAGATTTCGGCATGATCGATACCGTATGGTCTCTGCTGATTCCCGGCGCGCTGAGCGCTTATAACATGATCATCATGTGCAATGCCTTTAAGGGAATTGACTCGGCCATCTATGATGCGGCAAAGATAGACGGATGCGGAGAGACACGAACGCTGTTGAGCGTGGCGCTTCCGCTGGTATATCCCACCATCGCAACGCTGGGTCTGTTCTACGCGGTCGGCAGATGGAACGGCATCAGCGACGTTCTGTACTATATCAACTCCTCCGAGCTGTTCACCGTGCAGATGGTTCTGAAGCAGTTCATTGAATCCATTAATGTAACGGCTGAGGAAGGTATTCAGACCAACCTTGTTGCGGACAACATCAAGGCGGCAAGTATTGTGATTTCCATGCTGCCCATGCTGATTGTATATCCTTTCGTGCAGAAGTTCTTCACCAAGGGTATCATGATCGGTGCGGTAAAGGGCTAAGGATCCGACATGTGGTAAAGATTAATTTATCCTCTTCAGGATGTTTATCCAGAGGGATATGTTAATAAAATTTTAATAGGAGGTAACCTAAATGAAGAGAAAAAGTCTACTCAAAAGGTCACTGGCTGTACTGCTTGCAGCGGCTATGGCAGTGATGGGGGGGGCATGTGGAAGCTCTACTTCTACCACATCCTCCGAACCTGCGGCAGAAAGCGCTGCTTCCACGGAAGAAGCCGCTTCTACCGATGCTGCTGCAGCTGAGACTGAGGCTGGCACCGAAGCGGCTCAGTCTGACCTGTACGGCGATGAAGTAACCATCAACGTAATGGTTTGGGACAGAGGTAACGCTGCACCCGGAACCACCACTGAGGACAACAACCTTACCAAGTGGATTCAGGAACAGGTGAAGGAACTGTACAACATCAATGTGGAGTATACCGCTGTTCCCAGATCCGAGTCTGATGATAAGGTTAATATCATGCTGAGCGGCGGCACTGCTCCTGATATCATTATGACCTATGACCAGGCACTGTTCTATAACTATGCGAGCAGCGGAGCCCTGAAGGATCTGACCGATCTGTATGCGCAGTACGGCGGAGACATCGAGGCAAATTGTACGGAGGCTGAGCCTGCAGGCGTGATTGACGGTGTGAGATATGCCGTTATGAAGCAGAGAGGAACGGAAGAGCCCCGTCATACCGCTTACATCCGTCAGGACTGGCTGGATGAGCTGGGAATGGAAATTCCTACCACCAAGGCAGAACTGGAAGAGTATCTGTATGCCGTAAAGGAGAACAATCTGGGCGGCGATAACACCATTCCGTGGGCAATGAGCGGACGTACCGATACGGAGAAGATGTACCTGAACTTCGTTGGTTCCTATGTGGATCTGGCAAGCGACCGCGACGCTTATATGTATGCAGAAAGCTACATGGCTGTTGCACCCGGTTCTGAAGAAGGCTTAAGAAAGCTGAATCAGTGGTATAACGACGGCCTGATCAGTGCCGACTTCCCGACTGACTCCGCAGAGGATGTTTATAAGGCTGCCATCGCAAACGGAAATGCCGGCTTTGTTCTGGATGATGTTTACAATCCGCACGCAAGCTTCGAAGTTCTGAACAACACGCTTGGTACCCAGGATGTTTTCGTTCCCGTACAGTGCTTCGACCTTCCGGACGGCTCCTACAGAAATCCTTTCGAGTACAGATATGCCATGTATGTCATGATTCCTTCCACCACCAGTGATGAGAAGGCAGCTGCATGCATGAAGTACCTCAACTGGATGTCTGATCCTGAAGTTGCCATGAACATTTATTATACGCCTGATTACACCACGAATGATCTGGGTGTTGCGGTTGCTCCTTCCACCACCGAGCTGCAGGAACTGGGATATCCCGGAACTCCTGATGACCTTTCCATCGTGAACCAGAACTACAGCTGGGTAAACGATTATGAGGTTATGGCTGCTACCAGCTATGAGAACAGAACCTCTGACTGGGTAACCGAGGAGTGGTATCAGAATCTGTATGAAGTGAAGGAAATCGGTAAGTATCGTTTCCCGACCTATGCATACATTTCTCCTGATGAGCAGACCTATGGCGCTGACATCAAGACCAGAATGATTGAGTTTGTTTACAACTGCATCTGCTGCCCGACTGATCAGTTTGACTCCACCTATGAGTCCGGATATCAGGAGCTGGTAAATGCCGGCCTGCAGAAGATCCTGGATGCAAGAGGAGCATACTACGACAGCGTAAACGGCTGATGAGCGAAACAAAAAATACAGCAGGACAACCTGTTGCATAAAGGGCCTGCGGATAAATGTCCGCGGCTGGATAAATATGACCGTCCTGGTAAAACGGGGCGGTCATATTTGTGAAAAAGCAGACTGCAGAGAGCCGGCAGGGCCTTCTGTTTTGCAGAAGGGGCCGCGCTCTGTGCAGAATGCGCATATTCAGCAAGGAATGCCGCTTGCGGCAGAATGGAGATTATGATGAAAAGATACTGGCCTCACATTGTAAAATCCACAGAAAAGACAGTAGAGGATTATCTGGCAAAGCAGGTAAAGGACGCCTCCCGTCCGGACGACGGAAGGATGCCGAGCGAAATTGTGGAGGGAAAGCTCACCATTTACCTGCTGACGGATGCGGTATGTCTGTATTTCTGTAAAGAAAGCAAATATTACAAGGATGAAAAGCTGTTTGAAGCCATTAAAAGGGGATTGAGCTTTATCGAGAGATGGCAGAGGGATGACGGAAGTCTGGATTATCCGAGCTGCAATTTTTATTCCGCGCCTGACACATCCTTCTGCTTCCGCAGACTGTACGGCGCATGGAACATCCTGGGAAAGCATGCGGAAACGGAAGAGGAGAAGGAGCTGCAGAACAGATATCTGGTTCTGATGCTTCGCTGTATCCCGATTCTGTTATACGGTGGCTTTCATACCCCGAACCACCGCTGGGCGGTGATGTCCGTGCTTTTCACCCTCGCAAATGTGGTGGAGAAGCATGGAGACCTTGCTCTGGAAGTTCCCCGCTATCCGAAGGAGTATTTCACTGAGGATCAGATTCCCAAAACAGCGGAGGAACTGACCGCAAAGCTGAAAGCGCGCGCCAATCAGTATCTGGCGGAGGGAATTGACGGAGATGAGGACGGGGAGTATGCGGAGCGTTCCACCGGAAACTATAACGGCGTGGTGGACAAATCTCTGATTTCCGCCTATGAGGCAACAGGAAACGAGGAATTCCTGGGCTATGTGGAAAGAAATCTGGATATGATGCTCTACTATATTGATGGAGATGATACCATCTTCACCCAGAATTCCACCAGACAGGATCACGGAACGAAGCTTTATCCGGACAAATATTTTTATCTCTATACCTATATGGCGGCAAAGACGGGAAACCCTCTGTTCGATGCGGCGGCGCACAAGAGCATTAAGGACAACATGGACCGGGCAGAGCTGGCCCCTGACTGTATGTACATTTTCATGATGTACGACTGGCTGCTGGATTATGAGTTTAAGGGCTACGGCTATCTTCCCGAATACCGCAGGTTCTTCCGCGGCTCTCAGGTGCTGCGTGTGAAAAAGGAGAACTATGTCTACAGCGTGCTGAATAACAAGGCTGCGTTCCTGTTCCTGAAATTTGGAACTCTTCCCATCGGCCTGCGCATTGGAGAATCCTACTGCGATATTCGAAATTTCATTCCGAAGTCCATCGAGGTGAAGGATAACGGATGCGTGCTGAAGGCGGAGGCGGGAGGCTGGTACTATCAGCCCTTCAAAGAAGACCAGGGTACCAGCGACTGGTGGGCAATGGACCACACCAGACGGGATAAGGTCTATACCAGCACGGTTGCCATTACCGTAACCATTTCCGAACTGGAAAACGGACTGGAATGCAATGTGAAGGCGGAAGGCATGAGCGGTCTGCCGCTTCGTGTGGAGCTGGATGTTCCCGCCGGAGTGATTCTGGAGAATGATACCATGTGCCTCACGGCCGGAAAGGGCGAGAGCATGATCCTGAGAGGTGGAGATCTCAATCTGCATGATGATGCGAAAAAGATTGTGATCGGTCCCGGATACGGTACCCATGCATTTAAAGGCCATTACTCCGGAGAAGAACGCAACGAGGCGGGATACAGCATCTTCCTGAATGATTATACGCCTTATGACCGCACCTTCCGTATTGTGGAGGAAAAGGGCGGCGAGTGAGCGGAAAGGGCTTCCATGTCAGAAAAGGGCGGGAAGCCTTCTTCCTTTATAGAGAATGAAGAAGGAGCATGTGTTTTATGAGCACGGAAAAAGACCTTGCCGGACGATATCTTCCGGTCTTCATGCTGGACGAAAGAGAGCCCTTTGACATGAAGGCGATTGGCTATACGGTTTTCACAGAGAACCTTCGCAGCGATTCCTTTCCGAAGCGCGTGATTGGCGCGGACTGGGAAAGGACGGCCTGCGTGATCGAATATGAGATCTGGTTTGACTATGACATCCAGCACCTCTACGAGCTGGAGCATGTCTGGATCTACCTGGGAAAGGACGGAAGTGTGCAGAGGGTGGAAGGCAGCTTCCACGGAAAGTACCTGAACGAAGTGAACCTGGATACGGGAGAGCCGCCTCTTGACGAAAACGGACGGGTCCGCCTGTACCTGCAGCCCGGCAAACACGCCGTCCTGCCCGATCCTCGCCTGGTCCGCCTGGTCCCTCAGTGGATGGAAAGCTGCGGGGAGCTTGCCGGAGCGGACGGTGTGCCGCTCCCCGAGATGTTTCAGGAAGCGATGCCGGTCCCGGATCAGAAAACTCAGGATCTGGTACGCCGCTACATCCGCAGAAGCTTTTCCTTCGAGCCATCCCTGAGGTTTCAGCCCTTCCTTCCGGAGAAGGAGCTTCCGGCGGAGGAGCTGCTCATTCCATGGGAACAGCTGAAATCCAGCGTGCCGGGACGTCTTAAAAAGGAGCTTGAAAAGATCCGGGAAGCGGAGTAAAACGGGCCTGAATGGCCGGAACGGAATAAAAAAGTAGGAAAGCAGCGTCCTGTTTTTGTTGTAGCAGGACGCTGTTTTCCTGTTCGGCTCTGAAAATCCGGGTTGACAGGGGTCTCTGCCAGCCGTATACTAAATGCATACTTACATAAAGGCATTTCAAATCAGCCTTTGTCATTTCTTTATGATTTGTGCGTTCGCACATTCTTTTGGGCAGTTTCTGCCAGACACTCATTATCACATCGAATACGGGCAGGAACAGATGAAAAACGATTCTGTTTTTGACCTCTTTCTGCCGAAGAAAAATGCCGCCATACGGCAGCGGAAGAGGAGGAAAATGGAACGGAATACCATATTTTATGAAGCGCTGGAAACGGCAGGCCTGAAGGCCCAGTACGATGGACATGTGAAGAAGCTTCTCAGCTTCCGGCAGGTCATTTCTCAAATCCTGACGAAAACATTGACGGAATATGAAGGCTGTACGCCTCAGGAGGCCGCACATTGGATCGAACCGGAGACCATTCCCGATTCGGAGAAAAAACAGGAATGTTCGGAAGCGGAAGAGGATTTTATGGTCGGAAGGTCAGAGGTGAGCACAGAACCGGGAGAAGGGAGTACGATTTACGATCTTCGTTTCCAGATTCAGACGCCGGAGCCTGAAGGGAGAAGGTCAGAGCTCCTTGTGAATCTGGAGGCCCAGAAGAAATTCTGGATGCAGTATCGGATTGTTACCCGCGGAATTTTTTATGCGGCGAAGATGATTACAGAACAGTATGGAAGATATTTCAGCAATTCCAATTATCAGAAGCTGAGGAAGGTCTACAGCATCTGGATCTGCATGAACAGCCCGAATTATGTTGGAAACGCGATGGTGGAATATAAAATCTGTAAAACTGACAGAGTCGGGAGCGTTCCGGAAGAGGAGAAAAGCTATGATAAGCTTTCGGTGATTCTCATCTGTCTCAATACGAAAAAAGGACTGGGAGAGGAGGGCAGCCTGCACCATTTTCTGAACGTATTGCTGTCGCCGGTGCTGAAGCCTGAAGAAAAGGTAGAAATATTTTCTCAGGTTTATGGAATCAGAATGGAAAAGGAGATTAGAAAGGAGCTGGAAGGTATGTGCAATCTGAGCGAAGCGATTGAGGAGAAAGCCCTGAGGCGAGGAAGAAAAGAGGGCAGAGCAGAAAGCCTTGTCAAAAGCGTGGAATCCGCAATGAAAAGCTTTCATGTGGATCTGAGGACAGCCTGTGAGGGGCTGGGATTTACGCTGAAGGAATATTACAGGGCGGCAGAGCTGCTGAAAAAATAAAAATGCTGGAGAGATTTGTGCAGAATCTGCATGATAAAGGAAAAGAAAAGACGTGCGGGAATCCGTTTTTTGAGGTATACTGTTAATACCATATGGCAGAAGAGGAGGAAAAACCAATGAAAATCGCATTAATCAATGAAAACAGCCAGGCTGCGAAGAATGAGCTTGTGGAAAGCGTCCTGAAGAAGGTTGTGGAGCCCATGGGGCATGAGGTTGTCAACTATGGCATGTACAGCGCGGATGATGAAAATCAGCTCACCTACGTGCAGAATGGCATTCTGGCGGCTATCCTGCTGAATTCCGGAGCGGCTGACTATGTGGTAACGGGCTGCGGTACCGGAGAGGGCGCGATGCTTGCCTGCAATTCCTTCCCCGGCGTGCTGTGCGGACATATCGAGGATCCTTCTGACGCTTATATGTTTGCTCAGATCAACGACGGCAATGCCATCGCTCTGCCTTTTGCAAAGGGCTTTGGCTGGGGCGCTGAGCTGAATCTTCAGTACATCTTTGAGAAGCTGTTTGAGGGCGAGAGCGGACAGGGCTATCCCAAGGAGAGAGTAATTCCCGAACAGCGCAACAAGAAGATCCTGGACGAGGTGAAGAAGATCACCCATAATGACCTGGTTACGATTCTGAAGAACCTGGACAGAGATCTGGTAAAGGGCGCAATCAGTGGAAAGCATTTCCAGGAATATTTCTTCGCAAGCTGCAAGGATGAGAAAATTGCGGCATGTGTGAAGGAACTGCTTGAGGCATGAGCGTCACTGGAAACGGATAAATTTCAGAAAAGCAGAAATGGAAGCGGCAGGAAACGGAAAAGAATTTCGTTTCCTGCCGCTGTTTCTGCTTTCCTGGATAAAACGGGAAAGCCTTACGCCAGCGTCCGCTTCATCATTTCATAAGCGCCCTTTTCCTGGATCAGCTTCAGGTCTTCACAGACGGCAGCTTCCAGGCCGGGGATGGCGGTCAGATCCATGCCCCAGTAGTCAGTCCGGGAGAGGACAGCATGGGTCAGTGTGTCGGCACTGTCATCCTTGTGGACATAGAAGAATTCCAGAACTTCTTTTGTATCGTTGATGGTGTACTCATTTCCCTTCGGGCGGGTTCCGATGAGTCCGGCATCTGTGAGCTTCGTTCCATGATAGAAGGCAATGTAGAAGGCCAGGGAAGCCGTCAGGCAGACGGGCAGGGTTCCGGTTTTTTCCACGTAGCCCTTCAGGGAAGGAAGGACTCTTGCTTTCCACTTGGAGGTGGAGTTTAAGGAGATGGAAAGGAGAGCGTGGTCGATGAAGGGATTGCGGAACCGTTCCGTTACGGAAGCCGCAAAGTCTTTCAGCTCCGTCTCCGGCAGAGTGAGGGTGGGGATGATTTCCTCATAAATGGCCTTGTTCATGAAGCCGCGGATCACATCGTCTGCCATGCAGTCGCGCACGATATCCTGTCCGGCCAGATAGGCGCCGAGCACCATAGAGGTGTGCGCTCCGTTCAGAATACGCACCTTGCGCTGTTTGTAGGGCTTGTGATCGTCCGTAACCAGAATGGGAAGGCCGGCTTTTTCAAAAGGCAGTTCGGCCTTGATGGACTGTGGTCCTTCGATGACCCAGAAGCCAAAGACCTCTCCGGTATCCATGACGTTATCGATGTAGCCGTTTTCTTCGTTGAGGGCGTCTGCTTCCGCTCTGGGAAAGCCGGTTACAATGCGGTCCACCAGCGTGGAGCAGAAAATGTTTTCCTTCTCGAGCCAGGTGAGGAAATCTGAGCCGAGACTCCACTGTTCGGCGTACTTTTTCACGCATTTTTCCAGCTCTTTTCCGTTGTCGTCGATCAGCTCGCAGGCCAGAATGATGAAGCCCTTTCCCGGCTCGTTACCAAAGGTCTGGAAGCGCTTATAAAGAAACTGAGTGAGTTTGCCCGGATAGCTTGCCGCCGGACGGTCGGTGAACTGGCAGGAGGCGTCGTAGGTGATTCCGGCCTCCGTGGTGTTGCAGGAGATGAAGCGAAGCTCGGGATTTTCCGCACATTTTAAAACTTCGTCAAAATCGGTATAGGAATTCAGGCAGCGGCTTACGCAGGAGATGATCCGTTTCCGATTCACCTTCTGACCGTCCTCGCTGCCGCGCAGATACAGGGTGTAGAGGCCTTCCTGTTCGTTGACGGCATCTTTCAGGTCGAAGGCGCCAGGGATGGGAGCAATGGGCTGAACCAGGACGACCTTGCTGTTGAAGCCGGCTTCCTCATTCATCCGGTCGATAAAATAATCCACGAAGGCGCGCATGAAATTGCCTTCGCCAAACTGAATGACACGCTCCGGGGCATTTTTAAGAAGATAGCCGTCATAGCCATTTTCCTGCAGGGTCTGATAACATAATTTTTTCATTTTCCTTTCCTCCAATTTGCCTTTATCAGATTTTCTGTCACAGGGTTACGCCCTGTTTGAAGATCGCCATATCATGGAAGCCTGCCGCCTCCGATTTTACCTGTTCCCCGTTCGCAACGCGGAGAACATAGTCGAACAGCTGCTCCGAGAGCTCGGAGAGGGATGTCCCTTCCAGCAGTGCGCCGCAGTTGAAGTCGATCCAGTTTTTCTTCTTTTCATAAAGCGGCGTGTTGCTGGAAATCTTCACTGTGGGGACCGGGGAGGCGAAGGGCGTTCCCCGTCCGGTGGTGAACAGGACGATCTGTGCGCCCGACGCGGCGAGGGCGGTGGAGGCCACCAGATCGTTGCCGGGAGCGGACAGCAGGTTCAGGCCGCGGTTTTTCACGGGCTCTCCGTAGGAAAGCACGCCTTTTACCGGAGCGGAACCGGATTTCTGGGTGCAGCCGAGGGACTTGTCCTCCAGGGTGGAGATGCCGCCTTTTTTGTTGCCGGGAGACGGATTCTCATAAATGCTCTGGCCGTGGGAGGTGAAATAGTTCTTGAAATCGTTGATCAGCTTTACGGTCTGGTCAAACAGCTCTTCATTTTCACAGCGGTTCATGAGAAGGGTTTCCGCGCCGAACATTTCAGGAACTTCGGTCAGGATGGTGGTGCCGCCCTTGCTGATGAGAAGGTCGGAAAAGCCGCCCACCGTGGGATTCGCCGTGATGCCGGAAAGTCCGTCTGAGCCGCCGCATTTCATGCCGATGACCAGCTCGCTGCAGGAGATGGGTTCCCGCTTCGCTTTTCCGGCATATTCCGCCAGGGAGCGGAGGATGGAGACGCCTTCTTCGATCTCGTCGTCACATTCCTGAGCCACCAGAAAACGGATCCGCTCGGGATCGTAGTCGCCGATATATTTTTTCAGTTCGCCGATGTTGCTGTTCTCACAGCCGAGCCCCAGCACCAGCACGCCGCCCGCATTGGGATGATGGATCAGGTCGGCAAGGATCTGCCGCGTGTTGTCCTGATCTTCGCCCATCTGGGAGCAGCCGTAGGGATGGGAGAAGGAAACGACGGCGTCAATGCTGCCGCTGACCAGATCCTGAGCCTGTCTCGCGATTGCTGCGGCGACATCGTTCACGCAGCCTACGGTAGGGATGATCCACAGCTCATTGCGCACGCCTGCCTTTCCGTCTGAACGGCGATAGCCCTGGAAAAAAGCTTCTCCGGTGGCAGCCACCGACGGATGGGTGGGATGATAGGTATAGGAAAGTACCCCGTCCAGCGCAGTTTTCAGATTATGGGTATGTACGTGCGCGCCCTGCGGGATATCCGCGCAGGCAGTTCCGATGGGTTCTCCGTATTTGATGACGGGGGAACCGGCCGGGATATCCATAAGGGCAAACTTATGCCCGGCGGGGATATCCTCCTTCAGAAGAAAACTGGGTTCCCCATCGGTTTCGCTTGCCTGACCGGGATTGCTTTCGGAAATCCATGTCCCGGCTGACAGCGGCTGAAGCGCTACGGCAACGCTGTCCTTCGGATGGATTCGGATGCAGGTCTGCATGGTTTGTACCTCCTCCTGATATATAATAAATGCAGGGATGTCAGATGCTGTCAGGCGGCATGAAATTTCAGATACGAACCAGCGGTTCGTGCCGTCCTCTTTTCAGCACGACAATCATTCATACCGTCTCTTTCTTGTGTAAGCCCTTACATCAAAGGTACACCCGTTTGTTCGTGAAGTCAAGTCTTTCATTGACTTTTTTATTTATATGGAATATAATGTAGAAAAAGCCTTGTAAGCGTTTACATTAAATTAAGAAAGGGAGAGGCAGATATGAAAGCATTTATGGACAGGGACTTTTTACTGAGTACGGAAACGGCGAAGAAGCTTTTCCACACATATGCGGAAACCATGCCGATTCTGGACTATCACTGTCACATCAATCCGCAGGAGATCGCGGAGGACAGGAAATTCGACAACATCACACAGGTATGGCTGGGAGGGGACCATTATAAATGGCGTGCCATGCGTTCCAATGGTGTGGAGGAGTATTATATCACCGGAAACGCGCCTGACAGGGAGAAGTTTCAGAAGTGGGCGGAAACGCTGGAGCTCGCCATCGGCAATCCGCTCTTTCACTGGAGCCACCTGGAGCTGCAGCGCTTTTTCGGCTATACCGGTGTGCTGAACGGTGAGACCGCCGGGGAAGTCTGGAATCTCTGCAATGAGAAGCTTCATGAGGACAGCATGAGCGTCCGCAATCTGATTCGTCAGTCCGGTGTGACGCTGGTGTGCACCACGGATGATCCGGCCGATGACCTGAGATGGCATAAGCAGATCGCAGAGGATAAGAGCTTTGAGGTACAGGTGCTTCCCGCCTGGAGACCGGACAAGGCCATGAACCTGGAAAAGCCGGATTACGCAGATTATCTGAAAAAGCTGGGCGAAGCGGCAGAAATGGAAATCGGAAGCTTTGCCGGGCTGAAGGAAGCGCTGAAGAAGAGGATGGCCTTCTTTGCGGAAATGGGCTGCCGCGCCAGCGACCATGCCCTGGAATATGTAATGTGCGTTCCGGAGACGGATGAAAATCTGGAGAAAATTTTTGCGAAGCGTCTTCGCGGGGAGCGGATCAGCAGGGAAGAGGAGATAAAGTTCAAGACCGCCTTCATGCTGTTCGTGGCCGGCGAATATGCCCGCCTTGGCTGGACGATGCAGCTTCATTACGGCTGTAAGCGGGATAACAATACGGCGATGTATCATCTTCTTGGGCCGGATACAGGCTTTGACTGCATCAACAACTATGCGCCGTCCGCACAGCTTGCGGATTTTCTGGATCTTTTGAACAGGGAAGGAAGCCTGCCGAAGACGATCATTTACAGCCTGAACCCCAACGACGATGAGTCGATCGGAAGCATCATCGGCTGCTTCCAGAATTCGGATGCGGTGGGCAAGATTCAGCAGGGCTCCGCATGGTGGTTCAATGACAACAAGACGGGAATGATGAAGCAGATGACTTCCCTGGCGAACCTGGGACTGCTCGGAAATTTCGTCGGCATGCTGACGGATTCCAGAAGCTTCCTTTCCTATCCCAGACATGAATACTTCCGCAGAATCCTCTGCGAACTGGTTGGAGGCTGGGTGGAAAACGGCGAGTTCCCGGACGATGAGAGAATGCTTTCCCGTATTATTAAGGGAATTTCCTATAATAATGCGGTGCGCTATTTTGGATTTGATCTGGAAGAAAAGTAAGCCGGACGCGGCATGAGAGTTAAAATGGCCGGGAGGCAGGTGAGAACAATCGTTTTTGGTTACGCTGTGACCAAAAACTGAAAATCACCGCTTCCCGGCTGTTTCATATGTGTGCCTGACGGCGTCTGCTTTTTAAGGCTGAGGTTCCCTGCATTTTGTGGTTGCCCTGCGGATCAGGTTGGCGGAATACATGGTGCGTTCCGGTACATCCTTTCCTTCCAGAACCTGCATGAGCAGAGAAACGGCGGTGGTGCATAAGAATTCCACCCGGTTGTCTGCCGTGGTGATTTCCGGAGTGCTGCAGATGGAGAGCAGGGAATTGTTGTAGCCGGTGATCTGAATGTCCTCCGGAATCCGTTTCCCCGCGCCGAGCGCGTATTTGACGGCACCGGCGGCAAGCTCGTCATCGGTCGCAAGACAGGCGTCAAAGGAAACGCCGCGCGCTTCCAGATCCCGCAGAAAACGGGCGGTCTCCGGAATGCCTGCCGGGCAGAGAAAGGCGCGTTCGTCTTCCGGATTTCCACCTTCCACGAGAGCATGCTTTGAAGAAGTATGCTGTTCCGAAGAATCCGGCCCTTTTGGCGCATGCTCTGTAAGCGCGCGGCAGAAACCGGAAAGCTTCTGTTTTCCGCTGTAGCTTAAGGAACGGTAGAGAAAAATCGGACGTTTACAGCCAAGCTCAAGCAGCTCTTCCGTCATCTCCTTTACAGCGAGAGCGTCGTCGCAGACAACGGAGTAGGCGCCGCTTCCGGAAAGGACGCCGTTCAGGAGAAATACCGGAACCTTTTTTGCCGCGTCATACAGATAGGCGTTGTCCTCAGCCTTTTCCTCGATGAACTGGGAGCCTGCCAGAATCAGGGCATCCACGTTTCGGGACATAAGAAGCTGAAGGTATTTTTCCTTTTCCTCCTGATTGTAGCCGGTGCAGCAGAGCATGGAGGCATAGGAATTTTTCCAGAGCTCCCGCTCCAGCAGGTAAATGACCCGTGCCAGATAGATGTCAGAGGAGTCGGCGCAGAGAATGCCAACGGTGCGCATGGTATTCAGCCCGAGTCCGCGGGCGAAGGCATTTGGTGTATAGCCATTTTGCTCCATGACTTCAAGCACCTTCTGCCTGGTGGTTTCGCTGACCTTGTCACTTCCGTTCAGGACCCGGGAAACCGTAGCGATGGACACGCCTGCCAGTTTGGATATATCGTAAATATTCGTAAGAAGTCCTCCCTTCAGGGGCTGATGCCAATGATAATCGAATAAGCTGGCTTTATTATAGCAGGCTTTTTCAGGATTGTCATTCGAATTCCGGGAAGGGAGCGCGCATACTATTTAGAAATCGGAGGAAATTATGGAAACATTTCGTTTTGCAGTTATGGGAGCGGGTAATATCGGGAGAAAATTCTGTGAGGCAGCGCGCATGGCCGGTTATGAGGCTGCGGCTGTGGCGAGCAGATCCGTGGAGAGAGCCGAAAAATGGGCGGCTGAGAATAAGGTGAAGAGCGCATACGGAGACTATGAACAGATGCTGGAAAAAGAAAAGCCGGACTGCGTTTACATCGCCACGACGCCGGATTCCCATTACGAGCTCGCCATGCTGTGCCTGGATCATGGCGTTCCGGTTCTGTGTGAAAAAGCAGCCTTTTTAAACAGCGCGCAGGCACGGGAGGTGTTTTCCAGATCGGAAAAGGAAGGAATCTTTGTGATGGAAGCGCTCTGGAGCCGGTTTCTTCCGGCAGTGAAGCAGGCGGGGGAGTGGATTGCCCGGGGGTATGTGGGAAAGCCTTCCTTTGCGCAGATCGATATCGGCTTTCTTGCCCCTCCGGAGGCCGGAAACCGTTACCGGAACCCGAAGCTGGGCGGCGGCGCGGCCTTTGACATCACTGTTTATGCCTATGAGATTGCAAGATTTCTCCTGGGACGGGAAGAAAGCCTTGCGGCATCCGCAGTCTGGGGGCCCACAGGGGTGGATGTGACGGATCATGTGGTTCTTCATTTCCCGGAAATGTGCGCTTCCCTTACCACAAGCTTCGATGCGGCTCTGGAGGAAAAGGCGGTGATCTACGGAGACCGCGGGCGGATTGTGCTTCCTCATCCGCATTATGCGTCGGAGGCCTTTTTCTATCCGCAGGATGGAGGAGCTATGATTTCCTTCCGTGATACGGAGACGAAAAACGGCTTTCTCTATGAAATTCAGGAGACCGTTTCCTGCATCCGCGAGGGCCGGACGGAAAGCCGGGTGGTGCCCCACTCGCTCACATTGTCCTGCGCAGAGCTGTTTGACCGGATTATGGAAACGAAGCCGGTCTGAAAATCAAAGGGGAGGCCTGCGGCCAAAGAAGCTGTCCTCCGGTACCTCCCGTTCCTCGTAACCGCGCCGGAAGGAGGTGCGGGAGGGATTTGCGGAACAACCTGCTCCCGAACAGCCCGTTCCTGTGTAGCCTGTTCTGGAGTAATCCGTTCCGGGAACGCCTGTTCCGGAGTAGCCGGATGAATATCCGCTTCCCGAATAGCCTGTGTCCGGATTTCCTGTTCCTGTACGGGCATTTCCCAAACGGCCGGCTCCGGCCGCCATACGCGGGGCGTTTTTCGCGTCTGTACGACGGTTTTCCTGTTCCTGAGAGGAAAGCCCATGCAGCAGGCAGAAAACGCCGCCGATGAGCAGGCCGAGAAAGAAGAAGCAAAGCGCGATGCCGATGGAAAAGGCGATGCCGGAGCGGGAGGGGCTGAAAGAGGTGAGAAAGGCGGAAATCACAAGGAAGCCACCTCCGGCAGCCGACAGACTGACACAGCAGGAAACGGAACGCAGGGACCTCCGGGCGGCAGACAGCGAGCCGAGGAGCAGAGCGGAAAGCAGGACGCAGGAAAAGGCGATCAGCAGACCGAAAATGCGGGAGGATGTATCAAGAACGAGAATGCCGCCCGCAGACAGGGTAAAAATGACGAAAGCCAGCAGCATGCTCAGAACGAGGGTAAGGATGCAGAAGCGGGTACTATTTTTCACAGGGTTCTCCTCTCTTGAAAATGGCAGTCAGGAAATCCTTCTTGCCTTATTCTATTCAGGAGGGGAGAGGAGGGTTACAGGCAACATATATTCACCCTTCCCCGAAACGTACATGCTCCAGCTTTTTTGGCCCCCCGGCGTTGAAGGAAGGCAGCACGCCCCGGTCCTTCAGGGGGGAATGGCCCAGGATGCGGCGGTAGCTGCGGTAGAAGGAGGAGTAATCCCCAAAGCCTGCGCGGACGGCGGCTTCCTGGGCGCTTAGGCCTCCTGTGAGCAGCTCCTGGGCGAGGATCACCCGCTTATGGAGCAGGTAATCGAAGACCGTGGTCCCGGTGGCCCTGCGGAACACCTTGTTCAGGTGATGCTTGCTGATGTAGAAGCGTTCGGAAAGCTGATCCAGCGTGACCGGTTCTCCAACATGGCGGTTCAGGTAGAGAAGGATGTCGGAAACGGTGTCGGCGCTGCCGGTTTCCGTAGAAGGGACGGAGACCTCCCGGGACATGGAAACGATTCGTGCAAGCAGAGCCTCCACGTAGATGGGAAGGAGGCGGGTCCGCAGGGCTTCCGCCTGATCCGCGCAGTCGGCGAGCGCCTCGAAGCAGCTTACGATACCATGCTTCTCCACCTGTTCAAAGTAGATGTCCGCGTTCCGCCTGTCCGGCGAAGGAAAGGCGGACAGAAGAAAAGACCTCCTTTCAGCGGAAAGGATATCCGGATGAAAATGGATGGAATATCTCCGGTAGGGCATGTCGCTATTAACCCGCACGCCGTGAAAACAGTGCGGGGAAAGAAGCAGCAGGCTGCCCGGCGTGGGGCGGTACTGCTTTCCTTCCACCAGATAGTCCGCATCCCCTTCCAGAAAGAGATAGACCTCATAAAAATTGTGGCAATGCAGGGAATAGGATTCCATTGCCTCCCGGGTGGTGCTGTAGCTGAAGCTGACCTGGTCCGTGTTGATATGTGCACTCGTTGTGGCCTTTCTGCCATCTTTTTTCTCGTCAGAGCCCATTTCTGCCTCCATTCTGCCGCCTAAGGCTGCGCGCAGCCCTGACATACAAAAGCTGCTGCTGTCTTTCGGACATTTTTCCCTAAGAAACGGCTTATTATCAGCTTACTTCACGATCGCTATATTTGCAATAAAAAAGTGCACATCTGCAATGGCTTTTTACAGAATGACAGGCTATAGTAACAATAAAAGGAAAAGCCGCCTGTCGGCGGCGAAAGGAGAGGAAGATGAAAACAGGAGCACAGCTTTACACAATCAGGGCCTATACGCAGACGGAGAGGGATTTTGCGCGGTCAATGAAGAAAATTGCAGATATGGGCTACACCACCGTGCAGGTTTCCGCGATCGGAAAGGAGATCCGTCCGGAGCGGGTGCGCGAGATCTGCGATGAAAACGGCCTGAAAATCGTGCTGACACACAGCGACGTAAACCGGATCCTGAACGATACGGACAGGCTCATCGAGGAGCACAATATTCTGGGCTGCGACCACATCGGACTTGGCGCAATGCCGGACAAATATCGTACGCCGGAGTGGATCCGCTATTTTGTGGAGGACTTTAAGGAGCCTGCGAAGAAAATCGCGGCGGCGGGAAAACGGTTCATGTACCACAATCACAATTTTGAATTTCAGAAAATTTCCATTCCGGGCTATGAGAAGCCGGTCCGGATCATCGAATATCTGATGGACAGTTTTACGCCCGAGGAGCTGGGCTTTACGCTGGATACCTACTGGGTGGCCGCAGCGGGCGGAGATGTGTGCGACTGGATCGCGAAGCTCTCCGGAAGGATTCCCTGCGTGCACCTGAAGGATATGGCAGTAGAAGGCTTCCAGCCTGTGATGGCGCCGGTGATGGAAGGCAACCTGAACTTCTCCGCCATTCTCAGCCTGCTGAAAAAGACGGACTGCGAATATCTGCTGGTGGAGCAGGACACCTGCCAGGGCAGCCCCTTCGACTGCCTGAAGACGAGCTATGACAATCTGGCAGCGGCCGGATACCGTTGACGTGGCCGGCTGAAGATAAATGGCCGGTGATACGGCCGGAGATATCAGGAGTGGAAAGGGAAAATAACATGGAACAGGTAAAGCTTGGAATCATTGGAATCGGAAATATGGGAAGCGGCCACTGCAGGACGATCCTGGACGGACAGGTGCCGGAGCTGAAGCTCGCCGCGGTGGCGGATCTTCGGGAAACGAGGAGACAATGGGCGAAGGAAAACCTTCCTGAGGATGTGGTCATTTTTGAGGACGGAGACGCTCTGATCGAATCCGGCGTCTGCGACGCGGTTCTGGTCGCCACGCCGCATTACGATCACCCCAGGCTGGTGATCTCCGCCCTGGAGCACGGTCTGCACGCTCTGTGCGAGAAGCCCGCCGGAGTCTATACAAAGCAGGTCCGCGAGATGAACGAGGCGGCGGAAAAATCGGATAAGGTGTTCGCCATGATGTTCAATCAGCGTACCAACTGTGTTTACAGGAAAATGTATGAAATCGTCCACAGCGGCGAATACGGACAGATCAAACGGGTGAACTGGATCATCACGGACTGGTACCGCACTCAGGCCTATTACAATTCCGGCGGATGGCGGGCAACCTGGGCCGGAGAGGGCGGCGGCGTGCTTTTGAACCAGTGTCCTCACAACCTCGACCTGCTTCAGTGGATCTGCGGCCTTCCGGTGAAGGTACAGGCCTTCTGCCACAACGGAAAGTGGCATGACATCGAGGTAGAGGACGATGTGACCGCCTATCTGGAATTTGAAAACGGCGCGACCGGCGTCTTTGTGACCACCACGGCGGATGCGCCCGGAACCAACCGCTTCGAGATCACGCTGGAAAAGGCAAAGCTGGTCTGCGAGGATAATAAGCTGTATTTTTACGTGCTGGACGTGAGCGAGCGGGAATACTGCTTTACCGCGACGGAGGGCTTCGCAAAGCCGGAAGGCCATGTGGTGGAGCTTGAAACGGACGGAGAAAACCCGCAGCATGCAGGAGTGCTGCGCGCCTTCGCCGCAAAGATCCTCAGAGATGAACCTCTGGTGGCGGATGGAAAAGAGGGGATCCGCGGACTGATGCTTTCCAATGCCATGCATCTGTCCAGCTGGCTCAGAAAGCCCGTTACCCTTCCCATCGACGAGGACCTTTTCCTGGAGAAGCTGAATGAGCTGCGGAAAAACTCCAGGGTGAAGGAAAACGTCCAGGAGGTTACCTTCCAGACGGAGGGCTCCTACGGAAGCAAACAGACAAAATAGAGTCGGAGGCCAGACAGAATATGAAAGCTGCAATCGTTGGCTGCGGGAACATCGCAGCCGTGCATGCAAAGAGCATCAGCCTGCTGGAGGGTGTGGAGCTTGCAGCCGCCGCAGACATCAGAAGGGACCGGGCCGAAAAATACGAAAGAGAGTATGGCTGCCATGCATATGATTCCCTGGAGAGCATGCTGGAAGCGGAGCGCCCGGACGTGCTTCACATCTGCACGCCCCATTATCTGCATGTACCCATGGCGCAGTATGCGCTGCAAAGAGGAATTCATGTGTTCTGTGAAAAGCCGCCCGTGATTTCGTCCGGGCAGCTTGCAGAACTGGAAAAGGCCGTGGCGGAAGGACCCGGCCGCGCGGGCTTCTGCTTTCAGAACCGCTATAATCCGAGCATCCTTTATGTAAAGGAACTGCTCGTTTCCGGAAAGGCCGGAAAAGTGAAGGGAGCCAGAGGCATCGTCACCTGGCACCGGGACGCCGCCTATTATACACAGAGCGGCTGGAGAGGCAGGCTGGAAACGGAGGGTGGAGGAGCGTTGATCAATCAGTCCATCCATACCATGGATCTGCTTGGCGTTTTGCTGGGAAAGCCCGTTTCCGTGGAAGCGCAGACGGCCAATCATCACCTTCCGGGCATCATCGAGGTGGAGGACACGATGGAGGCCTACATCCGCTATGAGAACGCGGAGGCCTGTTTCTATGCCACCACCGCCTACACAGAGGACGCGCCGCCCCTCATTGAGATTTCCTGTGAAAATGTGGTCATCCGTATCGAGGATCTGGATGTGACGCTTTTCTGGAAGGACGGATGCGGGGGAAGCGGGCGTATCGAACGTCCGGAAATCGTCAGAAAACAGGCCCTTGGAAAGAGCTACTGGGGAACCGGGCATCTGGACTGTATTTCTGATTTTTACCGCTGCCTGAAAACGGGCGGACGCTTTGCACAGGATCTGAACGGCGTCCGGGATACGGTACGGCTGATGCTCGGTGCATATGAGTCAGCCGGATGTGCGGGTAAAGAGATCAGATTAAAATTGTGAGGACGAAAGGGAAATAAAAAATGAGTGACGATAGAAGGATATTGAAGAATTGTCCTGTCAGCTGCTTCGCGGATGAAATCGACAGTTCCGTGGACAGACAGATGGCGCTTATGGAAGAACTCGGCATCGGCTGGGTGGAGTTCAGAAGCGGAGACGGCAAGGGCGTGGCGGACTATACCGAAGCGGAAGCGGAAACGCTCATGCGCCGTCTGGAAGAAAAGAAAATCCGCGTATCCGCGGTTGGCTCGCCTATCGGAAAGATCAACATATCAGATGATTTTGAGCCCCATCTTGCGAGTCTTGAACACGTCGCAAAGCTGGCGAAAATCTGGAATACGCCCTATATCCGCTGCTTCAGCTTCTTCCTTCCGGAAGGGGAGAAGCCGGAGAAGTTCCGTGACGAGGTTTTCCGCAGGATGGACCGGATGGTGGAGCTTGCGGCGAAGGAGAATCTTATTCTGCTTCATGAAAATGAAAAGGAGATTTACGGAGATATCGCTTCCCGCTGCCTGGACCTGATGGAGAACTTCGGCGGCGCAAATCTGAAGGCAACCTTTGACTTCGCCAATTTCGTCCAGTGCGGCCAGAATACCCTGGAGGCCTACGACATGCTGAAAGACCATATCGCCTATGTGCATGTAAAGGACGCCCTCTTTGATGGAGGACGTGTGGTACCTGCGGGGCAGGGAGACGGAAATCTGAAAGCGATTCTTGCCCGGCTCGATGGGAAAGGATATGAAGGCTTCCTGAGTCTGGAACCTCATCTTGCTGATTTTGCAGGCCTTTCCGGTCTGGAAAAGAATGCTGCGGTACGCGGACGTACCGATACGGAGGCGGCGTTTGTTACCGCTTACGAAGCGCTTCAGGCGCTCCTGCACGGATAAGGAGAAGGCGGCCGAAGAAGGCCGATGCCGGACTGCTTTCCCAAATGGG
This sequence comes from uncultured Lachnospiraceae bacterium, assembly GCA_900544445.1. Taxonomy (GTDB): domain Bacteria; phylum Bacillota; class Clostridia; order Lachnospirales; family Lachnospiraceae; genus Eisenbergiella; species Eisenbergiella intestinigallinarum. The sequence continues at coordinate 61,392 of UQVK01000013.1, forward strand.
ATGGCTGTTTCTGAGTTCACTTCCATATAAAAATCCCCTGGATGCTTTAAATGAAAAGTATCCGGGGGATTTTT
>UQVK01000014.1 GCA_900544445.1 uncultured Lachnospiraceae bacterium
GACATGTATACATTTCAGTCACAGGTCAGATACAGCGAGCTGGATTCGGACAGGAAGCTTTCCATCGCCTCCATCGTGGACTATTTTCAGGACTGCTCCACCTTTCATTCAGAGTCACTTGGGGTGGGAATCGATTACCTGGACCGTGTGGGCATGCTCTGGGTGATGTCCTACTGGCAGATCGTGATTGACAGATATCCGGGACTGTGTGAGAAGATAACAATCGGTACATTTCCCTACGAGTTCAGGGGCTTCCTGGGATACCGGAACTTTTTTATCGCGGATGAAACGGGAAAGAAAATTGTGCGGGCCAATTCCCTCTGGACGCTGATGGATATCAGGGCGGGCAGGCCGGCAAAGCCGACGCGGGAAATGCTGGAAGCCTATCGGCTGGAAGAAAAGCTGGATATGGAATATGAGCCCCGCAAGATCCGCTTTGACCGTGAAGGGGAGAAGCATCCCGCTTTTTATGTGGGGAAGCAGCATCTGGACAGCAATCACCATGTGAATAACGGGCAGTACATCCATATGGCGCAGGACTATCTGCCGGAGGGCTTTGAGATCGGGCAGATGCGTGCGGAATACAAGAAGTCGGCGCTCCTGAACGACTGCATTGTGCCGGAGGCCTTCGCAGAAGAGGACCGGGTGGGTGTGTCTTTGTGCAGCGAGACGGGGGAACCCTACGCAATTGTGGAATTCAGACGAAAAACAAGAGGTTAGGCATGCAGATAGAGGTTGGAAAAAGACAGAAGCTTAAGGTCATAAAAAAGGTGGACTTCGGCGTTTATCTCGCTCCAGGGGCGGAAGACGGGGAGAAGGTGCTGCTTCCGGCGAAGCAGGTGCCCGCAGTTTGTTCGGTGGGAGATGAGCTGGAGGTGTTCGTTTACCGGGATTCGAAGGACAGGCTGATTTCCACCACGGCACAGCCGGCTTTATGCGTGGGAGAGGTGGCGCAGCTCACGGTGGCCCAGACGGGAAAGGTGGGCGCTTTTCTCTCCTGGGGGCTGGAAAAGGATCTTTTTCTTCCTTTTCGGGAACAGACCAAGCCGGTGAAGGCGGGCGACAGCTTTCCGGTCGCCCTGTATGTGGACAAGAGCGGACGGCTGTGCGCGACGATGAAGATCTATCATTATCTCAGGACGGACAGCCCCTATCAGAAGGATGATAAGGTCACGGGATATCTTTATGAAATCAGCAGGCAGTTCGGCGCATTTGTGGCTGTGGACGATAAGTTTTCCGCGCTGATTCCGCCCAGAGAGATGTACGGACAGCTGCAGGCGGGCAGCCGGATTGAGGCCAGAGTTGCAGCGGTTCATGAGGACGGCAAGCTGGTTCTGAGCGTGCGCGACAAGGCCTACCTGATGATCGGAAAGGATGCCGAGAGGGTGATGGAAGCGATCGAGCGGTCCGGAGGAGCGCTTCCTTTCAACGATAAGGCTGCTCCGGAACTGATCCGGGCCAAAATGCAGATGAGCAAGAACGAGTTCAAACGGGCCGTGGGCCATCTTTTAAAAGAGGGAAAGGTGGAGATCACGGAAAACGGAATCCGGAAAAAACAGGGAGCCGGCTGAGGGAAGCTGAAAGTGGCATTCGAAAAAAACAGCGCATGGAAGGAAGGGATTACGGATGAATTACAGAAAAGCAAACTGGGGTTTCCTGGGTATGGTTCTTATGCATTTTGCGGTAATCATCGCGCTGCTGATCGGAAGAGTTACCTCCATGGGGATGATGACAAATCTGTTCCTGAGCGAGATGATGCTTGTGATTCCGGCTTTTGCGGCCCTTCTGTTTTCCAGGGAAAAGCCGAACCGGGTGCTGTGCTTTCGTGGTCTGAAGTTTTCATCGGTTCTGATGGTTGTGGTGTTCACCTTCCTGATGGGGCCGCTTACCACGCTTCTGAACGCGATCAGCATGCTTTTCGTGGATAACGCCGTGACGGATATGAGCGGCCAGGTGCTGGAATATCCGTTTCCGGTCATGCTTTTCATGATGGCCGTTTTCGGGCCGGTGTGTGAGGAACTTGTTTTCCGGGGAATTCTTTACCGGGGATACTTAAAGAGTGGAAACGCGCTGAAGGCGGTGCTGCTGTCTTCTCTTCTGTTCGGACTGATTCACATGAATTTCAATCAGGCACCCTATGCATTTGCGCTGGGCGTTTCCATGGCGCTTTTGATGGAGGCGACGGGAAGCCTGCTGGCTCCCGTGCTGATGCACATGGTTTTTAACGCGCAGTCAGTTGTTCTGATGTATGTCTATGACCGCTTTTTCCCGTGGCTTCTGGAGGAGCAGGCGCAGCAGATCATGGGACCGGAGGAGCTCCTTCCAACGATCTGCGTCTATCTGGTGCTCGCGCTTATCTGCACTGCCCTTGCGGGTTGCGTGCTGGTCTGGCTGTGCAGGAACGAGAGACGGCAGGAATACATCCGATGGCTCTGGCAGGAAGGAAAAGACGGCGGAAAAAAGGGAAGGGTTGTGGGCGCCCCGTTGATTGTGGGTATAGTGCTCTGCCTTGCCTATATGATTCTGCTGGCGCTTTTGTAAAATTGGTGAAGGTATGCAGAAGTTTACGATTCTGGGGATTACCCTGTATGACTACGGCGCGCGGGAGGCGCTCCGCAATACGGACCGTTTTCTGGGAAGCGGGGGACTGAATACAGTCGCCTATATTTCCAGCGCCCAGATCGCGCAGGCTTCCAGGGATGTGGAACTGAAGGAAAGCGTGGAGCAGCTGGATATGACGCTCTGTACGGAGCCGGATCTTCTGGAGGCGGCCGGGATCGCGGCGAGAAGCAGGATCCGGGAAATTGATGAGAAGGTTTACCTCAGAGAGCTTCTGCGCAAGCTTTACAGAAACCGCAACAGCGTCTATCTTCTGGCGGATACGCAGCAGGAGCTGGAAATGTTGGAGGATCTGATTCAGGAATACCAGGGAAATCTGTACATTCAGGGGCGGGGAACCTGTGAGATGTTTGACAGACAGCCGGAACGGCTGGTGAATGAGCTGAACGATGTGGCGCCGGATGCGGTGCTGTCCAGAATGCCGTGGCCGCAGGATATCGTCCTGATGAAGGAGTACGGCCAGTATGTGAATGCCCGTCTGTGGGTATCGCTTCCGTACGGAGCGGTATCCTGGATGCAGAATCCTTCCTTCTGGGCGCGGCTGAAAAGAAAATTTCATTACAGACTCTTCGAAAAACGGGTACAGGAATACAATAACAGGGAGACGGACGCAAAATAATCGGGCGATAATGCGTTCGTCTTTTTTGTGCGGCATTTATGCCGCAGATCGAATGAAAAAAAGAAAGAAAAGTGCATAAATTTTTTGAGATTCCTATAGATTTTTTTGTTGTTTTCCTTTAAAATGAAAAAAGGGTGTTACATAAAAGGTTTTTGTAAATGTGAATTTTTTGTGAAAATTGTACAGGAGAAGGAGAGGGGTAAAAAATGATTTCAAATCAGATACTGCAGAGCACAATCGATGGCCTGCGCAGCATTGCAAGAGTGGAACTGTGCGTGGTGGATGTGGACGGCAAGATGGCAGCGACAACCTCGGAGGAGCTGGAGAGCTGCACGGAGGCGGCGAGAGACTTTGCCGATTCCCCTGCCGACAGCCAGGAAGTGCAGGGATACCAGTTTTTCAAGGTGTTCGATGAAGGACAGCTGGAGTATATCCTCGTGGCTGGGGGAGCCGGAGAGGATATCTATACCATTGGCAAGATGGCGGCCTTTCAGATCCAGACGCTTCTGGTGGCCTACAAGGAGAGGTTCGATAAGGACAATTTCATTAAGAACCTGCTTCTGGACAATCTCCTGCTGGTGGACATCTACAGCCGTGCGAAGAAGCTCCGCATTCCTGTGGACGTGGAGCGGACGGTGCTGCTCATTGAAGCGGACGATAACAGAGACGGAAATGTGCTCGAGCTTGTGAGGGAGGGCTTCGGAAATAACAGCAGGGATTTCATCACTGCGGTGGATGAGAACAATGTGATTATTGTGAAGGAGCTGACGGAGGGCGAGGGCTCCGGAGAGATTGACCGGATGGCGGAGGCGGTCGGTGAATTCCTGAAAAAAGAGGGAATATCCGGTGCGCGGATCGCCTATGGAACCACGGTGAAGGAGATCAAGGAGGTCAGCCGTTCCTATAAGGAAGCGAAGATGGCCCTGGATGTGGGAAAAATTTTCTTTGACGAAAGGGATATTATCGCATACAATGAATTAGGTATCGGAAGGCTGATCTATCAGCTTCCCATTCCGCTCTGCAAGATGTTCATCAAGGAGATATTCGGAGGCAAGAGTCCGGACGACTTTGATGAGGAGACGCTTACCACGATCAACAAGTTTTTTGAAAACAGCCTGAACGTATCGGAAACCAGCCGGCAGCTGTTCATACATCGAAATACTCTGGTGTACCGTCTGGACAAGCTGCAGAAGAGCACAGGGCTGGATCTGAGAGTGTTTGAGGATGCAATCACTTTCAAAATTGCTCTGATGGTGGTAAAGTATATGAAGTACATGGAAACATTTGAATACTAAACCGCATTCTTCCTGCGGGAATGCCCCGATGCGAAAACGTACCGGGGCACACCTGTGAGGGAAGGATGAAACGCCGCCGGGAAGACGGCTGAAAAAGTGAGGTACATAAGTTGGGACTTTTTGGTGCGAAAAGGACAAGACGGAGAATCAGGGACGATGGCTCGCTCATCGTGCTGGACAAGGTGAGCAAGAGCTATGAGACCGGAGCGCCTGCCTTAAACGGCGTGAATCTGCGCGTGAAGAAGGGGGAATTTGTATTTATCGTGGGGGACAGCGGGTCGGGAAAGTCCACCCTGATCAAGCTGCTTTTGAGGGAACTTACCCCTACGTCCGGGACCATTCTGGTAAACGGGCAGAATGTGGCGCACTTAAAGCAGCGTCAGATCCCCAAATACCGCAGAAAGCTGGGTATCGTGTTTCAGGATTTCCGCCTGCTCAAGGACAGGAACGTTTATGAAAACGTGGCCTTCGCGCAGCGCGTCATACAGGTTCCAACCAGAGAGATTAAAAAAAATGTTCCCGCCATTCTGGCGACCGTAGGACTTGCGGGAAAATATAAGGCGAAGCCCAAGCAGCTTTCCGGAGGAGAGCAGCAGAGGGTGGCGCTCGCAAGGGCGCTGATCAACAAGCCGCCGATTCTGCTCGCGGACGAACCGACCGGAAATCTGGACCCTAAGAATTCCTGGGAGATCATGAAGCTTCTGGAGAAGATCAATGAGGGCGGAACCACGATTCTGGTGGTGACGCACAACCGGGAAATCGTCAATGAGATGAAAAAAAGGGTGATCACAATGAAAAAGGGCGTGATCGTGAGCGACGAAGAACAGGGCGGTTATATCGATGAGAATTAGTACATTTTTTTATACATTAAAACAGGGAATTATCAATATTTTTCGGAATAAATGGTTTTCACTGGCATCCATCGCGACGATCAGCGCAAGCCTTTTCATTTTGGGCCTTTTTTACGCTGTGATTCTGAACTTCCAGAATATCGTCCATACTGCGGAGGAAGGGGTTTCCGTAACCATCTTTTTCCAGGAGGGGACGACGGAGGAACGGATGCAGGAAATCGGGGCGCAGATTGAAGCGCGGGATGATGTGACGCGGGTGGAATTCACCTCAGCGGACGAGGCATGGGAATTTTATAAGGAGAATTTCATCCCGGAGGAATATTCGGACGGTTTCCCGGAAGGGGACAATCCGCTTGAAAATTCAGCCAGCTATGAGATTTTTATGGAGGATATTTCCCAACAGTCGGAGCTGGTGGCCTATCTGGAGTCCATTCCTGAAATACGGGAGGTGAACCAGTCGGCGCTTGCGGCAAGCACGCTGACCGGCGTAAACGCTCTGGTTGCATATGTTTCGGCCGGGATCATCATCATTCTGATTCTGGTATCCATGTTCCTGATCAACAATACGGTGACGATCGGTATTTCTGTCCGGAAGGAAGAAATCAATATCATGAAGTACATCGGGGCGACGGATTTCTTTGTGCGTGCTCCCTTTGTCATCGAGGGTATTCTGATCGGCATTTTCGGATCCATCCTGCCTCTCGCCGGAATTTATGTGATGTACAATAACGTTCTGGAATTTATTAACAACCGCTTTTCCATTCTGTCGGGACTGCTTCAGTTCCTTCCGGTGAACGAGGTTTATCGCACGATGGTGCCGGTGGTGGTCCTGATCGGCGTGGGAATCGGTTTTCTGGGAAGCTTCTTTACGGTTCGTAAGCATCTGCGCGTCTGACCGGAAAAGAGCGAACGGAGAGAAGCCTATGGAAAAATACAGAGAAAGAGTCAGGGTGTTTCTTCCGCTTCTGCTGTGTTCTCTGCTTCTGGCCGGCTGGCCTGCCTGGAGAATCGAAAGCCAGGCGGCAACGGCGGATGAGCTGGAGCAGAGCATTAAGGAGAAGGAAGAGGCCATCAGCCAGGCCCAGGAGCAGAAGGAGCAGATTCAGGCGAATATTTCCAATATTCAGGCAATGGTGGACGAGCTGGAAAGCACGAAGGATGATCTGCAGGCCTATGTGGAACAGCTGGATGGAAATCTGGCGGAGATTCAGTCCCGGATCAGTGAGCTGAAGACGCTGATTGAAGAGAAGGAAGCGGAAATTGAGGAAACGCAGCAGGAGCTGGAAGAGGCGGTGGCCCAGGAGGAAGCGCAGTATGAGGCCATGAAGGTAAGAATCCAGTATTCTTATGAACAGGGAGTGGGAAGTTACCTGGAAATGCTCCTTGCCTCGGACAGCTTCGGAGAGCTTCTGAACCGGGTGGGTTATATTGAACAGATGAACACCTATGACCAGGAGCAGCTTGCCATTTATATCAAAAATAAGGAGCTGGTGGAAGCCTGCAAGACGGCTCTTGAAGAAGAACAGGAGGTTTTGGAGGAAGCGAAGGCAGAGGTGGAGGAAGAGGAGGCAGGACTGGAAACGCTGATTGCGGAGAAGGAAGCGCAGATCACCTCCTATCAGACCGATATCAATAATAAGGAGGAGGCCATCGCGGAGTATGAAGCGGATATCGCCGAGCAGAATTCCACGATCGCCGCGCTGGAAGCGGCCGCCGAGGCGGAGAAAAAACAGCTGGAGGAGCTGAATCAGCCGCAGGTGACCTATGACGGCGGCATGTTCCAGATGCCCCTCGCTTCCTACAAGCGCGTGTCCTCGGAGTATGGCTACCGTATCCATCCCACGCTTGGCGTGAACAAGTTCCATAACGGTGTGGACTTCGCCGCCAATTCCGGCACGCCGATCATGGCGGCATACGGAGGCACTGTGGTGGGAGCCGGATACAACAGCTCCATGGGAAATTACGTGATGATCAACCACGGGGACGGATTGTATACGATTTATATGCACGCTTCTGAACTGTATGTATCCAGCGGACAGACCGTGTCAAAAGGAGAAACGATTGCGGCAGTCGGCTCGACAGGGCGTTCAACGGGACCGCACCTGCATTTCAGCGTCCGTCTTAACGGGGAGTATGTGAATCCCTGGAATTATTTGAGCTGATCTAATATATAATGGTTACTGAGAGGAAAGAACGCCGGGGGAGGTCTTGAAAGAAGGCCTGACTGCGGCGTTCGGCTTTGAACGGAAGGAATGTGGAAAGGCGGAAGCCCTTCTGGATGGAGGAGAAAATGAGATGAAAAACCGAAAAAGCTTCTGGGGGGGAGTTTTAACAGGAGTGCTTGCGGTGGCGCTGGTGGCAGGCGGCATCTATCTTGGATATTCGGCGTGGATGTTTTTCCAGTATTCCAGAGCGCAGAATGTATCCGTACAGGAAAATGCGGAAGGCGTGAGCGCGAACAGCGTGGCGACGCAGAATACGCTGAACAAACTGGATGTGATCGAGGAGACCATTGAAAAATACTACCTGGAAGATGTGGATGAGCAGACCCTTGAGGATGGCATCTACAAGGGAATGGTGGAGTCTCTCGGAGATCCCTATTCTACTTACTATGCGTCGGATGAGCTGGAGCAGATTCAGGAAAAGACGGAAGGAATCTACTATGGCATTGGAGCGTATATTGGAATCGATACGGAAACCTCCCTTCCCAGACTGACGGGGATCATCGATGGAACTCCGGCGCAGGAAAGCGGGCTGAGAGCCGGAGATCTGATTTATCAGGTGGACGGAACCGATGTGCAGGGCCTGGAACTGGAACAGGTGACCAGCCTGGTAAAGGGCGAAGAGGGAACCACGGTTCATTTGACCATCATCCGCGAAGGGGAATCGGACTATCTTGAGATTGATGTGGTCCGCCGCCAGGTGGAAAGTCCTACGGTGAACCAGGAAATGCTGGATGACCGCATCGGCTATATTCAGATCACGGAATTTGATACGGTTACCCTGGATCAGTTTACGGAAGCGCTGGCGGTCTGCCGGGGCAAAGGAATGGAAGGACTGATTCTTGACCTGCGCGGCAATCCGGGCGGCAATCTTTCCACGGTCTGCGAAATCGCAAGACAGATTCTCCCCGAGGGACTGATTGTCTATACCGAAGACAAAAACGGAAAGCGCACGGAATACAGCTGCGACGGCGAGCATGAGATGACGGAGGAGCTGGTTGTCCTGGTGGACGGCAACAGTGCCAGCGCATCGGAAATCCTCGCCGGGGCCATCAAGGATTATGGCATCGGGACGCTGGTGGGTACCACCACCTTCGGCAAGGGCATCGTGCAGCGGATCATTTCCCTCACGGACGGCTCCGCCGTAAAGCTGACCGTCAGCCATTATTACACCCCGAACGGAAACAACATCCATGAGGTGGGCATCGAGCCCGACGTGGAGATCGCCTTTGACGGCGACGCCTATTACAACGACGACGTGGGTAACCAGCTTCAGAAGGCTATTGAGGTGATGAATGAAAAGCTGGGAGCGGCTGACGGACAGGAGGAGACGGAGGAGACTGCGGCGTAGGGAAGCTGACGGAACAGAACCTGGAAGAACAGAGTACGGAAGAACAGGCCGGAAGCCGGCTGGCCTGGTGGAAGACACAGCATGCGGTAGAGAACGTGTCTGACGGGTGAATATAGGGAGTTTGAAATGAGAAAGAGTACAGAACAAACATTCGATTTTGCTCTGTACTTTTTCTTATGGGGTTGATATAATTAACTGAGACTTAGTGCGTATTATAATTAGAAAAAGCATGTGATTAACAAAGTAAACATATTAAACGGAAAGAAAATAAGTTACAAAAGTATGAAAAATGAAATCCATACATTTGTCGGTGTACAGCTCAGGCTTGCGTGTGAAAAAATGATGGCTCACAAGGATATGAGGAGCCTACAGGAAGAGCCAAGATTACGCCCTCTTTTAATCTGCCATGCAGCTGTGTTCTTCATACAGTGGGACCTATTGTCAGGGGCTGGCCTACGAAAAAAGAACGGGAAGAGTTAGCTTCCTGTTATCGTTCCTGCCTGGAACTGGCTGAGGCAAACAGCGTCAGGAGAATTGCCTTTTGTTGTATATCCACTGGAGAATTTCATTTTCTAATATTCGGTGGCATGATTTACGAAGCACATTTTGTACCCTGCTTTTGAAAAATGATTTCAATCCCAAAGCGGTTTCCAGGCTGATGGGCCGATGGGCCATGCAAAAGAGATTATTACGCTTGATGTGTATGGAGATAATCGCTGACTGTGTAGATGAAATCCAACCGTTTATAGATGAGGTTTTGCCGAATGAGAATCTGGATCTTGAGTTACAGACAGAAAATATAGACGTGGTTATTTCAGCAGAGGATTACCTTATATAAAAGTGAATATACTGGATAAAGAAAAGTATGGCTGCAGGGAGAAGAACAGATGTTCTAAAAAGTGGCTATACTTTTTTACCTATCCATGATATAATTTGCCTGACTGGAAGAAAAGCAAGTGCTGCCACAGGGGGCATTTGCTTTTATCCAGTCTGGCAGCGAAGAACCAAAGGTTCTGAGCATGACAGAATGAACGAAGAGAATTCTGTCATGTCCGGTGACTTTTAAAGATGCCAATTCTTCCAGGGTTTATCTGGTGTTGTGCAGTTTTTGAAAAACACGTTTTGGTGACCTTCATTCGTAAAATGCATGGTCACCTGGGAGGTAAAAATAGAAAATGGACCATCAAGGACATTCGCAATCCGCTGGCAGGAGCCAGCTCCTTGCTCATGAAACCGGCGAAAAAGCCGCCGGTTTCAAGCTACACTCAGAATACCAGCCCACCGGCGATCAGCCTGCTGCCATCGCGAACCTGGTGGACGGCTTCAAAAAAGGCTATCAATTCCAGACTTTACTGGGTGTTACGGGGTCCGGCAAGACCTTCACCATGGCCAATATCATCCAGCAGCTGCAGAGGCCCACACTGGTAATTGCACACAATAAAACACTGGCGGGACAACTTTACGGGGAGTTTAAGGAGTTCTTCCCGGAGAACGCGGTGGAGTATTTTGTCTCTTACTACGATTATTACCAGCCGGAGGCCTATGTGCCTTCCTCGGATACCTATATTGCGAAGGATTCGGCCGTCAACGACGAGATCGACAAGCTCCGCCTTTCGGCCACGGCGTCCCTGGCGGAGCGCAGGGACGTGGTGGTGGTTGCCAGCGTGTCCTGTATCTATGGTCTGGGCAGCCCGGACGAATATAAGGACAAGATCGTTTCTCTGAGACCGGGAATGACGAAGGACAGGGACGCGGTGATCCGGGAGCTGATCGGCATCCAGTATGACAGGAACGACATGGACCTGGGAAGAAGCTGTTTCCGGGTGCGCGGCGACGTGGTGGAAATCAATCCGGCTCAGGGCGGCGATTATCTGATCCGGGTGGAATTTTTTGGCGATGAAATCGACCGGATCGCCGAGGTGGATCCGCTGAGCGGGAGGCTCGTTTCCACGCTGGAGCATGTGGCAATTTTTCCGGCGTCGCATTATGTGGTTTCCCAGGATAAAATCAATACGGCCTGCGAAACAATAGAACAGGAGCTGGAGGAACGGATCCGGTATTTCAAGAGCGAGGACAAGCTGCTGGAGGCACAGCGGATTTCGGAACGGACGAATTTTGATATTGAGATGCTGCGGGAGACGGGATTCTGCTCCGGCATTGAGAATTATTCCCGGCATCTGAACGGCACCGCGCCGGGAGAACCGCCCATGACGCTTCTGGACTTCTTCCCGGATGATTTTCTGATCATCATCGACGAGTCCCATATGACGATCCCCCAGATCCGCGGCATGTTCGCGGGAGACCGCTCCAGAAAAAATACGCTGGTGGACTACGGGTTCCGGCTGCCCTCCGCACTGGACAACCGGCCTCTGAATTTTGAAGAGTTTGAATCGCATATCGACCAGATGCTGTTCGTGTCCGCCACGCCCTCTGAGTATGAAGCGGCCCATGAACTGAACCGGGTGGAGCAGATCATCCGTCCCACGGGCCTGCTGGACCCGGAGGTATCGGTGCGTCCTGTGGAGGGACAGATTGACGATCTGATCGGAGAGATCCGCAAGGAAATTGAGAAGCATAACAAGGTGCTGGTGACCACCCTGACCAAGCGGATGGCGGAGGATCTGACCGACTACATGAGAGAGGTGGGGATCCGGGTAAAATATCTGCATTCCGACATCGATACCCTGGAACGGGCTCAGATCATCCGGGACATGCGCCTGGATGTGTTCGATGTGCTGGTGGGCATCAACCTGCTGAGAGAAGGTCTGGACATCCCGGAGATTTCCCTGGTGGCCATTCTGGATGCGGACAAGGAGGGATTCCTGCGTTCGGAGACCTCCCTGATCCAGACCATCGGCCGTGCCGCGAGAAATGCGGAGGGCCATGTGGTCATGTATGCGGACAACATGACGGATTCCATGCGGGCGGCCATTGACGAAACGAACCGAAGGCGTGAACTTCAGCAGAAGTACAACGAAGAGCATGGAATCACGCCCCAGACCATCAAAAAGAGCGTGCGTGATCTCATCAGCATATCGAAGGAAATCGCGAAGGAAGAGGTCCGTTTCGAGAAGGACCCGGAATCCATGGACAAGAAGGAACTGAAAAAGCTCATCGCCGATGTGGAGAAGAAGATGAAGAAGGCCGCTTCGGAGCTGAACTTCGAAGCGGCGGCAGAGCTGCGTGACAAGATGGTGGATCTGAAAAAGACGTTGGAGAAAATAAAGGAGTAAATGGAAGAAGCATGGAACAGGAAAACATAAAGATGAGGCCCCGGGAGTACATCAAAATCAGAGGGGCCAATGAGCACAATCTGAAGAATATCGACGTGGATATCCCGAGAAATGAACTGGTGGTTCTCACCGGTCTGTCCGGTTCGGGCAAGTCTTCCCTCGCCTTTGATACGATCTATGCGGAGGGACAGAGAAGATATATGGAATCCCTGTCCTCCTACGCGAGACAGTTCCTGGGGCAGATGGAAAAGCCCAACGTGGAAAAGATCGAAGGGCTTTCCCCCGCCATTTCCATCGATCAGAAATCCACCAACCGGAATCCCCGTTCCACGGTGGGGACGGTGACGGAGATTTATGATTATTTCCGTCTGCTCTATGCCAGAATCGGCATTCCGCACTGCCCGAAGTGCGGCAAGGAGATCAAAAAGCAGTCCGTGGATCAGATGGTGGATCAGATCATGGCGCTGCCGGAGGGAACCCGGATTCAGCTCCTGGCTCCGGTGGTCCGGGGAAGAAAGGGCGAGCACGTCAAGGTGCTGGAGCGGGCCAGGCGCAGCGGATACGTGCGTGTCCGGGTGGATGGAAGCCTTTATGAGCTGACGGAAGAGATCAAACTGGATAAAAATATCAAGCACAACATCGAGATCGTGGTGGACCGTCTCGTGGTGAAGCCCGGAATCGACAGAAGGCTTGCGGATTCCATCGAAAGCGTGCTGGCGCTCACGGAAGGGCTGCTGTTTGTAGACGTGATCGGCGGGGAGGCCATGACCTTCAGCCAGAGCTTTTCCTGCCCGGACTGCGGAATCAGCATCGATGAGATTGAGCCGAGGAGCTTTTCCTTCAACAATCCCTTCGGCGCCTGCCCGGAGTGCTATGGCCTGGGATACAAGATGGAATTTGACGTGGACCTGATGATTCCGGATAAGAGCAGGAGCATCAACGAGGGCGCCATCGCCGTTTTGGGCTGGCAGTCCTGTAATGAGCCGGGCAGCTTTACCAACGCCATTCTGCAGGCGCTGGCAAAGGCATACGATTTCAGTCTGGATACGCCCTTTGAGCAGTACAGCGATAAGGTGAAGGATGTTCTGATCAACGGCACGGGAGGTCGTCAGGTGGAGGTGCATTATAAGGGACAGAGGGGGACAGGCGTCTATCCGGTCGCTTTTGAAGGCCTGGTTAAAAGTGTGGAGAGAAGATACCGGGAAACCGCCTCTGAGATTTCCAAGCAGGAATATGAGACCTTCATGAGCATCACGCCCTGTCCGGCCTGTAAGGGAATGCGCCTGAAGAAGGGGGCGCTCGCCGTTACGGTCTGCGGAAAAAATATTTATGAGATCACATCCCTTTCCATCCGGAAGCTCCAGGAATTTCTGAACGATATGGAGCTGACGCCCCAGCAGCTTCTGATCGGAAAGCAGGTTATTAAGGAAATCAAAGCCCGCGTGGGCTTTCTGGTGGACGTGGGTCTGGACTATCTGTCCCTTTCACGGGCGACAGGAACCCTGTCCGGCGGTGAGGCGCAGAGAATCCGCCTTGCCACCCAGATCGGCTCCGGACTGGTGGGGGTATGCTATATTCTGGACGAGCCCAGCATCGGCCTGCATCAGCGGGACAATGACAAGCTGCTGAATACCCTGAAGAATCTCCGGGATCTCGGCAATACCCTGCTGGTGGTGGAGCATGACGAGGATACCATGCTTGCGGCGGACTACATTGTGGACATCGGCCCCGGCGCCGGTTCCCACGGAGGCGAGGTGGTGGCCTGCGGCACGGCGCAGGAGCTGATGAAAAATCCGGCCTCCGTCACCGGAAAATATTTAAGCGGCGAGCTTTCCATTCCGGTTCCGGCGCAGCGCAGGAAGCCTGCGGGCTGGATCACGGTGAAGGGAGCTGCGGAAAATAACCTGAAGAATATCGACGTCCGTTTTCCGCTCGGCGTGATGACCTGTGTGACCGGTGTTTCCGGCTCCGGCAAAAGCTCTCTGGTGAACGAGATTCTCTACAAAACGCTGGCAAGAGATCTGAACCGGGCGAGAACCATTCCGGGGAAAAATAAAGGAATTGAGGGAATCGATCAGCTGGATAAGGTGATCGACATCGATCAGTCTCCCATCGGCCGCACGCCCCGTTCCAATCCCGCCACCTATACCGGGGTATTCGACATGATCCGGGATCTGTTTGCCTCCACGCCCGATGCGAAGGCAAGGGGATATAAAAAGGGCCGGTTCAGCTTCAATGTGAAGGGAGGCCGCTGCGAGGCCTGCAGCGGCGACGGCATCATCAAGATCGAGATGCACTTCCTTCCCGACGTGTATGTACCCTGTGAGGTCTGTGGCGGCAAGCGCTATAATCGCGAGACCCTGGACGTGAAGTACAAGGGAAAGAGCATTTTTGACGTGCTGGACATGACCGTGGAGGAAGCGGTGGACTTCTTTGAAAATGTGCCTTCCATCCGCAGAAAAATCGAAACGCTCTACGATGTGGGCCTGTCCTACGTGAAGCTGGGACAGCCATCAACCACCCTGTCCGGCGGAGAGGCGCAGCGCATCAAGCTGGCGGCGGAGCTGAGCAAACGGAGCACCGGAAAGACCATTTATATTCTGGACGAGCCCACCACCGGCCTGCATTTTGCGGACGTGCACAAGCTGGTCGATATCCTTCACCGCCTTGCCGACGGAGGAAATACGGTCGTCGTTATCGAGCATAATCTGGACGTGATCAAGACGGCCGATTATATCATCGATATGGGGCCGGAAGGCGGAGACGGAGGCGGAACCGTGGTCACCCAGGGAACGCCGGAGGAAGTGGCGGAGAACCCGGATTCCTACACCGGATATTATGTGAAGAAAATGCTGGACCGGGCGAAATGAATGTGCGGTCCGGCCGGAGACAAAAACGCAGCGTTACCATTCACAGCCACCCCACCCTCATTCGCACCCGTCGCCTCTTCGAGGCTCCAGTCCCGCGCCTTGCGGCACTAAGGCTGCTCATGGGGTGGGGTGACTGCTTCGCAGCCCAGATTCAGAATGGATAACACGTGCTTACGTGCAAGCACGACGCGCGTGTTGACCATTCTGAATCGGCTGTGAATAGTAACAGCGCAGCAGGCAGAAAACTTAATTTTTTATGAAAAGGCTTTCCAAGGCCGTGCTTTTGGGTTATAATAACAGACGGTATATTTCGCATTGACGAATAAAACGTTATTCTGAATAAAATTAGACATAATTCCGGCTGTTTTATAAATGTGAAATATCCGTGCTTGATTCATGACGAATTGGTTTATAATAGAGAATAGAGACGACAGCGCGCAGGAGAGGAATCATCGGAAGGCTGCTTTCAGAAAAACGGCCGAAGCTCCCTTTCCGGCGTTGCCTTCATTTGGGATTGGAGGAAATTATGCAGTACACGGACATTGGAATTGACCTGGGCACGGCCAGCATACTGGTATATATCAGAGGAAAGGGCGTGGTTCTGAAGGAGCCCAGCGTTGTGGCTTTTGACAGAGATACGAACAAGATCAAGGCGATCGGTGAGGATGCCAGACTGATGCTGGGACGTACGCCGGGTAATATCGTTGCGGTCAGACCTCTGCGTCAGGGCGTCATTTCCGACTATACCGTTACGGAAAAGATGCTGAAGCATTTCATCCAGAAGGCGCTTGGCAGAAAGACCTTCCGCAAGCCCAGAATCGCAGTCTGTGTGCCCAGCGGCGTTACCGAGGTGGAGAAGAAGGCGGTTGAGGACGCGACCTATCAGGCCGGAGCGAGAGAGGTTTCCATCATTGAAGAGCCGATTGCGGCGGCAATCGGAGCCGGAATCGATATTTCCCGTCCCTGCGGCAACATGATCGTGGACATCGGAGGCGGAACCTCTGATATTGCGGTGATTTCTCTGGGTGGTACCGTCGTGAGCGCGTCCATCAAGATTGCGGGAGATGATTTCGACGAAGCGCTGGTCCGCTATATGAGAAAGAAACATAATCTGCTCATCGGTGAGAGAACAGCGGAGGATATCAAGATCAAGATCGGTTCTGCCTATAAGCGGCCGGAGCCTGATTATATGGATGTGAGAGGCCGGAACCTGGTGACGGGACTTCCCAAAACGGTGAAGGTTTCTTCGGAGGAGACGGAAGAGGCGCTGAAGGAGCCCACGCTCCAGATTGTGGAAGCCATCCACAGCGTTCTGGAGAGGACCCCTCCGGAACTTGCAGCGGATATTGCGGACAGGGGCATCGTCCTGACGGGAGGCGGAAGCCTTCTGCGCGGACTGGAGGAGTTGATCAGCGAAAGAACCGGAATCAATACCATGACGGCTGAGGATCCGATGACGGCTGTGGCGATCGGAACAGGAAAATATGTGGAATTCCTGGGCGGATACAAGGACGAGGTCTGACCGGGACAGAAGAGAAAACAGGAATTGGGGCTGCTCCTTTGGAGCAGCCTTTGTTGGATATGCGGATGGCCCGCGGGACGGGGCGTCCGCCGGGCGGAGTGACCGCCGGGCGGTATTTCCGCCTGCGCAGGCATCGGGGGAATCAGAATGGATAAAACATCCACGGAAAAGATATCCGGCTATGTGGAGCATATCATATACAGGAATACGGAGAATGGCTATACCGTTTTTGAACTGATTGCCGACGGGGAGGAGATCACCTGCGTCGGGAGCTTTCAGGCCATCGACGAGGGGGAGGGGCTGGAGCTTTCGGGCGGCTATGTGGAACATGCGGTATACGGCAGCCAGTTTAAGGTGGAAAGTTTCGTGGAGACGGTTCTGGAGGACGAACAGAGCATCGAGCGGTATCTGGGCTCCGGGGCCATCCGGGGAGTCGGTCCCTCTCTTGCCGCGCGGATTGTGAAGAAATTCGGGAGAGATACCTTCCGGATCGTGGAACAGGAGCCGGAGCGCCTTGCGGAGATCAAGGGGATCAGCGAACGCAGGGCCATGGAGATCGGCGCACAGATGGAAGAAAAAAAGGAAATGCGCGAGGCGATGATCTACCTGCAGAAATACGGGATTACCAATACGCTGGCGATGAAGATTTATCAGACTTATAAGGAAGAGGTCTATCATATTCTGGAGGAAAATCCCTACCGTCTTGCGGAGGATATCGACGGCATCGGATTCCGGCGGGCGGATGAGCTGGCGGCCAGGATCGGCATTCATACGGATTCCGATTTCCGGATCCGAAGCGGCATCCTTTATACCCTGCAGCTCGCGGCGGCGGACGGAAATACCTGTCTGCCAAAGGAGCAGCTGGAGGAGAAGGCGGCGCAGCTTCTGGGGCTTTCCGTGGAATATGTGAGCATTCAGATCCCGAATCTGGCGATGGAGCGCAAGCTGGTGATCAAACAGGTGCAGGAGGAGGCCTTCGTATACGCTTCCGTCTTCTATTATGCGGAGCTTTCCTGCGCCAGAATGCTGGCGGATCTGAATGTGAGCCTGGCTCCGGAGGGAGGCTTCCTTCTGTCGGAAGAAGAAAAGGTCCTTCATGATATTGAAAAGCTGGCGAGGGGGCTCGGAATCGAGCTGGAGGCGCTGCAGCTTGGGGCGGTGCTGGAATGCGTGAGGAACGGCATCATGATCCTCACGGGAGGTCCCGGCACGGGAAAGACCACCACCATCAACACCATCATCCATTACTTTGCGGCGGAGGGAATGGATATCCTGCTGGCCGCGCCCACGGGCCGGGCGGCAAAACGGATGACGGAAGCAACCGGATACGAGGCGCGCACCATCCACAGGCTTCTGGAGCTTTCCGGCCTGCCGGACGAGAACGGCAGCGGGAGCATTTCCCTGAGCCGGGCGCGTTTTGAACGGAACGCGGACAACCCGCTGGAGGCGGATGTGGTGATCGTGGATGAAATGTCCATGGTGGACATCCAGCTGTTCCAGTCGCTTCTGAAGGCGATATCGCCTGGCACCCGGCTGGTGCTGGTGGGGGACGTGAACCAGCTGCCCTCCGTCGGGCCGGGCCAGGTGCTCCGGGATCTGATTGAAAGCAGGGCCTTCCCGGTGGTGGAGCTGAAAAAGATTTTCCGGCAGGCGGGCGAGAGTGACATCGTCGTCAACGCTCACCGGATCAACGAGGGAAAAGAGATCGCGCTGGATAATAAGAGCAGGGATTTCTTTTTTCTGGAACGGGATAACGTGCAGGTGATCTACAAGCACATGATCCTTCTGATCCGGGAAAAGCTGCCGGGCTACGTGCATGCGGGGCCTTTTGACATCCAGGTGCTCACCCCCATGCGGAAGGGAAATCTGGGAGCTGAGACGCTCAATGGCATTCTGCAGGCCTGGCTGAATCCCAAAGCGGATTCCAAGAAGGAATATCAGTCCGCCGACGCGCTCTTCCGGGAGGGAGACAAGGTGATGCAGACGAAGAACAACTACCAGCTCGAATGGGAGGTGGTGAGCCGCTACGGTATTGCCGTGGATAAGGGCGTCGGGATTTTTAACGGGGATATGGGGATCGTCAGAGAGATCGACGAATATGCCCGTACTCTGACGGTGGAATTTGACGAACACCGAAGGGTGACCTATTCCTTTGAGCAGACGTCGGAACTGGAGCTGGCCTATGCGATCACCATCCATAAATCGCAGGGAAGCGAGTATCCGGCGGTGATCATGCCGCTTCTGGGCGGGCCGAGGATGCTGTTTAACCGAAATCTCCTTTACACGGGAGTGACAAGGGCAAAGGGCTGCGTGACGATACTGGGGAGCCGTCAGGTGGTTCAGGACATGATCCGGAACGAAAGCGAAGCGAAGCGTTTTACGGGACTTGATGTGAGAATCCGGGAAATCATGGCTTTAGAGGAGCCGAATGAAAATTCTTAAAAAATGGAAACAGGATGAAGCGGCGGGCAGAATTCTGACAGATCTTCTGTTCCCGCGCAGGTGTCCGGTCTGCGACAGGCCGGTGAAGCCCTTTGGAAAGGATATCTGCGACGGCTGCAGAAACGCACTCGTCCTGATCCGGGAGCCCCGCTGCCTGAAATGCGGCAAACAGCTTCAGGATCCGGGAGCGGAATACTGTTATGACTGCGCCCGCAGGAGACGTGCATATACAAAAGGGGCGGCCCTATACAGCTATTCCTGTATCCGACAGACCATTTACCGTTTTAAGTATGCGGGGCGCAGGGAATACGCGGATTTCCTGGGAAGAGCCCTTGCGGAAAATCTGGGAGCGATGATCCTCTCCTGGCGGCCGGACGCGCTTGTACCCGTGCCGCTTCATCCGGAAAGGGAAAGGAAACGGGGCTATAATCAGGCCGCGCTTCTTGCGCAGGCGCTGGGGAAAAGACTGAATATTCCGGTGCTTTCTGACTGGCTGGTCAGGGTAAAAAATACAAAGCCGCAGAAGGAGCTGGAAGGGACGGCGCGCCAAAATAATTTGAAAAAGGCTTTTAAAATAGTGCAGGATGATGTAAAATTAAATACGATTGTAATCATTGACGACATCTATACCACCGGCAGTACGATCGACGCTGCCGCGCTGGAGTGCAGGGCCGCAGGGGTACGGCGTGTGTTTTTTATCACTCTGGCGATTGGAAAGGGGCTGTAAGGACTTGTGATCAATGAGAAAAAAGTGGCGGTTATGACCCGGATGGCGGCATATGAGGCGGGCAGAGGAAAAAGAGACAGGGAGATCTGTGGATTTTTCAGGAGCGATTATGTGGGCTTTCAGCTTCTCAAAACCTGGATTGCGACTACAATAGCGTTCTGTATTCTGGCCGGAATATGGCTGCTTTACAGGATTGATGAGATGACTTCCATATTTTATGCGATGGATGTGGATGCAATTTGGACACTTGGAAAGCGGGCGCTCGTCGCGTATGGGATCATGTGCGCAGGATATCTTCTGGTATCCTGGCTGATCGCGCATATTACCTACGTGAAGGCCCATAATGCTTCGGTCAGCTTTGACCGGATGCTGACTGAGATTGACGGGAGTGAGGAAGAAGAGGAATAGAGGCCTGCGCCTGCATTCTTCGTGAGGAACATTTATGACAACATCATTGCTCGTAGTGCGGGAATACATCCGCAATTTTTATGTGAAATATGAAGAATATGTTGTTCCGGGACTGAAGTTTCTGCTCGCCCTGGTGAGTCTGCTTCTCATTAACGGACAGCTTGGTTATATGAGTCAGATCAATGGAATGGCGGTGGTTCTCATCACTTCTCTGATCTGTTCCTTCATGCCGAAGAATTTTACGCTGTTTGCAGCAGCAGGATTTGTCACGCTTCATCTGTACGAGGTATCTCTGGAGTGCGCGGGCGTGGCGCTCGTTGTGTTTTTGCTGCTGTTTCTGCTGTATTTTCGGTTTACACCGAAGGGGGGCGTGCTTGTGATGATTACGCCGCTTCTGTTCGTTCTTCGGATTCCTTATGCGGCTCCAATCGTGGCAGGGCTTCTGGGCGTACCGCTTTCCGCTGTTACGGTGGTCTGCGGAGTGGTCGTTTACTATCTGATCCATTACATGAGCATGAATGCATCTCTGTTCAGTTCGGCCGCTGCGGATTCCATGCTGACACGCATCCGGGAGATTCTGGACGGTGTGTTCGGAAACCGGGAAATGCTGATTATAGCAGCCGCATTTGCGGTTACGACGATTCTGGTGTACCTGGTCAGGAGGCTGTCCGTGGATTATTCCTGGACAATCGCGATCATATCGGGAGCGCTGCTGGACATTGTGGTGATTCTTGTGGGCGATCTGATCTATGGAGCAGATTTTTCCATACCGGGTGTGCTGCTTGGAAGCGTCGGAGGAGTATTCGTCGCGTTTGTCGTACAGTTCTTCCGGTTTAATCTGGACTATTCCAGAACGGAAAAAGTGCAGTTTGAAGATGACGAGTATTATTATTATGTGAAGGCGGTACCCAAAATGGCGGTATCCACGCCGGAAAAGAAGGTAAAAAAAATAACCACGCAGCGGAACAATCGCAGGGTAAGACATACGAATACGAGGGACGCTGCACACAGACAGCGGGATTAAAAAAATGGAACTGATTAGATCCTTTGCGGACAATTATCTGGCACATGTGCCGTCACTGAGAATAACGGATATCGTTGAGATTATCATCATTTCCTTTGTGGTATACCATATCATGGTATGGATCAAGAATACCAAGGCATGGGTTTTCGTAAAGGGCGTGATTTTCATCATGGTATTCATTCTCATTGCGGCTATTTTTGAAATGAATACCATTCTCTGGATTGCGCAGAACGCGCTGATGTACGGCGCCTTTGGCCTGCTGGTCATTCTCCAGCCGGAATTGAGGGGGGCGCTGGAACAGCTCGGAAAAAGAGAATTCCTGTCTTCTCTGTTCCCTTTTGAACAAAGCAAGGGAGCGGACGGAAGGTTCTCTGATAAGACGATCCATGAAATTTCAAAAGCCTGTGTGGAAATGGGAAAGGTGAAGACAGGAGCTCTCATTGTCGTAGAGCAGAACGATCCGCTGACAGAATATGAACGGACCGGCATTGCTGTGGACGGCATTGTGACCAGTCAGCTTCTGATCAATATTTTTGAACATAATACGCCGCTTCATGACGGTGCGGTGATCGTGAGGGGGGACCGGATCACCTCCGCCACCTGTTATCTGCCGCTTTCGGATAATATGTCCTTAAGCAAGGAACTGGGTACCAGGCACAGAGCGGGCGTGGGAGTATCCGAAGCTACGGACTCCATGACCGTGATCGTATCCGAAGAAACCGGACAGATCAGCGTGGCATACGAGGGCAGCCTGTCGCGGGGCTTAACCGGAACCGAGCTGGAGGAAGAACTGAAAAAGATCCAGAACAAGCCTGACGGAGAAAAGGAGCTAAAAAGCAAGGTTGGCAGAGTGAAGGGCAGGATCTGGAAAGGACGGCCGAAGAATGAAAAAACCAAATAAGATTTTTAACAATATTGGTCTGAAAATTCTGGCAGTCATCTTTTCGGTGTTGCTGTGGCTTGTGTCGGTGAATATCAACGATCCCGTAGATACGGAGGTGTATCGGAATATTCCTGTGGAACTGGAAAATACCAGCCTGCTGACAGAGGAAGGGTTGACATACCAGGTACTGGATGATACGGACCGTGTGACGGTGACGGTACGGGCAAGCCGTTCTGTTCTGGAGAATATCAATGCTTCAGATGTGACAGCTACGGCGGACTTTTCTGAGCTCTCTTTTACCAATACGGTCCCTATTCGTCTGTCGCTCAGCCGTGCTTTTGGAAGCCAGATTGAAATCAGCGGTAATATAGACATGGTCCGGCTTGAGGTGGAGGAACGCCAGGAGAAGCAGCTGGTCATCGAGATCGATCAGGTCGGTACGCCTGCGGACGGATATATTGTAAACAGCGTGCTGACAACGGACGGAAACGCCCTGCGGATTTCCGGACCGCAGTCGCTGGTGTCCCAGGTGGACCGCGCTGTGGTGGAAGCCAATGTGGAAGGCCTGACAGAAAGCATCAATATTACGGAACCGATCCGGCTTTATGATGCGGACGGCAATGAGATCACAAGCAGCAGAATTACCAAGAGCGTGAGCACCTCCAATGTATCCATTTCCATTCTGCAGACGAAAGAGATTCCGGTGACGGCCTCTGCTTCAGGAGAGCCTGCCGCCGGTTACGCGGCAACAGGAGAGGTTACCTGTGCGCCTGACCGGATAACGGTAGCAGGCAGGAGCAGCGCACTTGCCAGTCTGGAAGAGATCGTAATCCCGGCGGAGGAGCTGGATCTGACGGGAGCCACGGAGGATGTGGTTGAGCTGATTGATATCCGGCAGTATCTGCCGGACGGTGTGAGCCTGACAAACACCTCAGAGGACGGTTTTAACGGCAGAGTGGCAGTTACTGCCGGCGTGGAGCCGCTGGTCGATGTGACAGGTCAGATGGATCAGAGCCGGATTCAGATTCTGAATGTACCCGATGGGTATCAGGTGACGCTGGCTCCCGGGGAAGCCGTTTCCATCCGGCTGAGGGGGCTCCAGGATAATCTGGATACGGTTAACGTATCACGGCTTTCGGGAAGCATCGATGTGGCGGAATGGATGCAGGAAAATAACCTGAGCGAGCTGACGGAAGGCAATGTGGAAATGGAGGTTACCGTTTCTCTTCCGGATCATGTGACACAGGTTGGCACCGTGACCGCAGTTGTGAATGTCATGGCGGATATCACTGCGGACAATGGGACTGCGGGCGAAGCGGCGGCTGCGGGTGCAGTGGAATCCGGAACGGAAGCGTCCATTACGGCAAACAGCTGAGAATAAGGGCGGATACGTCCGCATAGAATGATCCCGTTTCTGAATTATGTCAGCAGGAAAGGAAAAGAAAATATGGCAAGATTATTTGGAACTGACGGTGTGAGAGGGGTGGCGAATGAGGAGCTTACTCCCCTCCTTGCGATGCAGCTTGGGCAGGCGGGCGCTACGGTGCTGACCAAGGAAAATGAGCATCATCCCACCATCATGGTGGGATGCGACACCCGTATTTCGGGAGATATGCTGGCAAATGCGCTGATGGCAGGCATCTGCAGCGTTGGCGCGAATGCGGTTTATGTGGGCGTGATTCCGACGCCTGCCGTGGCCTATCTGACGAAGAAATACAAGGTGGAAGCCGGCGTTGTGATATCAGCTTCCCACAATCCGGTCGAGTTTAACGGTATCAAGTTCTTTGATGGAAATGGTTATAAACTGCCAGACAGTATGGAGGATGAGATCGAGGCGCTGATCCGCAGTGGAATGCAGGGCGTGGAGTTCCCCACCGGTTCCCGTGTGGGAAAGATCAAGTACCGGACGGATGCCAGAGAGGAATACATTAACCATGCAATACAGACGGTGCCGGTGGAGCTTTCCGGCATGAAAATCGTGGTGGACTGCGCGGAAGGTGCCGCATATTACACATCCGTAGAAGCGCTGCGGGAACTTGGAGCCACAGTGGTTCCCATCCACAACATGCCCGATGGAACGAATATCAATGCCAACTGCGGTTCCACCCATATGGAGGAGCTTCAGGCCAGAGTGGTTTATGAAAAGGCGGATGTGGGGCTTGCCTTTGACGGCGACGCGGACCGTCTCCTTGCGGTGGACGAAAACGGCGAGATGGTGGACGGAGACCAGATCATGGGGATTGTCGGCGTTCATATGCGGGATCAGGGCAAGCTGAAAAAGGATACGATTGTCGCCACTGTGATGAGCAATCTGGGCTTCTTCAAGATGGGAGAACGGGAACACCTGAATATGGAACAGACGAAGGTGGGCGACCGGTATGTGCTGGAGCGTATGAGGGAAATCGGAGCGAGTCTGGGAGGAGAGCAGTCCGGCCATATCATTTTCCTGGATGAGAATACGACGGGAGACGGCCTGCTTTCCGCCCTCCATCTGCTGCAGGTCATGGTGGATACGAAGAAGCCCCTCTCGGAGCTGGCAAAGGTCATGACGGTCATGCCTCAGGCACTGGTCAACGCAAAAGTGCCGAACCATAAGAAGGAGCGTTATATGGAGTATCCGGAGATCGCCGAGGCGATCGAGGCGCTGGATCGGAAATTCGCCGGAGAGGGCAGGGTGCTGATCCGTCCGTCAGGAACAGAACCGAAGGTCCGCGTTATGATTGAGGGAAAAGATCAGAAAATGATAGAGGAAGAGGCGAAAAAGCTCGCGGATCTGATTCAGAATATCATGCTGTAAGCCTTGAGATATCCTCAGAAAAATGGTATACTGATTTTAATGAAAAACGGTGTGAACGAAAAGAACTGCCGGTTTTTCGGGTGTAAGAAAACAGGAGGTTGATGTCATGGTAAGCCAGAAGGTAGTAATTAAGAACCCGACAGGATTGCATTTGAGACCTGCGGGCATTCTCTGCAAGGAGGCCATGCAGTTTAAGTCATTGATCACATTTACATTCAGGGACAGCACAGCGAATGCCAAGAGCGTTCTCAGTGTATTGGGAGCATGTGTGAAGTGCGGAGATGAGATTGAGCTTACCTGCGAGGGAGAAGACGAGGAAGAAGCTCTGAAGTCTCTTGTCAGCGCGATTGAAAGCGGTCTCGGAGAATGAGAAGGGGCAACGGGCTGCCGGACAGAAATGTCGGACAGCCTGTTTTTTTCATGTGAAAGCCCTGGATGGCGGCGATGCGAACGGGCATGCTTGCATGCACGGGTGCATCGACATCGGCCAGGCAAGGGAGAATGAGCAAGGAGGGCGATAGCCCGGATTGCGAATTCTCCCGGCGATTGCGGAGTGCCAAAGGCGCGGAGCAATCGGCTTTCACATGTGGAGGCAATCAACAAGCGGCTGTGCAGACTGCGTGCCACAGGCGGCAATACAAGAATAGGGAAAGGAAAAACAAAGATGCTCAACTACAGGAGATACCGGAAAAATCCGGTGGTAGACTATCCCGAAAGGGAGTGGCCGAACAGGGAAATCGAGAAGGCACCCATTTGGTGCAGCGTGGATCTGCGCGATGGGAATCAGGCGCTGATCGATCCCATGATCGTGGAAGAGAAGGTGGAAATGTTTCTCTATCTGATCAAGCTTGGATTTAAGGAGATCGAAATCGGATTCCCGGCGGCGAGCCAGATTGAGTTCGATTTTCTCAGACAGCTTGTGGACAGAAGACTGATTCCGGACGATGTCTGTGTGCAGGTGCTGACCCAGTGCAGGAAGGAACTGATCGACCGTACGTTTGAGGCCATTGAGGGCTGTAAGCAGGCTGTCGTGCATATTTATAATTCCACCTCCACCCTGCAGCGGGATGTGGTTTTCCACGCGTCGAAGGAGGAGATCATCGAGATCGCCGTGAACGGGACGAAGATGGTGAAGGAGCATGCGAAGAACTTCCCCGGAAAAATCATTCTGGAGTATTCTCCGGAAAGTTTTACCGGAACGGAGCTGGATTTTGCACTGGAAATCTGCACTGCGGTACAGGAGACCTGGGGACCGACGAGGGAAGACCCCATGATCATCAACCTCCCCTCCACGGTGGAGATGAATACGCCGAATGTCTATGCGGATCAGATCGAGTGGATGAACAGGCATTTTAAGAACAGAGAGAGCATCATTTTAAGCGTTCATCCCCACAATGACCGGGGAACAGGCGTCGCGAGCGCGGAGCTGGCGCTTCTCGCAGGAGCGGAGCGCGTGGAGGGCACGCTTTTTGGAAACGGCGAGCGCACCGGAAACGTGGATGTGCTCACCATCGCCTACAACATGTTCTCCCAGGGAATCGATCCGAAGCTGAATATCGAGCATATCAACGATATCATAGAGATCTACGAAAGATGCTGCAAGATGCCCATAGACGCCAGACATCCCTATGCTGGCAAGCTGGTATTCACCGCTTTTTCCGGTTCCCATCAGGACGCGATCAACAAGGGCATCCATGCGATGCAGGAAAGAAAGTCGGAAATCTGGCAGGTGCCCTATCTTCCCATCGATCCGGCGGACATCGGAAGGGAATACGAGCCCATCGTGCGCATCAATTCCCAGTCCGGAAAGGGCGGTGTGGCGTTCATCATGGACACCTATTTCGGCTTCAAGCTGCCGAAGGCCATGCACAAAGAGTTTGCCAACGTCATTCAGGCGATTTCCGAGAAGCAGGGAGAGGTATCTCCGGATCAGATTATGGACGCGTTCCGCAGGGAGTATCTGGACAAAAAGGAACCCATTCATTTCCGCAGGCTGAGAATCGACGACCTGAGCGGCGAAACGGCTTCCGAATTCGATACGAAGGTCACTGTGGTCTATACGGATCATGGAAAGGAGAAGGAATTTGCGGCAGTGGGAAACGGCCCGATCGATGCGGTGCAGAGAGGGCTGCAGATGGAGCTCGGCGTGCGGATCAAGGTTCTGGACTACGAGGAGCATGCCCTTCAGAGCGGCGCAAGTTCCCAGGCGGCAGCCTATATCCATCTGCTGGATGGAGAGACCGGCCGTGTCACCTATGGCGTGGGCGTAAGTTCGAATATTACACGCGCTTCTGTCAGAGCCATTTTCTCAGCCATCAACAGGCTGGAACTTGGCGGGAAGGCTTAAGATAGTTACTCAAACTTCGCACTTGAATAAGTGCCTGTGCATCTTGAAAATTCAATAAATTCTGGCAATAAAATAGCACAAAGAGATAAATAAGATAGAGGAATAGACTGCCCCTGGTAAACGCCAGGGGCGGCTTACAAATAATTGTGAATCGTGAATTTTGTCTGTTCTCCAACCTTTTCGCTGGCCAGCTCATACAGATTCTCTTTCGTCGCAAACAGGTTCTTCGGGTTTCTCCCGATGATCAGATACTGATTTTTATCATCAAGAGAGATGTATTTTCTTGTATCGTCATCCAGAAGAATGTCTGCATTATCTATTACGATCAGCTTCCCCTCTGTGTGCCTGATAATTTCTTTCACATCCTTCTGATAATCCAGATAATTCAGGCATAGAATTTGGGGATTCACCGCCATACACTCTTTAATAAACGAAAAACTCGCAGTCTTGCCAGTACCGGAATCTCCCATCAGAATCGTAATATTGTTCTGAAAGTTGAAATCGACAATAAATGCGGAGTGGACTGTAGAGAAATGTTCCATCACGATCGGCCTACTTTTCATCTTCCCACCACTCCTTTAATTCCTCATAATCGCTGATTATCTTTTTCATGGATCTTGTCTGCACCATGACAGAACCCATGGTAAAGGGAATCAAAGCGTATTCGCTGTATACGTATCCTTTTTCAAGGTTATGTAATATTTCCAATGCGTTATTGCCGCATTCTTTGAGACAAAATACTTTATCTGGATAATACAGCACGTTCAGCACTGTCTTACATCCGGCTGAAAGCTTGTCAATATCAATGGCGACATCATCAAATCTTGACAAAATCTTATATTTTCCAATGAGTTTGGCGCCGTCAATAGTTTCGATGAATTTCTCTGCACGCCTATCTATTAAAGCCGTCGTGTTTTGATTAAAGAACAAATCATTTAATTCTATATACTCCATATTATTTGGAATATCCAGTTTATTTTTAAAAATCGTAATCATGATGCCACCTCCAATCCTGATGCGTGGAACTGTTCTTTCAGGCTGGTTCTTTCATAAATACTTTTCATTTTATCATATACGGACGGCCTGCTGTTATCAAGTCCACAAATATCATCTTTCCGACGTCCCGTCCAATCACAACATGATTGGACCCAACATTCGCCCAACTTTCCCTTTGAAACTTCGAAGCCGGTGTTCCTTGTCAAATCAAACAAAAGTCTGGCTGCGAGCTGCTCAATATTATGCTCTTCAATATGCTTATCATATTTCAGGATCTCCTTGATACCCTTATAATTCATGCTTCCAGTATCAATGCAGGTGATCAGTTTTTCTCTGGCAGATATGGCTGACGTTCTTTTACTATGTCGTCTATATTTTTGACCGATTTTACGAGCTCACTGCTATTCTTTTTGCTCTCCACCTGAATATTCGGATATAACTGTTTTAGCAGAGATTCCCAGAATATATAGCCTGCTTTGCCTTTTCTATCTTCTATCCATAAGAAAGTCTTTGATTTCACGTATACGTTCCTTTTAATTTCCAATATAAACAGTCTCATTTATTATAGTGTGTTTTGCCTCAGATTGAAAGAGGCTTCTCACATTTAGCAGGTTAAACCTACAGTTCCGTTACCGCAACATCTATTCCGAGGCGATCGAAGCCGTATCCTCCGGCTGGGTCCGTGTCCGGGATAGCATGACGCATCAGTTCAGTCTGGATGAGATCCAGCACGCACTTGAAGCCTGTGTGAGAAATAAGGCAGATATCGTGAAGGGGGTGATAAAGATCGGCTAATAGAGATTGGTAAAAGATTTTCGCAAAAAGGAGTACGTGTATCAGAAAGAAAAGGGAGCTGCCCGATGCCGTATGGCTACGGCACCAGGCAGCTCCTCCTGCGTAAAGCATTTATTCTGTTATATCTGCTCAGTCACATCTATTCAGTCGTATCCGAACTCGTCGCCGTCCTCCACGATGCAGATCATGGTCTTTCCGGTATTAAGCTCGATTTCGTTTCCGTTGTCGTCATAGAATTTGGTGGGTTCATAGTCGCCGGTCTTTTCCCAGGTAACGTGGATGCCCTTGCCGTTGGTGAAATAGTAGCCGTCCTTGGTGTCGTCATGAACCTGGAAGGCCAGATAGCCATTGTCGTCTCTCACCTCGTAGTAGGCAAACTGTACCAGCACGTTCTTGAACGCCAGCTGGGTGTTGTCGAAGGCCGCGTCAACATGAGGCTCACCGTACTGATATCTGTAGAACAGACCGTCCTCCTCGTTGTATTCAAAATAGGTCTTGGAGATCGGATAGCAGGAGGACATATCGATTTTTTTCACGTCGAAGGCGTTGGCATACTGCTCCAGCGTGTTCGGTGAGGACTCGGAGGCAAATTTAAAATGATCCGGGTTATAGTAATCCTCACGATAGGTCTTGGAATAGTCAAAATGTTCAATGGCTGAATTGACGCCTTCCGCACTCAGATAGGCGTTCTGAGGAGCCTTTCTGTCAGAGGAGCGGTAATAGGCGCTGTCATACAGTCCCTTTTTTCCGGTTCCGCCATAGCTGGCTCCGGTTACGTTTTCGGTACCGGTTTTTTCAACCACATCTGCAATATAGAAAGGGCCGCCATAATGGAACAGAATGGAATCCCATTCAAAGGACCAGTACGCGAAATAATCGCGCAGGCTTCTCACATTTCCGATTCTGGTCATATCCTCCCTGTCCCAGTCCTTGATTACGGCCATGAGTCGGGTGATGTTTCCTTCTACCGGGCATTCATACAGAATGTCAGCCTGGGAAAGACTGTAATGGGGAAGAGCGGAAGAATCATTGGGAACCATGACCGCGATGGGACGCTGGTCAGCAATATCCCCATCAATCCACTCGTTCGTCAGAGTGCTGCGCACCATGCCTTCCTCCGGAGGAACATCCTCTGCCGTCGTTTCCGTTTCTGTTTCCGTCTCAGCGGGAACGCTTTCCGGAATGGTTTCTCCGGTTACAGAAGGCACTTCTTCCGGCGTGGTTTCCTTATTTCCGCAGCCTGCAAGGAGCATCGCGGTGGAAAGCCCAAGCAAAAGCAGTACGCTCAGTTTTTTCATTTGAATACCTCTCTTTCCTGAAAATCTGTCTGCATCGGCGGACAGGACGGCGCAAAAACGCTTCTTTTCAAGAGTCTGCTCCCGAAAAGCCGTCCTTATGCAGTCCTGTCCGCCGGCGCCTTTTCCTATTATAGTCTACCGAAAGGGCGGTTGTCACTATGGAAAATGTGGATTTGGAGAAAATTAAGAAAAATTAAGGAAATTAAGGAAAAATGGGGAAAGCGTTCATGCAGAAGAAAATGTCATGGTAAAGCTTTCCCGTGTGTGATAGAATAAAACAGAACATGCCTGAAAGAAAAACCGGATGGATGAAACGGAGGTTTGGTGAAAAAAATGAAGAAAATTATTGTGACCGGATGCAACGGACAGCTTGGACGGGCTGTGAACAGGCTCTATCAGGGCAGGGAAGATCTGAGCTTTGTCAATACGGATGTGGGCGAGCTGGATATCACGAAGATCGACAGCGTGATGGAACTGGCCAGAGAGGTAAAGCCCTATGCCATCATCAACTGTGCGGCCCATACGAATGTGGACAAGTGTGAGACGGATTACGATAACGCTTTCAAAATCAATGCCATCGGGGCGAGAAATCTTGCGATCGCTTCCCGTGAGACGGGAGCGAAGCTGGTGCATATTTCCACGGATTATGTGTTTGATGGAAAAGAAAGGGAGATTCCCTATGTGGAAACGGATGCGGTGGATCCGCAGAGCGCCTATGGAAGTACCAAGCTGGCGGGAGAAAATTTTGTGAAGGATTTCGCGGACCGTTACTTTATCCTGCGGACCGCATGGCTGTATGGGGACGGAAAGAATTTTGCCAGAACCATGCTCCGGCTTTCCGAGACCCATGATAAAATCACGGTGGTGAACGATCAGGTGGGTTCCCCCACCAGCGCTTCCGAACTGGCGAAGGCCATCGACGCGGTGCTGTTTACGGAGAACTACGGGCTGTTCCATGCCACCTGCGAAGGAAGCTGCTGCTGGGCGGATTTCGCAAGAGAGGTGCTTCGCCTGGCCGGAAAGACGACACAGATTGTGGATGTGACGACGGAGGAATACGGAGCTGCCGCCCCGCGTCCGGCCTACAGCAT
Organism: uncultured Lachnospiraceae bacterium; assembly: GCA_900544445.1. Lineage (GTDB taxonomy): Bacteria > Bacillota > Clostridia > Lachnospirales > Lachnospiraceae > Eisenbergiella > Eisenbergiella intestinigallinarum. Next base: position 31,391 of record UQVK01000014.1, read on the forward strand.
TCTGGAAAACCGGATGTTCAAGCTGACCACGGATTTCATGTTTGCAGACTGGCATGACGCGATCGCGGAATATATGAAAGAGGAGCTGGGCTGACAGAGAAGGAGCGGTGGAAAAGGCTCAGGGTTTTCCTGCGGCCTTTTCCGGTATCTCGAGACCGGCGCAAAGAAGAAGCGGCATGGAAAGGATCAGCGGATAAGCGTATCGCAGATCTGCCGCTACCGGCGTTGCGAGACAGAGGGTCAGGATCAGGGCAAAGAACGGGACAAACAGAAGGAAGTTCCGTTTGCGGCCGTTCAGCGCGCAGTTTACACACCAGAAGACGGCGGCCCAGGTGAAGGCGCCGATGCTGTAGAGCAGTCCGTAGAGCGGAAGGATGGTATAGAGCTTGTTCAGAATCTCTACCACTTTCCATGCCGGTGTACCGCTTAAAACCGACTGCCCGGTAAGTCCCACATCGTTGGGAGAGATGCTCTCGTTGACGGTGAGACCGGGTTCGCCCGGGTACCAGTACCCCCGTGTCTGGTCCACGAAAGCGTTCCAGTAATCCAGCGGATAGCGCAGGCCGAGCTGAATCCAGAGCTTCAGATAGGCTCCCTTGTGGGTTTCCAGATATTCCGGATTTCCGTACTGGATGAGCGCCTTGATGGGATCAGAAAGCTCCGGCTGGTAATAGTCCGCAATGGAATCGTAATCCACGGTTTTTTCCAGCAGGTCGATCTGTTCCTGTGTGAGCGCGCGGCCTTCATAGACCACCCGGGCGATCTGCTGGGCGGGAATGGAAAGGGATTCGGAAAAAGCGGGTTCTGCCACTCCAAGGGCATCGTAAACCGGCCCTTTGATGAACAGGGAAAGGACGAGAACAGCGAGGATGCCGGGCAGAAGGAGTTTCCATTCCCGCCGGAGAACGATGCTCAGGAACGGTGCGGTGAGCAGAAACACATACAGCCCGTTGGAACGGAACAGGCAGACCAGAAAGCCGGAAAGCAGGAGCAGAGCAAGAAGCCCCGGCTGTTTTTTCAGCCTTCCTCCGGCGGCGTACAGATGGAGCAGACGGTACAGGCAGAGGGCGAACAGAAGCAGGAAGCCGGAAAACAGCACGTCCTTCCACATCGTCACGGCAAAGCTTCCGTTATAGGGAACGCAGGCATAAAAAATGAGAAAAAGAAGGCACAGCTTCCTGCCCGCTCCGTAACGGTACAGGATGCAGATGCAGTAACACAGAAGCAGAGCCATCAGAACCATCTGAAATACGGTGTAGCAGGCGATTGCCGCGTAAACGTTGTCAAAAAGCGCCATGCCCATCGAAAGAAGAAGTTTGATGAGCAGGGTGTGGGCGAAGGGATGATGGTCGCTGTAGCCGGTAAGCCCCATGGCCTGGCTGTACTGGCTGATGCTGTCCGGAGTCATGACGCCCGGAAAATTATAGAGAAACCAGGGAAGCCAGCAGCACAGGAGAATAACCGGAAGCAGTATCTTCATCTGAAGAGGAAGCTTCTGATCCTGTGTCCGGGGATTTTTCAGGCTCTCGATGCGCAGCGTCCTTTTTCCCAGATAAAAGAAAAGAAGGCGCAGGCCGCGGAAAAACAGAAAAAACAGGCCAAGAGCGCTCATCAGAAGGCTGGCAATCTGAAAAAGCGGGCTGGTCAGGCTTCCGACGAGTACATCTGACTCGCTGGCGAGGCAGAGGAACGTAAAGAAAAGGCCGAGCAGACAGGAAGCCGTCCGCCGCTTTTTGGCGGGCAGGGAGAGCACCAGCCTCCGCCCGTCCTTCGCCAGAAGGCTTTCCCGCTCGTTTTGGGCGCCCAGAAGAAATACCTGGAAGCAGAGCAGGAAGAAAAGGAGGGTGAAAATGCTCGTCGTTTTCAGAGAGCAGATATTTGTGAGGGCGAAAGAGGCGAACCAGGCCTCCAGACCGGTCTGAATTTTACGGGAATTTAATTTTTCCGTCATGCGTGCGTCCTTTCCTGAATGCGATTGTTTGAAGTATTATACCGCAGAATTTTTAGAAAAGAAAGGTGAGAATCCGGGATGCTGTTTGTGCTGCTGAACTGGTGTTATGTGTCAATAACGGCTTTTATCACAGGCTTTGTGTGCCTGCTGCCCTTTGAAAGGCTGGGATACCGCCTGCGCAGCGTGACGGGCGCGTGGATGGCAGGCCTGGCGGCGCTCACGGTGTATGCCCAGATTTTCAGCCTGTTCGGCGGAGTGGAAATCGAGGCGAATCTGCTGCTCATCCTGTTCTGTCTGGCGGCTGCACTGCTTCTGAGAAAAAGACTTGTGGAATTCTGGCGGCTTCAGAGGGAAGGAATCAGCCGGGTGAAGCTATTAATCCTGCTTTTTCTGAGTCTGCTCCTTGCATACGGCACCTCCCGCGGCTTCATGCATGTGGACACCGGGCTGTACCACGCGCAGGCGATCCGCTGGATCGAGGAATACGGTGTGGTGCCCGGCCTTGGAAATCTGCACAGCCGGTTTGCCTATAACAGCGCGGCCTTCGCGCTCTGCGCGCTGTTTTCCATGAAATGGCTGTTTGGAGAACCCATGCATGCGGTTCAGGGCTTCTTTGCTCTCGTTGTGGCGCTCCAGTGCGCTTCCGGGCTCCTGACGCTGGGAAAGGGACGGCGTGTGCGGATTTCGGACTTTCTGCGGCTGGGAGCGGTCTATTACCTGACGGTTCTGTTCGGTGAGATCGTTTCTCCGGCATCGGATTATTTTGCCATGCTGCTGGTCTTTTATGTGCTGATCGCATGGCTGGATGATCTGGAGGCGGGAGAAAAAAATGCGGCCCCCTACGCCCTGCTTTCCCTGCTTCTGGTATTCACGGTGACCGTGAAGGTTTCTGCGGCGGTGATTCTGCTGCTGGCGCTGAAGCCTGCCGTCATGCTGATCCGGGAGAGGCGGTGGAAGCAGATCGGCCTGTATATCGGGCTTGGCGTTCTGATCTGCCTGCCCTGGCTGATCCGGGGCGTGTTGATTTCCGGCTGGCTGATTTATCCATTCACTTTTCTGGATCTGTTTTCGGTGGACTGGAAGATGGAGAAGGGCTACGCGGATTCCGACGCGAAGGAAATTCAGGTTTTTGCCAGAGGCCTGTATGATGTGACCCTGTATGATAAGTCTTTTACCGGCTGGGTGAAAAACTGGTTCGGACGGCTTCGGGGAATGGAGAAGCTGTGGGTTGCAGCCTGTGCTCTCTGCACGGCAGCCGGTGCGGCCTCCCTGGTTATGACGGCGGCTGCTCTCTTACGAAAGGGCGGCGCTGCGGTGAAGAGAGTGCTCATTCCTGCCGGGGACTGGCTTCTGTATGGAACAGTGCTGATTGCCGGGTATCTGTTCTGGCAGTTTTCCGCTCCTCTTATCCGGTATGGCTATGCCTATGTGATCGCCCTTCCCATGGGGATCGCCGGCTTCTGGTTCTGCTTCCTGACAGGAAGAGAGCGGAAAGAAAAGATGGCTGAAGGCGCATTCCTGGGAACCGCCGAAGGTGCATTTCTGCTTTGCCTCAGTGTGCTTCTGCTGTATAAGGCTGCGGATCTGGCAGGGGCGGTGCGGGAATCGGCGGCCCAGCCCTATTATATCCGCCAGCAGGAGTATGGAACGTTTGACGCGTTCACCTATGAGGTGGACGGCGTTACGGTCTACGTTCCTTCGGACGGAGGAAGAATTGGTTATGATAAATTTCCGTCCTCGCCCAGAGTGCAGGACATTGAACTGCGCAGGTCCGGAGATATAAGCTCCGGCTTTCGGGCGGCGACGGACAGGGAATGAAAGGAGATTACTATGAAAGTTTATGGAGTCGTGATGGCGGGCGGCGGAGGCACCAGGCTCTGGCCGCTCTCCACGAGCAGAAAGCCCAAACAGTTTCTGAACCTTTCCGGAAAGGAAACGCTGGTCAACGAGGCCATCGACCGGCTCTCCGGTGTGGCACAGGAGACCTTCATCGTCACCAACGCCTCTCAGGCGCAGGAAATGCTTTCCCAGACCGCAGGAAGAGTGCCGGAGGATCACATTCTGAGGGAGCCTGCGGCGCGGAATACGGCCGCCTGCATCGGCTATGCCGCGATGACCATTCTGAAAAAATATGGAGACGGCATCATGTGTGTGGTTCCCTCCGATCCCTATATCCGGGATGAGGAAGGCTTCCGGCAGACGCTGAAAGGCGCCGTAGCCGCCGCAGAGGAAACGGACGCCCTGGTGACCATCGGCATCCGGCCCACCTTCCCCTCTACGGGCTATGGCTACATCAAAAATACGGCGGTGGAGGGAAAGCCCTGGCACAGGGTGGAGGAATTCGTAGAGAAGCCGGATGAGGAGACGGCGGAGCGCTACGTGGCGGAGGGCTATGCCTGGAACAGCGGTATGTTCATCTGGAAAGCTTCCACCATCCTTTCCTGGTTTGAGAAGCTGCTTCCGGATATTTACTCTTATCTGGTACAGCTTTCAGAAGGCTTCGGTGCGGAAAACGAAGAAGCGCTTCTGTGGGAAATTTATCCGAAAATCCCCAAAATCTCCGTGGATTATGGTATCATGGAAAGAGCGGATCACGTGCTGATGGTTCCTGGCGATTTCGGCTGGAGTGACGTGGGCGGGTGGGATGCCTTCGACGCTTTAAGGGATCGGGATGAAAATGGTAACATCACTGTGGGAAAGACGTTGCTGCTTGACAGTCAGGGCTGTACCGCGTATTCTGTAGACAGGCTGGTTGCGGCAGTGGGCGTGAAAGATCTGATCATCGTGCAGGCCGGAGAATCGGTGCTGGTATGCCCCGCATCCCAGGCCCAGCGGGTAAAGGAGATCGTGGAGACACTGGCGGAAAAGGGCGAAAGAGAGTACCTTTAAGTCGAAAAGTCTCGATGGATTCCGGTTCTGTTTTTGACTGCGGACATGTTAATATTAGTTCTGGAAATGATTTCCGAAAAAAGAAAGACGCAGGAGGAAGCAGAATATGATTACCATAGAGGTTACGGAGACACAGATTGAGCGCTACGTGTCCGACATGATGCTGGAGCTGGGCGTTCCGGCTCATCTGAGGGGGTATTATTATCTGCGTGAGGCCATCGTGCTTGCGGCCCGCGACATGGAGCTGGTGGGGAGTGTGACCAAGCTTCTGTATCCGGGTATCGCGAAACGTTCGCATACCAATATCCAGAGGGTAGAGCGTGCCATCCGCAATGCGATTGAGGTTTCCTGGGAAAGAGGAAATCCGGCCGTGTTTGAGGAGCTGTTCGGTTACAGCAGCGCGTCCGGCGCGCCCCGCCCGACCAACAGTGAGTATATTGCAAGGATTGCGGACCGGGTCCGGCTGGACCTGTCTGTTTCCTGAAAACCAGGGAGGCGGAAATCGGCGGAGCCGATTTCCTGGAAGAATTGCTTACGCAATTCTTCGTTGGAATTAAATGCGGCCGTTCGGCCGCTGGAAAGAGGCACGGAAACCGGCTTTGCCGGTTTCCTGGAAGAATTGCTTACGCAATTCTTCATATGGGATTAAAATGCGGCCGTCCGGCCGCGAAATCAGGAGGAACACAAATGAGTCTGCTGAGTGTCATTGTCCCCTGCTATAACGAGGAGGAAAATGTCGCCTGTTTTTATGAGGAGCTGATGAAGAACAGACCTTTTTTTGAGAAGGAAGGTCTGCAGGTGGAGATCCTGTATATTGACGACGGATCGAAGGACGGAACCGTCGCCGAGGTGAAGAAGCTGCGCGAACGGGATGAAAACGTGCGGCTTGTCTCCTTTTCCCGGAATTTCGGAAAGGAGGCGGCCATCTATGCCGGCCTGGAAAAATCGAAGGGCGACTATGTGGTGATGATGGACGCAGACCTGCAGGATCCGCCCTCCCTGCTTCCGGAGATGTTCACTCATATCCATGAGGGCTATGATTCCGTTGCCACCAGAAGGGTTTCCCGAAAGGGGGAACCCCCCATCCGTTCCTTTTTCGCCCGGCTGTTCTACCGGCTGGTGAACCGGATCTCCAAAACGGAGATCGTGGACGGGGCCAGGGATTACCGTCTCATGACCAGACAGGTGGTGGACGCCATCCTGCGCATGACGGAATACAACCGCTTTACCAAGGGAATCTTTGGCTGGGTCGGTTTTAAGACCAAGTGGATGGAGTATGAAAATATTGAGCGGGCTCACGGCGAGACCAAGTGGTCTTTCTGGAAGCTGTTTCTGTATGCCATAGACGGAATTACCGCCTTCTCCACGGTGCCTCTCGCGCTGGCTTCCATCATGGGCGTGGTATTCTGCATCGTGGCCTTTCTGCTCATCTTCATCATCGTTGTCAAGACGCTGCTGTTCGGAGATCCGGTGGGCGGCTGGCCCTCGATGGTCTGCATCATGTGCATGGTGAGCGGTGTACAGCTGTTATGTCTCGGCATTGTGGGACAGTATCTGTCCAAAACCTACATGGAAGTGAAAAGAAGACCCATTTATCTGGTAAAGGAAGAAATCTGAGAATACTATGAGTGAACGGATCAGTATCGTGATGCCTGTTTTCAACGCGGCGGCATGGCTTAAGCAGACCGTCGCTTCCGTACAGGAGCAGACCCATGAGGACTGGGAGCTGATCGCCGTGGACGACTGCTCCTCGGACGGAAGCTTTTCCATGCTTCAGGAAATGGCGGAGAAGGACGGACGTATCCGTCCGGTGCGCCTTGCGGAAAATATCGGTGCGGCGCGCACACGCAATGAAGGAATCCGGCTGGCGCAGGGAAGGTATCTGGCCTTTTTGGATTCGGATGATCTGTGGAAGAAAACGAAGCTGGAAAAAGAGCTTGCTTTTCTGAAGGAAAGGCAGGCTGCTTTTGCTTTTACCGCATATGAATTCGGAGATGAAAACGGAATCGGAAACGGGAAAATTGTCCGCGTACCACGGACGCTTTCCTATCGGGCAGCGTTGTCCAGAACCGTCATCTTCACCACCACGGTGATGTTCGATCTGGAACGGATTGACAGGAATCTGATTCTCATGCCGGACGTGAAGAGTGAGGATACGGCGACCTGGTGGCAGATTCTGCGTGCGGGATATACGGCTCATGGTCTGAATGAAAACCTGGCCGTTTACCGGCGGCCGAAGAATTCCCTTTCCTCCAACAAGCTGGAGGCCATCCGGCGCATCTGGAATCTGTACCGGAACAGGGAGAAACTTTCCGTCGCTGCGAGCGCGTATTATCTCTGTTTCTGGGCCCTGCGGGCGACGGCAAGGCGGTTGTAGCGGCACTTGTCCGCCGCCGGGTTGTGTGGTAAACTAAGAGAAATGCCGTACGGCTTTGCGGCGCTGCAGAAGGGATAGAGGAAGTATGAGCGACAAAGAGACACGAAAGCGTCTGGTCATTTTACTGATATCATTATTTGGAATTGCGGTCATCATCGGGCTGTATGCCTGGGTATGGTTTGATTTTTATCATCCTTTTTTCCTGCGTTGGGAGGATATTAAGCTGTACCGCAGGGGTCATATACTGATTCTTGGCATTTATACGGTGATTTTCCTGCTGTTTTCCAATCTGTACGGAGGGCTGAGAATCGGTTTCATGAAGCCGATGGAGGTTTTCATGTCCCAGCTGTTTTCTTTGCTATGCGTGAACGTGATCACCTATTTTCAGCTGGCTCTGATCCATGGAAATCTGATTCCGGCGGCCCCTCTTGTTGAGGTATTTGGAATGCAGCTGATCTGGTCCGCCGTCTGGATTTTCTTTGCGAATCAGGTGTACCGCAGGATTTTTCCGCCCAGAAAGCTCCTCCTGATTCACGGGGATCGTTCCATCGACGATATCCTGCATAAATTCGCCAGCAGGAAGGATAAGTATACCATTGTAAAGTGTATGGGGCTGGAAGAAGGAGCGGAAGCGCTTTTTGATGAAATGGAGAAGGGCTATGGCGGCGTGGTGCTGTGGGATATTCCTACAGCGGTGCGCAACAAGCTTCTGAAGTATTGCTACAGCCGTTCCATCCGCATTTACCTGATGCCCAAGATTCCGGACGTAATCATTAAGGGATCGGAGCAGCTTCATCTGTTCGACACGCCGATTCTGCTCACGCGGGAAAACGCGCTGACGGTGGAGCAGCGGATCATCAAGCGCTGTATCGACATTGTCTGCGCGCTGATTCTTCTGGTTATCGCATCGCCCTTTATGCTTGTTACCGCCATCGTTATCAAACTGTATGACGGCGGCCCGGTGCTGTATAAGCAGATCCGCTGTACCAGAGGCGGAAAGGAGTTTGCCATTCTCAAATTCCGCAGCATGCGGGTGGATGCGGAAAAGGACGGGGTCGCAAGGCTTGCGGCCAGACATGATTCCCGTATTACCCCCATTGGCCGGTTCATCCGGGCGGTGCGTATTGATGAGCTTCCTCAGCTCATCAATATTCTGAAGGGCGAGATGAGCTTCATCGGGCCCAGACCGGAGCGGCCGGAAATCATCGCACAGTATCTGGAAGAAATGCCGGAATTTGCTTTCCGCACAAAGGTGAAGGCGGGGCTGGCGGGCTATGCCCAGGTATATGGAAAATACAACACCACGCCCTATGATAAGCTGAAGCTGGATCTGACCTACATTGAGAGCTATTCCGTATGGCTGGACATCAAGCTGATGCTCCTGACACTGAAGATTCTGTTCCGGCCGGAAAGCACGGAGGGTGTGGATGAAAAGCAGATCACTGCGATGAAGCAGGACGCACAAGAGGACAATAAGTGATGAAGGACGAAAAATTCTGGCGGGAGGGCATGGATGGAAAACGCTTTGCCCTCTGTTCTTTCAGACGGTTCTGGTTTTTCGGCGCTGCGGGAATTCTCGGAGCAGCCGTTTCGGCCGGGCTGTATCTGCTCATCACGGTGGCGCTTGCCGGGCCGCCGGAGTATCAGGTGTTTTCCCAGTACCGCATCTATTTTGACAGCGAAAAATACGGAGAAATCCAGGATTATTACAACGCCTATACCTGGGGCGAGATCATGAAGACGGATGAAGTGTTGGATTATGTGATGGAAGCGCTTCCTGAGGGGATCACGAAGGAACAGGTGAAGGCGTCGGTTTCCGTCGGCGCGATGAACGATGTGAAAATCATGCCCCTCACGATTACCACGCAGGACCCCGAACTTTCGGAGACCATTGCGGAAGCCTACGTGTATGGGCTGGACCGGTTTGGCCATTCCATTGAAGGGTTAAGCGGCATGGACTGCTGGCTGTTGGAGGACGCGCAGGAGGTGCCCCGCGGCACGAAGGCGGGAAACGCGGCGCTTCTCGGCCTGATTCTGGGGGCTGCCGTCGGATTTTTTGCCTGGCTGATCTGGTACTGTCTGGATGATTCCATCTATCTGGAAGCGGATTTTGAGAACCGGTATGGAATTCCTGTTTTGGGCGTTCTGACGGAAAAGAGAGACGCTCTTTTACAAAAGGAACTGGAAACCGCGCTGGCGGTCCGTCTGAAGGGGAAGGAGCGCATCTGTGTGGTGGATGCGGCGCAGGCGGCGGGGAGAAAAGAATCCTCCTCTGCGGGAAGCGGTCCGGAGGTCAGGCCTGTAAAAAGCAGCCAGGAATGGGAAGAATGCTCCTGGCCCTTTGATGAAGAGGCGGTGGAGCGGATGAAGCAAAGCGGCGTCCTGCTGCTGCTTCCCTGGGGGAGGGGGAGCGGCCGGATGGCCGGCCGTCTTGTAAGCCGGCTTGAGAAGCTTCAGGCGCCTGTTCTGGGCGCTGTGATCTACGGCGCAAAGGATGGCTTTCTGCGCAGCTATTATGGGTATTACAGGCATTCTGGAAAGAAGGGAGGCCGGGCATGAGACTGCAGTTTCTGGTTTCCACCGTAAACGAAGAGGTGGAGACCCTGGCACAGCGGATGAATCTTCAGGCGGATGCGATTGTGGTGAATCAGTGTGACCGGAACGAATACCGGGAGTACACATATGAAGCGTACCGGATCCGCTGCTACAGCTTTGCGGAGCGGGGCGTGGGACTTTCCCGGAACAACTGTCTGATGCGGGCGGACGGGGAACTGTGCCTGTTCGCGGATGAGGACATCATTTACCGGCCGGGTGCGGCGAAGGCGGTCATCGCAGAGTTTGAAAAGAATCCGGATGCGGACATGATCCTGTTCAACGTGGATGTCCCCAGGGAGCGGCAGACCTACCACATTGACGGTTATGGCCGGGTGCGCTGGTACAACTGCGGCAGATACCCCACCTTCAGTTTTGCGGCGCGGACGAAGAAGCTGCATGAGGCCGGAGTGACCTTTTCTCTCCTTTTCGGCGGCGGAGCGAAGTACAGCAACGGAGAGGACAGTCTGTTTCTGGCGGAATGCATCCGAAAAGGTCTGAAGGTTTATAAGGCTCCGGTGACCATTGGCCGGGAAAACGGCAGACCGTCCACCTGGTTTCACGGATACAATGAAAAGTTTTTCTACGACAGAGGCGTGCTCTACCGCTTCCTCTATGGATGGGCGGCGTTTCCCATGGCGGTGCGGTTCCTCCTGAAGAACCGGACGGAGATGTTTGAACGGCCGCAAAGGGGAGAAGAACCGGAGTCCATACTGGCCGGAGCAGCAGTCGATGCGCCCGGAAAAAGGGAAGAATTCGGGACGGGACTTTCCATGGGGCAGGCATTTTCCCTGATGCGAAAGGGAATCAGGATGAAGGAATGATGGGAATACTATTTTACGGATTCATCGGCATCCTGACGATCGGTGCCGCATGTCTGGTGAAAACAGAATATGCTTTGGACGAAGGATGCCGGGACAGACGATATTTTCTGAACAGGCGGAGCTTCCTGAATGGAACGGCGCTTCTGTTTCTGTTGATGGTGCTGACCGGACTGGCAGCTCTGCGCATCGATGTGGGAAACGATTACGGCAACTACGTGAATACCTTTCATGAAATCTATGTGGGAGGCTATGTGGTGACGGAGCCCGGCTTTAATCTGCTGGTCCGCTTCCTCTATACCCTGTCCGGCGGGGAAAATTATCTTCTGGTATTCGGCTTTTTTGCGGCGGCAACCACCTTCCTGTTTCTGAAGGCCATGTATGACCAGAGCCTGGATTTTCCACTGTCCTTCGCCCTGTTCATGCTGCTGGGACTCTATTTCCGGACATTTAACACGGTGCGCTATTATTTTGTCCTTGCCATCACCCTGTACAGCCTGCGGTATGTGCTGAAGCGGGAATATGGGAAATTTATGCTTCTGATTCTGGGAGCGGCCCTGTTTCACAAATCGGTTCTGGTGGTGATCCCGCTGTATCTGATCGCCCTTCTGCCCTGGAAGAAATGGCAGGTGGCCATCGGAGCGGTTTTTGCCATCAGCCTGCCGCTGTTTCAGGATTTCTGGATGGAGATCCTGCTGAAGCTGTATCCCTCCTATCAGAATACGGTCTATCTGGAGCAGGGGACCGGACTGGAAGGAAGCCTGATGGGCATTGTGCGCTGCGCTGCCGTTCTGCTTCTCGGTCTGTTCGGCTGGAAGGCGGTCAGAGAAAGCACAGCGAATCTGTTCTATTTTAAGCTGAACCTGCTCGGGCTTGCGCTGTATACCTGCGCTTCCTTCGTTCCGCTGGTTTCCCGGCTTGGATATTATCTCATCACGCCCCATCTTCTGCTGGTGCCGGGAATTCTGTACGGAATGAAAAAAACGGAGAAAAAACCGGGCAGGCGGGTGGTTCTGTATGGTGCGGTGATTCTGTTTTCTGCTCTTTATTTTGGCATTTTTCTGCTGACCGCCCATCAGGTCGGAGTGCGGGTGCTTCCGTACCATACCTGGGTATTTACGGAAAGGGAGTGGCTGAATGGCTCATACATTTTTTAGCATTGTGATTGTGTCCCTCAATCCCGGACAAAAGCTGATGAAGACGCTGCAGAGCGTCCTGCGCCAGGAATATGGAAATTTTGAAGTCATCCTCAAGGACGGCGGCTCCACGGACGGTTCCCTGAAGGAGGAGGCGGATGGCTCCCTGTCTGTGGCCTGGCCGGGCCAGTCCGTTTCGGACAGCCGGGTGCATATTTTCAGGAGTCCGGATAAGGGAATTTATGACGGGATGAACCAGGCGCTTGTCCATATTAACGGGGATTATGTGCTGTTTTTAAACTGTGGAGACAGTTTGTATGATTCCAGAGTGCTCTCCAGGACTGCGGCGTTGATTGAAAAGGCGGAGGAAGAGCGGGATACGCGCCTTCGGGCGAGACCCTTCCTTTTTTATGGAGATCAGTATAATGAAAAGCAGCGGAGCCGTGTCTGTTCCGCACCGAAACTGAATGATTTTGCCTGTTACCGGAATGTGCCCTGTCATCAGGTATGCTTCTATGACGCATCCCTGTTCTGGGAGAGAGGCTATGATACAGATTTCCGGGTGCGGGGAGATTATGAGCATTTTTTCTATTGCATATATGAGCGTGGAGCAGAGGCGGTACATCTGCCCGTCATCGTTTCTTCTTACGAGGGAGGCGGATTTTCAGAAACGAGGGAGAACCGGAAACGCTCTGAACTGGAGCACAGGGTCATCACGCGCTATTATCTGGGACGCAGAAAAAGCGCCTGCTATGCGGCTGTCATGCTGGCCACGCTCGCCCCGGTGCGGACGAAAATCGCGGAAAACCCTTCCCTGGCTAAGGGCTATAATGCGGTGAAAGCAGCGATTTACCGGGGAGGAAAGGATGAACCACGTGCCAGGTAGCATAGGGTTCGCCCGGAAATTTTACGGTTGATGAAAACCCGCGTTTTATGGGAGGTAAAGATGAGGATTTTGTGGCTGTTGAATATCTGCCCGCCTGCGGCGGCGGAGGCGCTGGGAATCGATTACAGCGTTCGGGAGGGGTGGATTACGGGCGCACTGAACCGATATCTCCGTGCCGAAGCAGAGCCGGCGGATGTGTTGTCGCATACGCTGGAAATCGGACTCTGCTTCCCCTTTGAGGGTGCGGATGGGGAGCTTTCCTGTGTCAGGCGGCTGTACCCCATGACGGATCAGGGAAAGGGAGAGGGACTTAAGACCGCCCTGTACGGGTTCAGAGAGGATCTGAAGCGGCCGGAGCTGTATGACAGCGGCCTGGAAAGACGATTTGCAGGAATTCTTGCAGATTTCAAACCGGACCTGGTGCATATCTTCGGAACGGAATTCCCTCATGCCCTTGCCATGGTGCGCGCCTTTCAGAAGCCGGAACGGACGCTGGTGTCCATCCAGGGGCTTGTGGGAGCCTGTGCAGAAAGCTACATGGCAGATCTTCCGGACTATGTGCGCAGGAGTGTGACGCTGCGGGATTTCCTGCGGAAAGACAGTCTTCGGCAGCAGCAGGAAAAATTCCGCATCCGGGGAATCCGGGAGAAGGAGGTGCTTTCTTCCTGCGGCCATGTGGCGGGGCGTACCCGGTTTGACCGGGAGGGGGCGCTTTCCTGCAATCCGAAGCTGAAGTACCATAAACTGAATGAAACCATGCGCGCCTGCTTCTATGAGGGAAGCTGGAGAAGGGAAAAATGCAGGAGCTTTGAGATCTTTGCAAGTCAGGGAGACTATCCGCTGAAGGGCTTTCACTATCTGCTTGCGGCGATGCCGGAAATCCTGCAGGAATTTCCGCAGGCCCATATCAGTGTGGCGGGAATCAGCATAACAGGATATGGGACCCTGAAGGAAAAACTGAAGATCTCCGGTTACGGGAAGTACTTAAGAGATCTTATGAAGGTACATGATCTGGAAGGAAGGGTGTCCGTGCTTGGAAATCTGACGGACAGGCAGATGAAGGAGGCTTATCTGAACAGCCATGTGTTCGTCTGTCCTTCCGCGCTGGAGAATTCTCCCAATTCTTTGGGAGAGGCCATGCTGCTCGGCGTACCCTGCGTCGCCTCCCGGACCGGCGGAATCCCGGATATGGCGAAGGGGGATAAAAGCGCCCTGTTTTTTGAAAAGGGGAATGTGCATGAACTGGCTGCCTGTATCCTGCGCATTTTCCGGGATGATGCGCTTGCGGAAAATCTGTCCGAACAGGCGAGGGTCAGAGGCAGGCAGAACCATGATGGAGACGCCAATTACAGGAGACTTCTGGAGATTTACCGGGAAATTCTGGGCGAAGGCCCGAAGTCTCTGGCAGTGGGAGACCCGCAGGCATGGTGCGGCAGTAATATGGCAGGAACGGAGGAAAAGGCATGAAGACAACCTTTGTATCCAATTATATCAATCACCATCAGATTCCGTTTTGCGACGCACTCTACCGGAGGCTGGGGGAAGACTTCACCTTTATCCAGACAGAGCCGATGGAAGAGGAGCGCGTGCGGATGGGCTGGGGAGAAAGCCTGAAGGCGCTTCCCTACGTGAAGCTGCGGTATGAGGAAGAGGCGCTCTGCCGGCAGCGGATTGATGACTGTGATCTGCTTCTGGCCGGGTGGATGGAAAATCCGGAGCTGATCTTTGACAGACTGGAAAGTGGAAGGCCTGCCCTTCGGATCAGCGAACGGATCTACCGGGAGGGACAGTGGAAGGCGGTGTCTCCCAAAGGGCTTGCGGCAAAATATAAGGAACACATTCGTTATCGGAACAAACCGGTTTATCTGCTCTGTGCCGGGGCCTATGTGGCCTCGGACTTCACCCTGATTCATGCCTATCCGGGAAAAATGCTGCGCTTTGGCTATTTCCCGGAGGCAAAAAAGCCGGACCAGCAGGCGGAAAAGCCGAAGGGCGGCCCTGTCCGGCTTCTGTGGGCCGGACGGCTGATGGAGCTGAAGCATCCGGAATTTGCCCTGCGTCTCGCGGCGGATCTCAGGCGGGAGGGCTATGACTTCCGGCTGAAGCTGATCGGCGGCGGGGAGCTGGAAGAGAAGCTGAAGGAGCAGATCCGGCAGGAGGAGCTTTCCGGTCTGGTGGAGATGACAGGATTTCTCTCCCCCCGGGAAGTGCGTCTGGCGATGGAGGAAAGCCATATCTTCCTGTTCACCAGCAACCACCTGGAGGGCTGGGGGGCCGTGGTCAATGAGGCCATGAACAGCAGATGTGCCGTGGTGGCAAGCGAGGAAGCGGGAGCGGTGCCTTATCTGATCCGTCACGGGGAAAACGGAATGATCTACCACCGGGATCGATATGAGGACTTTCTGGGAGCAGTACGCCGGCTGATGGAGAGTGAAAAGGACAGGGAGCGGATGGGAAAATGCGCCTGTGATACGATCCTGACGGAATGGAATGCGGATACGGCGGCCGAAAGATGCCTTAAGCTGTATGAGGGCTGGCAGAAGGGGAAGATCACCTTCCCGGAACAGGGGCCTCTGTCCCATGCCCCTGTGATCCGGCCCTGGAAATAGAAAGGGAAGAAATATGAGTCAACCGCTGATTACGATCATTATACCGGTTTATAATATTCTGGACTGCCTGGAGCGCTGTGTGGGTTCGGTCTGCGCGCAGACCTGGCAGAATCTGGAGATCATCCTTGTGGACGACGGCTCTACGGACGGGACGGGAGCGCTGTGCGATGCGCTGGCCGGACGGGACGGCCGCATCCGGGTCTTTCATAAGCCGAACGGCGGTTCCTCTTCCGCCAGAAATCTGGGGATTGAACAGGCAAACGGTGCGTATCTGGGCTTTGTGGACAGCGATGATTTCATTGAGCCTCAGATGTATGAGCTTATGATGCACGAGATACAGGAAGGCGGATACAAAATCGTCCAGGTTTCCCGGGATGAGATCGGAGAGGATGGACAGCGCAGGCCGGACGTGTGCGTGCCGCCGAAGGAGGCGGTTTTCAGAGACAGCGGCGAATTCCTGCGTACCCTGCTTCTGCACGAGGGGGACTGCTCTTTTTGCACCAAGCTGATTGACGCGGCGCTTTTTCAGGACAGGAGGTTCCCGGAGGGCGAGCTGAACGAGGATTTTTATCTGCTCCTGCAGCTTCTTACCGAAGCCGATGGCGTGCGCATCCTGCCTCAGCAGCTCTATCATGTCTATTACCGGATGGGAAGCAACACACGCAAAAAGGACCGGAGCGAATTTTCCAGGGTGTTTGTGGACATTGTGAAAAATGCGGATTACGCGCAGAAGCTGACGGAAGAGCGTTTCCCTGAATACAAAAAAGAGGCGGCCCGCTTCGGCCTGTTCCAGCGTCTGGATTATCTGCTTCACATCCCGGTGGAGCAGATGAGCCGTGAAAATTCTTTTTACCGGGAGGTGATCCGTTACTGCCGCGCAAATGTGCGGGAAACGGTGACGAATCCCTGGCTTACCAGACAGCAGAAGCTGTATCTGCTGCTTCTGACGGCGGCGCCCAGTCTGGTGCGCTCGCTGCATCGGCTGACCATGCGGATCCGGGGAAAGTGAAAGCGTGGATTCAGGGAAAGTGAAACGGACGGTACGGGAAGCCCTGCGTGCAGAAGGACGATTTTAACGGGATTGCGGAAAAACTCCGGGAGGCTGACCTGGTTGCCTTTGCCTCTCCCCTGTATTTCTGGACCATCTCCTCCCGGCTGAAGGCGCTCATCGAGCGTTTTTACTGTCTGGCGCAGGAGGATCCCAATCCGCCTCAGGGAAGATATGAAAAATATCCGGAGAAGGACTGCGTCCTTCTCATGACCGCGGCGGATGATTTTTTCTGGACCTTTGAACAGGCGGTGTCCTATTACCGTTTCACACTGGTCAACTATATCGGCTTTCATGATAAGGGAATGATCCTGGCAGGCGGCTGCGGCGACACAAACGGCAGTCCCCGGATCGGGGAAACGGAGCATCTGAAGGAAGCGTATGCCTTTGGAAAGGGGCTGTACGGCTGATCCGGCTACAGCTCCTCATCCAGAAAGACGCGGGAGCCGGTGGCGCCCCTCTGGCCCTGATATTTTCCGCGATAGGGATTCCGGGCAGCCTGATCCATCCGGGCGAATACCAGCTGGCCGATCCGCCGTCCCGCCTGCAGCTTGATGGCGCAGCGGTTGGCGTTAAACAGCTCCAGAGTGATCTCACCGCGAAAGCCCGGATCCACCCATCCGGCGTTCTGGATGAACAGGCCGAGCCTGCCCAGCGAGCTGCGGCCTTCTACAAAGGCGGTGAGATCGTCCGGAAGTTCAAAATACTCCATGGTGGTGGCGAGCACGAACTGGCCCGGAAGCAGAAGATAGGTATCGGTGGTAATGGTTTTATAGGAAATCTTATGGGCCAGCGTAAGAATGCCCGAGGAGGAATCCTCAACGACGCTGAAGGTGTTTCCAAGGCGCACATCCACGCTGGCGGGCTGGATCTGCTCCGGGGTGAGCGGAGTAATGACCAGGGAATGTTCGGAAAGCATCTGGTGGATGGTCTGATCGGATAAAATCATGGGAAGCTCCTTTCCTGTGGGGCGGTGTCTGGCCGGGAGGCATGCCGCGTTCGATTTGCCTTATTGTAACACAGAAGCCGGGGATTTGAAAATACATGTCAAACAGAGAGAAGAAAAGGGGTACAAGCCAATGAGCAACACAGTACAGAAGTGGGAAAGGGAGCGGCTCAGGGAACTGGCCGAAAAACAGCTGGAATATGCCAGATCTGAGCTGAATCAGAAAAGGATCAAAGAATGGTACCTGCACAATGACCTGAAGGGAGAACGTCCCATGGTGCAGCTGGAGATGGGGACGTTTGAGCAGGAGATCATTCCGCAGAGATTAAAATGCGTGACGAAAGAGGCGCGGGAACTGGAAGCGCAGCTTTACCGGAACTTCCTGAACAGAGAGCTGTTTGACGATGACCGGGTGGTACCGGATTTCTTCCCGCTCAGCTATGATGCCTGGTTCCGGCTGTTTGACATCGAAGTGAAGGTGGAAAACGCACAGCTGGATGGGCATCAGAGCCTTGGACATCATTTTATCCCGTCTCTGGAGGATCTGGAGAGTGATTACGAGGAGGGAAAAATCAGGCCCTCTGTGTTCGGAGTGGATCTGGAAAAGACGGCAAAGAGGAAGCAGTTTGTCGAGGAAATGATCGGGGATATTCTCCCGGTGAAAATCAAAATGGACTGTCTGTACAGCGTTCCTACGCAGATGCTGGTACATATCATGAGCATGGAACAGATGATATTCAACATGTATGATTATCCGGAGCTGTTTCAGCAGATGATGGGGCAGATCGCGGATGATACCCTCGCCTATTACCGGATGCTGGAGGAGAAGAAGCTGATTCTTCCCACCACTGCTTTTGAGAACGTGGGGCAGGGAACCTTTGCATTCACCAGGGATCTTCCGGGTGAAGAGGTGCTCCGGGAGCGTCCGTTCACCACGAAGGATGTATGGGGATTCATGGACTCTCAGGAGACGGTGGGCATTTCGCCGCAGATGTATGAAGAATTCATTTTCCCGTGCTATCAGAAAATTTCCAGCCAGTATGGACTGTTATCCTATGGCTGCTGTGAGCCGGTTCATCCGATCTGGGAGAGGTGTATCAGTAAGCTGGAGAATCTGCGCAAGGTATCCATTTCGCCGTGGTGTGATGAAGCCTATATGGGAGAACAGCTGAGAGGAAGCCAGGTCATCTATCACAGAAAGCCAAGCCCCAACTATCTGGGCGTGGACCGGATTCTGGATGAGGACGCGCTGCGGGAACACATCCGTACCACGCTGCGCGCGGCAAAGGGCTGCAGGGTGGAATTTACCCAGCGCGATGTTTATACCATTCACAACGATCTGGATAAGGCGCGCAGATATGTCGAAATCATCCGGGAAGAAATTGCAAACGAGTGGCAGCCATAAGTTACTATTCAGCCAGGTCTGCGCATTTACTGCGCAGACCGTACGAAAACGTATAGCGAGGAAGCATCCGGCCCATCGCGGCACTCGCCCTATTGTGCTGCGATTGGAATGGCCGGATGCCGTTACTGTTCTGCCGAAGGCTGAACTGTAACAGCCATAAGGCGGCAGGAAGGCCCGTTTCTTGCAATGCCCCGTCCCCTATGCTATAATGTCCGAAAAGGGCATTTTTGCCCCAATTTCAATAAAATTGAAAATGTATAAGCGTTCCGGACATAACAGAAAATAAGTAAAGTAGAGAAAAAGCGGCGCGCAGATGCCGGAAAAGACAGCGGCATACAGAACGTGCGGCGCCGGACGCAGGTACAGACGGAGGAAGAGAATGTTAAATGATAAGACCATACTGATCACGGGCGGAACGGGCTCCTTTGGAAAAAGCTTTACCAGATACGTGCTGAAGCACTACCAGCCGAAGAAGATCATCATCTATTCCAGAGATGAGTACAAGCAGTTCGTGATGCAGAATGAGCTGAAGGAATATGATTCCGTGATGCGGTATTTTATTGGTGATGTGCGTGACAAGGACAGGCTGAAGAGAGCCTTTGAGGGCGTGGACTATGTGATCCATGCGGCTGCCTTAAAGCAGGTACCTGCCTGTGAGTACAATCCCAACGAGGCGATCCGCACCAATATCAATGGCGCGCAGAACGTTATCGACGCGGCGCTGGATACCAATGTGAAGAAGGTGATCGCCCTGTCCACGGACAAGGCGGTGAATCCGGTCAACCTGTACGGCGGTACCAAGCTGGTGAGCGACAAGCTTTTTGTGGCGGCGAACGCCTATTCCGGAACCAAGGATATCTGTTTCGCCATCGTCCGCTATGGCAACGTGGCCGGAAGCCGCGGTTCCATCATCCCGCTGTTTCACAGCATCATCAAGAATGGCGGAACGGAGCTTCCCATCACGGACATGCGCATGACCCGCTTCTGGATCAGCCTGACGGAGGGCGTGGAGCTGGTGATCAAGGCGCTGAAGGAGGCGAAGGGCGGAGAGACCTTTATCAGCAAGATTCCTTCCTTCCGTGTGCCGGATCTGGCGGAGGCCATGCTGCCCGGCTGCAAAATAAAGGAAATCGGCATCCGTCCCGGTGAGAAGCTGCATGAAATCATGGTGACCACTGAGGACTCCTTCAACACCTACGAATACGACAAGCACTACATCGTATATCCGCAGATGGTATTCAATGAGAGACAGGTACCTGACCTTTCCGGAAAAAAGGTGGAGGAGGGCTTCTCCTACAGCTCCGGAACCAACAGCGAATGGCTTTCCGTGGAAGACCTGAGGGAACGCCTGAAGGAAGTGGAGCTGGAAAAATAAGTCTGATAAGCCCGAAAGCGTGAACCGCCTTCGGGCCGTTTTCTTGGAGGATTACAATGGAAAAAATGGATGCGGTTCCCGCAATCGCAGGCGGAAAGCCGGTGCGGGACACGAAAATTTTTTATGGACATCAGTATCTGGACGAGGCGGATTATCAAGCCGTTCTGGATGTTTTAAAGAGCGATTATCTGACCTGCGGGCCGAAGATTGGGGAACTGGAGGAAAAGCTGTGCCGTATCACAGGAGCGAAGCACGCGGTTTCCGTCAGTAATGGAACGGCGGCCCTGCATGTGGCCTGTCTTGCGGCGGGCGTTGGGCCGGGGGATGAGGTGATCACCACGCCCATCACCTTTGCCGCTTCCGCCAACTGCGCGCTTTACTGCGGGGCGAAGCCCGTATTTGCGGATATTGACGAGAATACCTATAACATAGATCCAAAGCAGGTTCGCGCTCATGTGACGGAAAAAACGAAGGCGGTGGTTGCCGTGGACTACACCGGGCAGTCCACGAACCTGAAGGAGCTTCGCAAAATCTGTGACGAATACGGTCTGGTGCTGATCACGGACGGAGCTCATTCCATCGGAACGACATACGATGGAAAGCCCACCGGCTCCATCGCGGATATGACCACCTTCAGCTTTCATCCGGTGAAAACCGTTACCAGCGGAGAGGGCGGCGCGGTGCTGACGAACAGTGACGAATACTACCAGAAGCTTGCGTTATTCAGCAAGCACGGAATCACCAGAGATCCCTCGCTCATGTCCAAAGAGCCGGACGGCCCCTGGTATTATGAGCAGATCGAACTGGGTTACAATTACCGCATGACGGATATCCAGGCGGCGCTTCTGATCAGCCAGCTGGACAAGCTGGACATGTTCCGCGCCCGCCGGAAGGAGATTGTGAGAAGGTACGATGAGGCCTTTTCCCGGATCCCGCAGATTCAGGTTCAGCAGGAGCTGCCGGAGTCCGATACCACCAGACATCTGTACATCCTGCGGATTCGTCCGGAAATGCTGAAGATCGACCGGAAGGGAATGTTTGAGGCGCTGGCTGCGGAAAACGTCTGCTGCAATGTACACTATATCCCCACCTATTATTTCCCCTATTATCAGAAGCTGGGGTACCGGAAAGGGCTCTGCCCGAAGGCGGAAAAGCTGTATGAGGAAATCCTTTCTCTGCCGCTTTACTATGCCATGAGCGATCAGGATGTGGAGGATGTGATTGAAGCGGTGCGTAGAATCTGTGCGTATTATGCAAAATAGAGAGAATCTTTTATGCTGCGCCATTCGGAAAGGACGGAAGAGATGACGGAAGCTGCGAGGGAGACTTCAGCCGGGGGGACGGGAGACGGCATCAGATGCCGCAAAGGATACAGAAGGAACGGAATTCTGCTCTGGGGCATGGTGATTTTGTTTACGCTGCTGTATCTGTCACTGATTTTTAATGACAACGTATGGACGGACGAGATTTTCAGCATGAATCTGTTTGCCGACAGCTTCGCGCAGATTATCGTGGATACGGCGGAGGATGTGCATCCGCCGCTGTACTATTTCCTGGGACGCATCATGCGCCTGCTGTTCGGAGAAAGCCTGCAGGTACAGAAAATTCTCACCATAATTCCCATGTCCCTGACGCTGGTACTGGGGGCGGGAAAGATTCGGAGAAATTTCGGCGACAGGACCGCGTTTCTTTTTATCCTGTTTCTGGGCTGCCTGCCCTGTTCCATGACCTATGCGGTTCAGGTGCGCATGTATTCCTGGGCGCTTTTGTGTGTGACGGCCTGTGGGCTGGCGGCCTGGGAAATTCTGAAGAAAAACAGGATTTTTGACTGGGTCTGGCTGGCCATTTCTGCCGTGGCGGCCGCATATCTGCACTATTTTGCCTTTGTTTCCGTCATCGTCATAAACGGGCTGCTTCTTCTGTGGCTGCTCTTTTCAAAGGAAGAGCGGAAAAAGCTGGTGCGATGGCTCATTTTTTCCGTACTCATGGTTCTGGCCTATCTACCCTGGCTTCCGTACATGCTGGAACAGGTGACGAGGGTGGAGGGCGGCTACTGGATTGCCCCGATCACGGCGGAAACCGTGTGGAGTTACTTCACCTGGGCTTTCGGCCTGAATCCGCTTCCTCAGACTACCTATGGGTATCTCCTGATCTCAATTGCGGCGGGAATCGGCTGCCTGACCGGCTGTCTGCGGAGGAACAGGCAGCCGGGGGCTGCGGAACAGAACCATTCTTCGGTTTTCCTTTACGGCCTTTTTGCCATGGCGGTTCCTTCACTGACGGCTGCGGGAGGGACCATTCTTTCCCTGATCGGACAGCCGATTTACCGGGATCAGTATGTATTTCCGGCCATGGGGCTGTTCTGTCTGTTTCTGGCGATTGGAATGAACCGGGTTCTGGGAGACGGGATGGCCTGGCTTCTGCCCGAAGCGGCGCCTGATGCTGAGGCGGAACACGGTGGGAAGGATGGGGAGGTATACGGCGGGAAGGAGGAAAGCGCCGCTTCCGAAAAGGGCAGTGCGGTGCGGACCGCAGGTATGGCGGTGTTGCTGCTGTTTGTGCTGTTTACCGGGGCCATTTCCTACCGGGATGCTTTCCGGGACGAATATCTGGCTACGCTGACCAGGCAGACGGAGGAATTTTTCGAAGAAAATTTCGGGGAAAATGATCTCGTCGTTTACAACTATCAGGCGTATTATTTCAATTACAAATATTATTTCCCGGAGGAGAGGCTGGCCTATGTCCGCGACGTGGATCTGTCGCAGGATTTTGACAGGATCTGGTTCCTGGATACGGAGATGGAATGGGATTTTATCCCGGATCAGATCATCCCGTATAACCTGCAGATCGAATATGTGGGGCATTTCGGGATTGAAGACAATGAGTTTGACCTGTACATGGTGACAAAAGGAGTGCCTGCGGAATGAAATTGAGCGTGATCGTGCCTGTATATAATACAGCGGGGGAAGGAAAGCTGGAATACTGCCTGAATTCCCTGGTGAACCAGACCCTGCAGGATATGGAAATCATCGCGGTGGACGACTGCTCCACGGATAATTCCCTGGAGATTCTGCAGCGGTTTGAAAAGGAGCATCCCGGAAGGGTGCGGGCGGTTCATTCCGAGGTGAACCGGAAGCAGGGAGGGGCCAAGAACATCGGCCTTTCCCTGGCGCAGGGAGAGTGGATCGGCTTCATCGACAGCGATGACTGGATTACGCCGGACATGTATGAAAAAATGCTCGCCCGCGCGCAGGAGACGGGCGCGGATATGGTGGGCTGCGATTACTGCCTGACGGACGAGCACAGCATGAAGGTTGGCCAGGTGGTGCACAACAACCGACCGGAGCAGACGGGAAAGCTGGATCATGACAAATATGCGTCCCTCATTCTGGACAGCGGAAGCCTGGTGGTGAAAATTTACCGCCGGGAGATCATCCTGGGCTGTGACAGCCGCTTTCCGGAGGGGATTTTTTACGAGGACAATGCGCTGGGAAATACCTGGATGCTCCGGGCAAAGCACTTTGAATACATTCCGGAACCCATGTACTATTACTATCAGCATGATGCGTCCACCGTGCATACCATCACGAAAAAACGCTGTGAGGACCGGATGCAGGCGGGCCGGATCATGATCGCTGAGGCGAAGAAATACGGATATTTTGAGGAATATAAAAGAGAGCTGGAATTCAGCTTCACCGTGCTTTTCTACGTGAATACGCTTTTTTCCTACATGTTCGGGGTGAAAAAGAAGGAATCCGCATTTGTGGAAGCCATGGGCCGGGAAATGCGGGAAACCTTCCCCGGTTTTCAGGAAAATCCCTGGTATCAGGAGCGTTTCAATGGGGAGGAGAAAAAACTGGTGGAAATGCAGCAGAAATCCACGAAGAGGTTCATGCTGTACTTTACCCTGCTGTGGACCTGGCGGAACCTTCGAAAGAGACTGGCAGGGAAGGGCTGAAGGAGAGGAAGCGGATGATACAACATAAGAAAGCGGCACTGATCGGAGCGGGAGAGGAATCCCTTCATACCATAGAAAAGGCACAGGAACTCGGCGTTTTTGTGACGGCGCTGGACGGAAATCCGAAGGCGGCCGGACTGCAGGCTGCGGATGAAGGGCTTGCGGTGGACATTTCCAGAGAGGATGAGGTGATAAAGGCGCTTCAAGAGGAAGCTCCGGATTTTGTAATCACCGGCCCCATCGGCCGATATCTGACGACGGCGGGAGCGGTGAACGACGCCTTCCAGCTTCGCGGCATCAACAGGCAGTCCGCCGTCTGGTGCACGGATAAGTACCTGTTCCATGAAAAGCTCCATGCGGCTGGATTGAGAGACTGCCACTGTGAACGGGTTCCTGCCTTTTGTGGAAAGGATGCGGAACAGGTGCGGCAGATTGTGGATAAGCTGATGAAAAAGGCGGAGGAAGAGTTTTCCTTTCCCGCGATCCTGAAACCGCGGTACGGCTCGGGCAGCAGAGGCATTTTCTTTTTAAACAGCCTGGAGGAGCTGCGGGCGGCGCTTGAGGAGCTCGCCGGAGAGAACGGTGAGAAGGATGCTGGCATCCCGGCTGCCTGCGAAGAGGATTATGTGCTGGAAGAAGCCGTACCCGGCGCGGAATACGGCGTGGATGCTGCTCTGGACGAAAAAAAATACTGCCAGATTCTGCTTCGGAGAAAGCTGCTGACGCCGCCTCCAGCGAGACAGGCGGTGGGATATTTTTCCGTGACGGGCGGGGAAGAATGGGAGGCACGCCTGATTTCTCTGGTTCGGGATTATCTGGAGCGGGTGACGGCGGTGCTGGAGCTTCAGGACTGTCTTTTCCATGCGGATCTGATGATTTCCGGTGAGAGGATTTTTGTCATCGAGCTTTCTGCCCGGCCATCCGGCCATCATCTTCACGATCTTTTTACCCCCATGGCGACGGGCGTGGATATGGCGGAGGCGTATATCCGCAGTCAGTGCGGGCTGCCGTATACCTATGAACCGAAGGAAACGCGCAGGCTTCTGATCCGTTATTTTGCCCTGCCGGAGGGCGTTGTGAAATCTGTGCCGGAAAAGGAAGAGCTGGCGCTGCCGGAAGGGATCCGCTTACGCGTCTGGGACTGTGAGATCCGCCCGGGAGACCGGCTGGAGCGGGTGACCACCGGCCATTCCGTGATGGGACGCGGCTATTTTATCCTGGAAGGGGATACGGATGAAGGGCTGGAAGCGGCGGCAGATGGAGTGCTTGGAAAGTTTGCGGTGGAGGACGTACAGTCATGAAGCAGCTGAAAACATTCGCCGCCTATGTGGCGCCGTCGGTGTTCGCCTGCGCCCTGTCCGGGATCTATGCGATCGTGGACGGCTTTTTTGTGGGAAACAGCGTGGGGGATATCGGGCTGTCCGCCATCAATATCGCCTATCCAGTAACTGCTCTGATCCAGGGCCTGGGAACAGGGATCGGCATGGGCGGCGCCGTCATGTATTCCATAAGACGGGCCAGGGGAGAGAAAAAGCTGGCGGAAAATAATATGAAAAGCAGCATGATGCTTCTGCTTCTGGCAGCCGTTCTCTGTACGGTGCTTCTGTACCTGGTGCGGGAGCCGGTTCTGCGTCTGCTTGGCGCGCAGGGGCAGATTTTTGACCTGGGGGAGGAGTATCTGCGCTATATCATTCTGGGCAGTCTGTTCCAGATCTTCGGCACCGGAACCGTTCCTCTGATCCGGAACAACGGCGGTTCTGTCTGCGCCATGCTGACGATGGTGGCGGGCTTTCTGACCAACATTGTTCTGGACTATCTTTTTGTCTGGGTATTCGGAATGGGAATGACGGGAGCGGCTGTGGCGACAGTGATCGGACAGGCGGTTGCCATGGCGGGAGGTTTTGCCTATCTGCTCTGGAAGAAGGTGCCTTTCTGGGGAATCCCGCACGCCTTCCCTGCGGCTTCCGTCAGGATTCTGCAGATCGGGCTTGCTCCCTTCGGCATCACCATGTCGCCCAACCTGACGCTGCTTTTGATGAACCGCGCCTGTGTTTCCTATGGAGGAGATCGGGCGGTGGCCTGTTATGCCTGTATCGCCTATGTGATCACCATTCTGTATCTGGTGCTGCAGGGTGTGGGGGATGGCTGCCAGCCGCTGATGAGCCAGGAGTATGGAAAGGGAGAAGTGAAAAGCATGAAAAAAATCCGGTCCATGGCCTATATCACGGCTGCGGTCATGGGCGTGGTGTGCATGGCGGTTCTGTATCTGCTTCGGGGCGGTGTCGGGCCGTTGTTCGGCGCATCGGCGGAGGTGTCTGCGGACGTGGCCGCTGCGCTTCCCATTTTTCTGGTCGGAATCCTCTTTCTTGCCTTTTCCCGCGTGACCACCTCGGCTTTTTACGCCTGCGAACAGAATGCGGCGTCTTATCTGCTGGTATATGCGGAGCCGGTGCTCCTTTTGGTGCTTCTGCTGCTGATTCCCCGCTTCGGCGGTCAGACCGGTGTGTGGTGGAGCATGGCGCTGTCGCAGATTCTCGCCTCAGTTCTCGCCTTGGGACTGAAAATCGCGGCGGATGGCAAAATGAAAAAGGTTTTTTCCTGAAACGCTCAGGTGCGCAGCAGCTTCTGGCCGCGCACCTGTTTTCTGTATTCCGAGGGAAGGACGTGCGCCACATCCTGAAAAGCCCTGGTGAATTTTCCGGCGGATTCATAGCCGAGGCCGGCTGCGATCTGTGCGATGGGTTCGTCGGACTGGCGGAGCAGCTCCATGGCTCTGTGAATCCGGTATTCCTTCATGTAGGCCGCGATGGGCTGGCCGTATACAGCCTTGAAGAGGGATTTCAGAGAGGAGGTATTGATCAGGTACTCTCTGGAAAGCTCTTCAATGGTAAAACGCTGTTCCGGATGCCGGGTCAGGCGGTCATGGATTTCCCGGATCAGGTCCGTCTGGCTGCTGCTGCATCTGGCGATGCTTTTTTCACGGGCGGCGGACAGGTCCAGACGGTCCAGATAGAGAAGCAGTTCCTGGACTTTCAGCTTGAAATAGGGGAGGCGCAGCCGCTCCGGCAGCCCGTAAAGAGGCGCGAAGATCCATTCCGTCTCCGTACAGGCGGGCAGCGCGCAGGACTCTCCTGGAACGCAGAATTTTCCATAAAGTGCTTCCGGATCCAGTCCGGCTTCCTGCAGGATATCAGGACAGTTTCCGGAGAGAAGGTTCAGATCGACGGACAGGGTGATCCCTTCATAACAGCCCAGCGGAAACCGCATGACGGAATCCGCGCAACAGTCGGTGCTGTGCAGCGTGAGATCTCCGGCTCCCAGATAGACGGACATGCCTTTCTTCAGGTCCCATCCCACACGGCCGCGGCAGCAGTGGCTGATCTCCAGAACATGGGGAGAAGCGGCATGGTGAAAGGAAGCCTGTCCGGCCTGAAACACCAGGAAGGAAAGCTCAATGCCCGGAAATACCGGATAGATGGAAATTTTCCCCCTGCCGTCCGTGGCGGCCTTCAGATGATCATAAAAGGGAGTGCCGTTTCCGTCCGCCGGATGGGTTTCCATGATAACGGAGGAAGCCGGCAGGGACCGGAGCGCCTCTTCCGGCAGTGTAAGAGCTTCTTTTTTCATGAAATCTCCTTCTTCACCGAATTCTCAGGAGCGGAAGGGCAGGCGATCTCCACCAGATCCTCGATCATATGGTGAAGGAGCTGGGCCCGGTCGGTCTCCGCCGCCTTATAATAGACTTCCTTGCCGTCCCGGCGGCTTGTGATCAGCCCTGCCGCCTTCAGCTGCCGCAGGTGGTGGGATACAGCTGGGCTGCTCATATCTACCAGAGCGGAAATGTTGATCACGCATTCTTCGCAGTGGCACAGAAGCCAGAAGATCCGGATACGGCTGCCGTCCCCAAGCTGCTTGAAAATATCGGCGACTGTCTGAAAATCTTCCGTGCTGGGCATCTCTTCCAGCCGCTGTTCCATTTCCTGCCCGTGATCATGGGGCAATCTGCTGTTCGTCATAAGCTTTCCTCCTTTTTG
>UQVK01000015.1 GCA_900544445.1 uncultured Lachnospiraceae bacterium
CCCTTATGCTTTCTGCAACGGTCATCTTCCCAACGGCCTGCGGGCCGCATACAATGATCAAATTTGCCATGGGTACCTCCCTGAAGTCTGTCATTTTTCAACAGCAAAACTCCCGCAGCCTCTCATAATCCCTCTCCCGGCAGCTTACCGCAATTTTCACGCCCTCCGGCAGATATTCGCAAGTGCGAACCGACGCGTTTTCGTTCAGATAGCTGACCAGCTCGCCGCGGCTGTATGGAATGAGGAACACGCCCTCCCGGTTTCCGGCGTAAAGCTTTTCTTCAATCATGGAGAGCAGGGCCGGAATTCCGTAGCCCTGTTTCGCGGACAGGTAGATCCGGTTTCCGTCAATCTTCGGAAGTTCCCCGGGGGCCATGATTTTGTCCGCCTTGTTCATCACATGGATGCAGGGAATTTTCTCCGCCCCCAGCTCCCGCAGGGTTTCCTCGGTCACACGCATCTGCTCCCGGAAGCGCTCGTCGGAAGCGTCCACCACGTTTAAGAGAAGGTCCGCATAACGCACCTCGTCCAGGGTGGAGCGGAAGGCCTTGATCAGGCCGTGGGGCAGGCGGCTGACGAAACCCACCGTATCGGACAGGAGAAAATCCTTCCGGTTTCCCGGTTCAATCTTTCGCACTGTGGTGTCCAGCGTTGCGAACAGCATATCCTTTTCCATGACCATTTTTTCTTCCTTCACGCTACCGCCAGCCGTGTCCGCGCAGGTGGTAAGCAGGCGGTTCATCAGGGTGGATTTCCCCGCGTTGGTATAGCCCACCAGCGCTGCGAGAGGAAGGGCTGATTTGCTGCGCTTTCTCCTCTGGATATCCCGGTCGTGCTCGATGGCGTCCAGCTCCCGGCCAAGCTCGCTGATGCGGCGTTCAATTTTTCTCCGGTCCAGCTCGATCTGCTTTTCACCGGAGCCCTTATTGCTCAGGCTTCCGCTGGCTCCCGCCTGCCGCCCCAGGGAATCCCGCATTCCCACCAGCCTGGGCAGCATGTACTGGAGCCTGGCTGATTCCACCTGCAGCCTGGCTTCTCTGGTTTTTGCCCGTCTGGAGAAAATTTCCAGAATCAGGCTGGTGCGGTCCATCACGGAGGCTTCGATCTCCTTCTGCAGATTCTTCAGCTGGGAGGGCGAAAGGGCGTCCTCGAAAATCACATAATCGATGTCCAGAAGCTCCACCGTTTCCTGGATTTCCGCCACCTTTCCGCTTCCAATATAGTAAGCGGGCGTGGGGGAAGGCAGGCTCTGCTCCATCCGGGCTGCCACCTCCATGCCGCAGGCCTCCGCCAGGCTCCCCAGCTCTTCCATGGAATTGTCAAAATCCCTGTCGTTTCCCAGCCGCAGGCCAACGAGAAGGGCCTGCGGCGTCTTTTCCTGTGTATCCTGCATCTCATAATTTCTTTCCATATTTACCTCCACTCCAAAGCGCCTTTTATTCCAATGTGCGCCAGATCGTTTTACAGATTCACAATTTTCGTCGCCACGTTTTCCCGAAATCTGGCATCGTGCTCCACAAACAGCATGGTGGGGCGGTATTCCAGAATCAGTTTTTCAATCTGCATCCGGGAGAAAACGTCGATGTAATTAAAAGGTTCGTCCCACACGTACAGGTGGGCCGGCGTCAGCAGGCTGGCCGCAAGCAGCACCTTCTTTTTCTGTCCTTCCGAGTAGTCTTCCATCCGTTTCACAAACTGCACCCGGTCAAAATCGAGCTGTCTTAAAATCGCGCAGAACAGGCTCCGATCCAGGTTCCTTCTTTCACAGAAGGCAGGAATGTCTCCACGCAGCTGAGAGGTGTCCTGATTCACATAGGAAATCACCAGCCCGGAGGCCGTCTCACAGACGCCCGTTTCCAGAACGGGCAGCGGCTCCCCGGCGCCTGCCTTTTCCAGAATCCTTTTGATCAGCGTGGATTTGCCGCAGCCGTTTTCTCCGTGCAGGGCGGCCCGGTCTCCCTGTTCGATCTGGAAGGTCAGTCCGGTAAAAACCGCTTTTTCCGCGTCCGCATACCGGACGGAATAGTCCCGCACGTTCACCAGCACCCTTTTGTGATGGGTCAGGGGCATCAGCTTCAGATCCACCGGCTCCTCCAAATCCACCAGCAGACCTTCCTTTTCTTCGATCTCCCGGTCAATCCTCTTTTTCATCTGGGTCACGCGGCTCTGCAGCTTCCTGGTTTTCTCTCCGATATAGGCTCTTCTTCCACCGTGTCCCGGATCCTTCACCGGATCAAAGCCGATTTTACTCCGTTCGCTCTTCTCTGCCCACTGCCCCGTCCGTTCCGAAGCTTCTTTCAGCCTGCCGATTTCCTTCCGGTGCTTCTCGTTTTCTGCTTTTTCAAACGCGTCTCTGCGGTTTTTATTTTCCCACCAGCTGGAAAAATTCCCGCTCTGCACCTCGATGGTCCGGCGGTTTAAAACCAGCACATGATCCACGCAGGCGTCCAGCAGATCTCTGTCATGGGATACCAGAATAAATCCCTTTTTCCCCGCCAGATATCGTTTCACCGTTTCTCTGGCTTCCTGATCCAGATGGTTCGTGGGTTCGTCAATCAGCAGGAAATCACTTTCTCCGGAAAACAGCACCGCCAGCATCACTTTCGCACGTTCTCCCGGGCTCAGCGTCCCGAACGGCCGGTACAGGATTTCCGCGCTTTCCCGCAGAAGCTCCAGCTCACAGATCACGCGCCACAGCTCGCAGCCGCCTTTCAGCTCCTCCGCAAACTCCGCGGCGGGCTGACTTTTCTGTTCTTCCGTAACCGGATAGGGAAAATAATCGAAAACCGTGGAAGTACGAATGCTCCCCTCATAAGAATACTTCCCAAGGAGCAGGTTCAGGAAAGTCGTCTTTCCCTTCCCGTTGCGTCCGATCAGTCCCAGCTTCCAGTCCGTGTCAATGGTAAAGGATACGTCTTCAAAAATATTGTCAAAGCTGCCTTCATAAGCGAAGGTCAGATGATTCACTCCAATCTGTGACATTTTCACCTCCATGTCGGAGCGTCCTTTGCTCCGACGCAAAACTGCCGAGGCATTTTCTGCATACAAAAAAGAGAATGTCATCAGCCATACAGCCTCTTCCATTCCTGGCAGAAAACCGGCGGGATGGCCCGCCTTCAGTTTCCTGACGAAAGGAAGAAAACTGTATCTTCCGAGACACAGATAATTTCACACACAAAAAAGATGGAAAACTTTCCTGATCATACTTTTTAAAAATAATCAGGGAATCCGTTTTCCGCACAGAATCCGTCCCATACGGACAGGTCTGTCAGCCGTTCCTGCACGGCCGTTTTTTTGCGTTGAAAGTTATCTGTTTCTCTTTCTAATGAACATTCTCTTGCCTCTTAATATGAAATATGTGATTGATTTCTGATTTATGTAGCGCTACAGCATCATATTAACCGCGCCGCAGCCGACTGTCAAGCGGTTTTGCATTTTTCTTCCGAATCGTTTCCGATGTCAGTTACAGTTCGCTTCGCGTCACATAAAATCAAACAGACTGAGCTGTTCGGCTTCCATCTGCGCTTCCGGCTTTTCCTCCACCGCATTTTCCCGGACCGCCATATCCTGCGGGATCTCAGAAAGGAATGGGGAAGGCTGTTCGGTACAGGTTAGGATCAGTTCCTCCACGGCGCGGGTCATTCCCACAAAGCACAGTCTGCGCTCCTCCTGAATATCGGCCCGGGCAAGGCCTGTCTGAAGCGGCATTTTATCCGCCTCCATGCCATACAGGATCACCACAGGAAACTCCAGCCCTTTGGAACCGTGCAGCGTCATCAGGGTGACCGCATCCGCCTGGAATTTTCTTCCGCCGTTTCTGCGCACATCTCCGTCCTCTCCGAAATCCAGCGTATCCAGAAACGCTTCCATCGTGGGGTATAAAACGGCCATGTCCGCGACCCGGTTCAGATCCTCCATGACCGCATCCGCGTCCTCTCCTTCCGGCTCCCATTCCTGCATCCATTCCTCCAGCAGTCTGACCGGCTTCGTCCGTTTGATCTTTTTTCCATATTTGGATGCGAGATATGCAAGCCTTTCCTCAGCCGCCTCTCCCAGCAGGGGACACAGCAGTCTCCGGGCAAGTTCTCCTGCTCCTTCCTCCTCCGGGTAAAGCGCAAAACGGAAGAAGGCCAGCGCCGCACGGACCTCCCGGCGCATCAGAAAATCCTCTCTCCCCGCAACCACATAGGGAATCCCTTCCTGACGAAGACATTTTTCCAGCCAGGCGGCCTGGCGGTGGGTCCGATACAGCACGGCGATATCGGAAAAGCTGCGCGCCGCGTCTCCTCTGTGGTCATTCTCCTCCGTATCCAGCATATCGATACCGCCGATCTGTCGGTTGATCTCCTTTGCGGTAAAAATCGCCTCCCGCCGTTCATCCGGAGCGGTCACGATACGCACGGCCGCTTCGCCGCTGCGGTGCGCCTGCATCCGCCTCGCTCCGCCCGCATTGTGGGAAATGACGGAGAGGGAAGCGGCGAGAATCTGCCGGGTGGACCGATAATTTTCTTCCAGCCGGATGGTGTGAAGTTCCGGGAAATCCTCCTGCAGCTTATCAAAGCAGGCCGCGTCCGAGCCCCGGAAGCCGTAGATAGACTGATCCGGATCTCCGATCACAAAAAGTTCTGTTCCATTCCGGTTCCATGCCTGCATCAGACGGTACTGCAGCGGGTTGATGTCCTGAAACTCGTCGATCAGAAGGCAAGCAAAACAGGCACGGTCCTCATCGGTCACCGTTTCCTCCTCTTCCAGCAGGCGAAGCGTCTCCAGAAGCAGATCGTCATAGTCCATTACCCCCTGCTCCTTCATGGCCTCCTGATACAACGCACGGGCTTCCTTGCGTTTATCCGCTTCTGGCTCCTTCCCCTCTTCGCTCTCCGGCTCTGTCATCCCGTTTTTCACACGGGAAAGATCCCTTAAAAACCGGCCCGGAGAACCTTTCAGGCCCGCCTGTTTCATGGCTTCCCCTGCAAGCTCCTCCTTCAGCCCCTCATCCGCGAGAAGCACGGGAATCCCCTTTTTCTTCAGGAACCTGCTGCTCACCGCATGGAATGTGCCGATCTGAATGTCCTCATATCCACACTGTTTTGAGTCGGAGACCTGCCTCAGGCGGTCGCGCATCTCCTGGGCCGCCCTGTTGGTGAAGGTCACCGCGGTGATCTGTCCGGGTTCCACGCCTCTGACCTCCACCAGATACTGCAGACGGGCAATCAGGGTTTTTGTCTTTCCCGCGCCGGGACCGGCAATGACCGCCACGGCCCGGTCGGAGGCGCGGACGGCTTCTTCCTGCAGAGGATTCAGGGAGGACAGGATCTCCTTTTCCCGTTCAGTCTCTGAAACCGAAGGCCCGTCTGTCTGTTTCAGCAATTCCTCCGCCGCTTCTGCAGATTCCGCGCCCAGTTCGCGGGAAAATTCTTCGGCCGCCGTTTTTTTCACCGCTTCCATCCGGTCTTTTTCTTCGGCTTTCTGTTCCATCTGCGCCAGCTCTTCCGCCGAAAACAGG
Source organism: uncultured Lachnospiraceae bacterium (assembly GCA_900544445.1). Classification (GTDB taxonomy): domain Bacteria; phylum Bacillota; class Clostridia; order Lachnospirales; family Lachnospiraceae; genus Eisenbergiella; species Eisenbergiella intestinigallinarum. The sequence continues at coordinate 5,504 of UQVK01000015.1, forward strand.
GAGAGCTGTCCCTCCAGACTGCTGATATCCTCCTCCGAAAGCAGGCCGATTTTTCCATATTCCCCATCGTAGCCGGGCGTGCGCTTCACCCGTCCCTCCCGCAGGCGGTTGATTCCTTCCGCCACCAGCGGCCCTGCCGCATGACGGATATCCTCAATGGGCGCCTGCCGCAGGATGAAAAACTCCGGCCCCAGCGCCCCAATCAGCCTCTCGTAGGTTTCCTGTACCTTCTTTCCCGCCGCGCTGGCTCCGGTGGAAGCGGCAATCACTTCTGGAAGCGGAACCAGGCTTTCAAAGGGCTTTGCATCCGGCCGCACGTAGTCCTCAGGCCGGTCAGCCAGCTGTTCTACCCGGTTCAGCACGCCGATGGTGATCTTTTTCCCACAGACCGGGCAACGGTTGCCGAGTTCTGCGGTCTCCTGGGGACTGATGCAGAGGCCGCATTTCCGATGGCCGTCAAAATGATATTTTCCTTCCTCCGGGAAAAATTCCAGCGTTCCGGCAAGTCCCTCTCCCGTGTTTATGGCCTTCGCGATTCCGTCATAGGACAGCTCCGTCTGAAACAGCGTGGCCTCCCGCCCCAGCTTCGCCGGGGAATGGGCGTCCGAATTGGAAATCAGAAGATAGGAGTCCAGCGCGGAAACCCGCCAGTTCATGGGCGGATCGGAAGAAAGCCCCGTTTCCAGCGCATGGATATGGGGTGTCAGATCCCCAAAGCATTCCTCGATGGAATCAAAGCCGGAAAAGGCCCCGAACAGCGAAAAATGGGGCGTCCAGATATGAGCCGGAACGTATACGGCCTCCGGACAGGTTTCCAGCATGATTTCCAGAAGATCTCTGCAGTCCAGTCCCAAGATCGGCCTGCCGTCCGAATGAATGTTTCCGATCAGCTCCAGCCGTCTGGAAAGGGCCTCCGCCTCCTCAAGTCCGGGCAGCAGGAGCAGACTGTGGACCTTGCGCACCCTCTCATTTTTCTTATAAATGGAACTGATCTCTCCCGTCACCAGAAAGCGCGGTTTCTCCTCCGGCACGCCCTCCTGATGGATGCGGTATTCCTCCTTCAGCACATAAAGCCCGTCCTCTGCCGGTTCCAGCTTCTCCATCAGCTCCGCCCGCCATGTGGGGTGGGTGAAATCCCCGGTTCCCAGAATATGAATTCCCTTTTTTCTCGCCATGAACTCCAGATGCTCCGGGTCGCCGTCCCTGCTCGTGGCCCGGGAAAAACGGGAATGTATGTGCAGATCTCCAATGTATGTTTGATGTGTCATCCTTATCTTTTCCCTTCCGGCCTCCTGATGCCCGTATTTTCCTTTCGCAGCGATATGAAAAACAGCGGACAGGAGTGGTTCCTTTCGGAGATTATTATAGCTTTTTGAGGAATGGGGCGCAAGCAAAGTCTTGCTCGCAATGGTTTGCCCGCAAATATCCGCTCCTCATTCCGGCATTTCTTTCCTACCTGAAGATTCTATATCTCTGAATGGTTTGCCGGAAGGTTTCGCTGTAGAACTCAGCTTCCAGCCTGCCTCCACAGCGTTGAATGACGCGGGCGGAAGCAATGTTGGATTGATCACAGGTCAGAACAAATTTTGTCAGGCCGATTGAACCACAAAAATTCAGCGTCTCTTCCAGCATACGTGTCGCATAGCCCTTTCCGCGTTCCGTAGGACGGATACAGTATCCAATATGCCCTCCTTCTTCCCGCAAAAAAGCATTCAGTGCCAGTCGGATATTGATCATTCCAACCACTTTTTCGTCTTCCTCTCTGACATAAAAGTAGGTCAGTGCCGGTACACGGCCCGGCTCTATATTGGCAATATCGATATCCGCCATAACCTTTTTAATCCACTCCTCATAGGAGCTCTGATTCAGGTAACGGTACAGTCCTCCACTTCCGTTGCTCTCTGACTCATATTTATCAAATTCGCAGATAAAATCCTTCGCCTTTTCTTCATAGTCGCTGTTGGGAAATACAAACCTCATCTTTGTTTGATTTTTCATCTTCCTGCCCTCCCCTGTATTTATCTGCTATTCTATCGTTATCCGCCATATGCTTCAAGATTTTTCTTGCCTGCCCCATCCGAAGGTGCTACAATACAGTCAGGCATATAATTTCCAGAAGCCATTCGGCTTTTCAGACAGGACAATCATCTGTCCATTCTGTTTTTCATGATTTCAGAAACTCTATGCTGAATCCCTAAAATCCACACAGTAAATTACAAAATCGGCAGGGAACCAAGGTTCGTCTGATCAATATCAATCCCGGCTCCAGCCCAGAACTGATGGCCAGGTGCAAAGTACTGCGGGAATACAGTGAGTTTGTAGCACGGATCAGAAAATATATCGGAAAAGAGGCTTCTGTCAGAGAAGCGGTGGAACAGGCTGTAACCGAATGTATTCGGGAAGGAATTCTGGAAGAATTCCTGCTCAGCCAGAGATCGGAGGTAGTAGCCATGTCAATCTTTGAATACGATCACGAAGTAGAGATGAAGAAGCTGGCAGATGAGATGCGGGAACAACTGCGGGAGGAGGTTCGGGAAGAAGTGCAGGAAGAGCTGCAAGATAAGTTTCGAGAGGAAGGAAAAGCCCAGTTTTTATTGCTGGTCCTGAATCTCCGCGGCACGGTTCCTAAATGGCTGAAGGAGCGGATTCTTTGTGAAAGGGATTCCGAACTTCTGGAAAGCTGGATGAAAACGGCCGCCGATGCCGCTTCTGTGGCGGACTTTCTGAACAAAACAGGGCTGAAGGAACCTGTCTGAGCATGACCTCTGCCCTGTTCGCTGCAGGCTATTCTACCAGCCTCTGCCGGGTCGTTTTCCGGCCTTCCAGAATGTACTGTTCCTTTCCCGTATTCGCTTCCATTCTTTTCGCATGGAGATGCCGGTAAGACAGAGGCCCGGTGCCATAATGCTTTCCAAAGGTATGCGCGAAATGCTGGCGGCTGTTATAGCCCACAGCAAAGGCGATGTCCGTAATACTCATGGAACTGTTGATCAGGAGAAAAGCCGCCTCTTCCAGACGCTTTTTGTTTACATACTCGATAATGCTGCACCCCAGAATCTTTGAAAAAAGAGACTGGAGATAGGATTTGTTGATTCCTGTATAGGCAGCCAGTTCCGTAACCCGTATGGTCTCATGAATATTCCGGTCAATATAGCCGCAGGCTTTCTTCAGATAGTATACTCCTCTGTTTTCTATTCCGTGAACGATCGAATAGGACAATTCAACCATGACCCTCGAATAGAGAAGCTCCAGGAGAAAATCTGCTCCATCGGGGGATTTCTGAAGATGGAGGATCAGATCTTTTAAAGCATATCCCAGATTCCTCATATCGCCGCCCTGACGATAGGACGGCATTTTCTTCCATACCTCCTGAAAATCCGCACACTCGGAAAGAAGCCGCGAAAGCTGCAGCGGGCCACCTTTACAGGAAAAATGAAATTCCAGATTCAAAATAGAACAGGGCTGTTCCGGGCTGATTTCCAGTCTGTGCGGAACCTGAGCGCCGATAAAAACAAAACGGCCTGCTCCCACCTGAAAGCTTTCCTCTCCGCAGAAGATTGTGCAGCTTCCGGCAGTTATGTACATAATTTCCAAGCTGCTGTGGGAATGGAAAGGCATATGGAATTCCGGCAGGGAAAGGGCGTAAAATGCCGTGACTTCTCCGTATAATACCTGTTTATCAGCCAAAACAACACCTCCCGTATTTCAGATCAGCTGTTGAAAACGGACTCTGCAGTCAGTATAGCACGCAAAAATCAATGCGGCAATATATTGCATTTTGAAAGAAAGCAGACAATCGGTTGCACATAAAAAAAGGACAGAGACTATAATGAACAAAACACAAAGAAACGGAGGGTTTTTCATGAGTTTTAAAGTTGCATTTATCGGAGCGGGAAGTCTTGTTTTTGCCAGAACCCTGTTTACCGATATCATGTCAGTTCCGGAATTTCATGACATTGAGGTTGCCTTCACGGATATCAATGCGGACAATCTGGAGAAAACCAGGGCGCTGTGCCAGAGAGATCTGGATGCCAACAATATTCCGGTAAAAATCTCTGCCACCACGGACCGAAGGGAGGCCTTCAGAAATGCCAGATATATCGTAAACTGCGTCCGCATCGGCGGGCTGGAAGCATTTGAGACAGACATTGAGATCCCCCTGAAATACGGGGTGGATCAGTGCGTGGGAGATACTCTGTGTACAGGCGGAATCATGTACGGCCAGAGAGTGATTGCGGAAATGCTGAATTTCTGCAGGGATATCCGGGAGGTGGCCGAGCCGGGAGCCATTATGCTGAATTATTCCAATCCAAACGCCATGGCTACCTGGGCCTGCAATCAATACGGCGGGGTGAAAACCATAGGCCTCTGCCACGGAGAAATCCACGGGGAAATGCAGATTGCGGAGGTTCTTGGAATCCCCAGGGAGGAACTGGACATTGTCTGCGCAGGCATCAATCACCAGACCTGGTATATCTCCGTAAAACACCACGGCGAAGATATGATTCCCAGACTCCTGGAAGGATTCGAAAACCACAAAAAATTCCGGGAGGAGGAAAAGGTCAGAATCGATATGCTGAAACGCTTCGGCTATTATTCCACAGAATCCAACGGACACCTTTCCGAATATGTGGCCTGGTACCGCAAACGTCCGGAAGAAATCACAGACTGGATCAATCTGGACAGCTGGATCAACGGAGAAACAGGGGGATACCTCCGGGTTACCAGAGAAGAAAGGAACTGGTTTGAAACGGATTATCCCGAAATTCTGAAGGAGGAACCCCGGAAACTGGACGGCTCGATGCGCGGGAAGGAGCATTGTTCTTACATCATGGAATCCCTGGAGACAGGAAGAGTATACCGGGGACATTTTAATGTCATGAACAACGGCTGCATTACCAACCTTCCATATGAGTCTGTTGTTGAGGTTCCCTGCTATGTGGACGGAAACGGGATCAGCGTGCCAAAGGTAGGCGATCTTCCCCTGGGCTGTGCTGCAGTGTGTTCCCAGTCGATCTGGGTTCAGAAGCTGGCGGTGGAGGCAGCCGTCCATGGAGATGTAAAGCTTCTGAAGCAGGCCGCCCTGATGGACCCGCTGACAGGAGCCGTGTGCAATCCGCCGGAGGTATGGCAGATGATAGACGAGATGCTGGTAGCCCAGGAAGAGTGGCTGCCTCAGTATGCAGAGGCAATCAGGGAGGCAAAGGAAAATCTGGCGAAAGGCGATTTGATCCCCACAAAGGATTATCATGGCGCTGCAAGACTGCGCGAGAAAACTCCTGAAGAAGTGGCGGCGGAACATGAAGCCAGAAAAATAACTGTATAAATTCATTGACTTTCCCCCGTCCTGTTGTTATACTGTCATAGTTTTCAATCGCTGCTGACGCTTCGTCACCGGATGAAGCGGGTTTTCAGGCATCCGGAAACTGGCCGCAGGTGTAGCATGTTTCATGCTATAAGGTCAGTTTCATGGGTGCCTTTTTTAAACAACGAATGAGAAAGGAACAGTTTCATGACGTACAGAAAACAGGAACAGGTAAAAGTGGGGAAAAGAAATGAGAAGAAAGGATGGAAGCCCGGGCATGACAGCATCGCTCTGAGCCTCATCTCCTTCAGCATCCCGCTGATTTTAAGCGGAATTCTCCAGCAGCTTTATAACTGGGTGGACGCGTTCGTAGTGGGAAACGTGGACGGAGAACTGGCTCTGGCCGCCGTGGGCTCCACCGGCAGCATCATCAATTTTTATCTGCTGGCGCTCACGGGCTTCACCCTGGGGCTGGCCATTCTTTTTGCGCAGAAGTTCGGAAGCGGAAGGACGGAAGAGATGTCCGGCATCCTTTCCACCTTTTCCGTTCTGCTTGGCGCGGTTTTTCTTCTGCTGGCCGCCGTGGGCGTCATTCTCACTCCGCAGATGCTGCGTCTAATGAACACAACGCCGGATACCTTTGAACTTGCCGCAGACTATCTGCGGATCATTTTTCTGGGGGTTCCCTTTCTCGCGATCTATAATGTATACTCTGCAGCGCTGAGGGGGCTGGGAGACAGCCGGGCTCCCTTCCTCTCCATCCTGCTTTCCTCTGCGGTCAACGTCATTCTGGACATCTGGCTGGTGGCCGTGCTGGACTGGAACGTATCCGGCGCCGCCATTGCCACAGTGGTTTCCCAGATCGCGATGACGGTCTTTCTTGTGATCTACGCTGTCCTCAAATATCCGCTGCTCCGGTTCGGCTTCGGAAAAAATCTGATCCGGAAAACCGCCCTGCGGGAGGGTGTCAGACTGGGCTTTCCGCCCATGATCCAGTCCAGTGTGAACGCCTTCGGCAACCTGATCCTGCAGAACTTCATGAACGGCTTCGGCAGCCAGACCGTGGCGGCCATCACCACAGCCTACCGGGTGGATACCATCGTGATTCTCCCAATGACCAACCTGGGCTCCGGCATTTCCACCCTTGTGGCGCAGAGCTGCGGAGCCGGAGATGAAAAAAGGGCACGCAAAACCTTTCTGGTGGGAACCGGAATGATGGTGGTGGTTTCCCTTCTCCTCACCTGTATGGTGATTCCGATGGGCGGTCCGCTGATCTCCCTGTTCGGAGCCAGCGCGCAGGTGGTGGAAATCGGCCGGAACTTTTTCCGGGGACTTGCCGTTTTCTATGTTGTGCTCGGTCTCTCCACCGCGGCGCGCAGCTTCCTGGAAGGGACCGGGGACGTGCTGTATTCCAGCTTTGCGGGAATTCTGTCCCTGATCGTGCGGATCATCGCCTCCTACGCCTTTGCCCATGTTTTTGGCAACATGATCATCGCCTATGCAGAGGCCTTTGCCTGGGGCGTGATGCTCCTGCTCTACCTGGCTCGCCTTGCTGTAAAATGGAAGATCCCTCATACCGGATTTTCGGAATGAAAAAATCTATGCCCAGCGCCCAGCAGAACATTCTTCCCGCGGCTTTCTACGAATCCTTTTCCCCGGAGGACTCCCGCCGCGTTTCCTCCTCCCTTTTGCCAAACAGCTCCATCAGCACCACGAGGGAGAGCGGCCCCTTCAGGATTCCGGACAGGCCGAACAGCTTCACGCCCGCATATACGGACAGAAGCATGAAAACCGGATAAACGCCCGTCCGCTTTCCCATCAGCTTTGGCTCCAGAAATTCCCGCGCGCCTACGCAGCAGATATAGACCGCCAGGCACCACAAAGCCGTTCCGGCCCTTCCGCATATGAGCTGCCAGAGCGCTGTGGGAAGAAGAATGATGCCGGTGCCGATAAACGGCAGAGCATCCAGGATTCCCGCAAAAAAACCGAGGACAAACGCGTTTCCCACCTTTCCCAGCCACAATCCGGCAGAAGCGACCGCCATAATCACCAGAAGGATCAGCACCTGCGCTTTTACATATTCCACAACAACGCGTAAGATCCGCTCCGCAGCCGCAAGCACTGCCGTAAGCAGCCTGTTTCCCGGCTTTTCCCGCTCTCCGGCTTCTTTGCCGCTCTGTCTGAAGCTCTGCATCAGGCTGTCATAATCCCGGCACAGAAGGAGAGAGGCGATGAAACCCACTCCCAGAAAAGCGGCTGCGGAAATCAGCTTTCTGACATACCACCAGGACTCCTTCATCAGGTTCGGAACCAGCTCCACCCGAAGCTCCTCGATGAAAACTTCCACCCGCTCCAGAACCACCTGTTCCACTTTTCCCGCATCCAGTCCGAAATGCTCTTCCATGAACATACAGCAGTCCCCGAAAAAGATCTCAATCTGCCCGCCCACCTGTCTGGAAATGCCGTCCCAGTTTTCCACAAGCGTCCCCGCCTCCCCTGCCGCATATTGAAGCAGCGCAGCGAGAAGGCCCAGCACGAGGACGGCCGCGAGCACCAGTACCAGCGCCAGGAGCACCTCCTTTTTGATATGCGTCCGTTTCTGTATCCGGTTCAGCCAGGGATTTAGCAGGTAAACAATACAAAAAGCGAGCAGGAACGGCGAAACCAGCGGGAACAGATACCGAAATCCCACATATACGCCAATTCCTGCCGCACAGACAGTCAAAATTTTCTTCTGATTTTCCTTCCAGACATTTCCCATACCGGCCACCGTTCCCTGATACTCTTATCTCCAGGGTTAGTGTGTATGGTTTCCGGTAAAACTACTCTGGTATTTCCTGCCTGCTTTGCCGTTTTCCATCCTCCGCCTCTTCCCTCCGCCGCGCCAGCTGCTCCGAAAGCCCCAGAATCAGGAACAGAAACGGGGTGCAGCAGACCTGCTGGTAACAGAAAAAGTTATGGGCTGCGTAGGAGCAGACCGCCAGAAGTCCCATGAGCACTTCCGGATGCTCCTTCCCGATCCGGTAAAAACGCCGCGCACCCGCTCCAAGCAGAAGCAGGAACGAAAGCAGGCCGCCGATTCCGATACAGATCAGCAGATTCAGAAACTCGTTATGCGCGTTTGTCAGCACGTCCGGCTTCCAGTAATCGTTCAAAAGCTGTGCGTATTCCGGCACGCTGTAGCTGTAGGCCATGAAGCAGTCCGGACCGACGCCGAAGATTTTAGACAGAAGAGGGAGGCCGGAAAAAATGCGGACGGCCATTTTCCAGTTAAATCCTCTGTTGCTTCCCCATTTGTCATTGAACAGCAGGTACTGATTGTCACTGGAGATACCGAACCATTTTTCCAGAAGGCCGGTGGTATTCAGCGCGATTCCGCCGATCACCGCAACGAGAAGGATTCCGGTCAAAATACAGGCCAGCGTAAACAGCCTGCGACCTGTCTTTTCCCAGCTTTTTTCAAAGGAAACTCCTCTTTTTTCCTCCATATGCAGAAGCAGGATATAACATGCCGCTCCAAACAGAAGCAGAATCCAGCTGAGCACTCCCATGGAAAAGGCTTCCGACAGGCTTCCAAGACGCACCGCCTGCTCCGGAAAACCGCGCTGCAGAAAACCAATGGCCTTAAAGGAAGCCGCGCAGAGGATCACCACCTCCAGAAACCGCTCCATCCGCTTCGGGGAGACACAGGAAGCCAGAAACAGCCCGAACAGCAGCGCCGCCAGCGCGGCAAAGGCACTGTCACTGTTCTGCGTCACCAGAGTCATAAAGCCCAGCGTGCAGTAGATGCCGGAAATCACCCGGACCTTCACCTTATCCGACGCGTAGAACAGACACAGACCGATGGGAAGCACGGTGCAGACAAAACTGGAATACCAGGTCGCCTGTCCGATGGTGGACAGAAAGCGCAGGGTAGTGTCACTGTCAAGTCCCCGGTAAAATCCAAACGGATCAATGGAAAAACGATGCAGGATACCGATCACAAAGGCGATTCCGGAGCCCAGCATGGTCCCCGCCAGAATCAGCTTCAGCCGCCGGAGCGGAAAGAACCGGGACAGAAGAAAATAGGCTGCAATCATGAGAAGCTGGGTGCGCAGGCCCATATTCCATCCGCCCACGCCCGCCCAGGCATCCTCCTTAAACCCGCTTCCCAGGAAGGAAAGAATATGGAAAAGAAGATAGGCGAGCATGCCGATATCCAGCCAGGAAAGCCGTCCGCCCTCCGCACGCACCTTCTCCCTCTTCCCGCCAAACGGCTTTAAAACGGCATAGACCAGCCCGAGCACCGCCCCCGGCACCAGAAACAGCGTGGAGACGCCGGAAAAAAAGGCAAATTTGTAAGCGCCGATATCCTGATAGTGGTCAATCACATAGACCGGAAAGACCGTGAGCATCAGAAAAGCCCAGCAGACGACCAGAAATTCCGTACAGTCCTTCACATTTCCCAGAAACCATTCCAGCCCCTTCTCCGTCTGCTGTTCCACCTTCTGTCCCGATTCTGTCATTCTTACCTCCATTTTCGATCTTTTTCTTCCGTCCCGACGGATTCCTCCATTCAGCCCGCACCGCCGTTTCCGGCAAGAGCAGACTTCCAGGGATATTCACCGGTCTCAAACTCCATCTGTTTTCCTGTGACCGGATGAAAAAAGTTCAGCCGGCAGGCGCACAGACAGATGGAACGGATGCCAAGCCGGGCGGAATATTCCCGGCTCTGTGCGCTTCCATAACGGGCGTCACCCAAAAGAGGCAGTCCCGCATGGGCGAGCTGGACGCGGATCTGGTGATGCCTTCCGGTATGCAGCCGGATGGAAAGGCAGCTGTGACGGCATTCCGGACTGCTCCCCTCTTCCGCTACGTGAAAGGACAGCTCTGCCCGCTTTGCACCGGCCGTTCCGGCAGAAACCACACGGGAAAGGTTCTGTCCGGGCTCCTTTTTCAGCCAGTCCACCAGCTCCCGTTCTGTTCCCGCCGCCGGCAGAGAAATGCCTTCCTCCACATAAACCAGCGCGCAGTATTCCTTTTCCATAGGGTGTTCTTTTTCCACGCCGGACGCCTGCCGGGAAAGCTCCGCCGCCGCCTTTGGCGTCTTTGCAAACACGAGGATGCCGGAAACCGGCTGATCCAGCCGGTGCACCAGCCCCAGATAGGGAATCCTGCTTCCGCTTCCCGGCGCATTCTTCGCCCTTTGAGACGCCGCCAGATAATTTTTCAGTTCACTTACCATATCCGCCTCTCCCGGCCTCGCACTCTGAACCGCGAGACCTGCGGGCTTCAGGCAGACCAGAATCTGCGAATCCTCCGCCAGTATTTTTGTTTTCATCTCCATTATCCGTCTCCTCTCAACGAACCAGCCGGTTCAGACGCTCGGACGCAGCCAGCATGAGAACGGCAAACAAAAACAGATATCCTGAAAACAGGCCGATTCCTGCCACAGAGGACAGGACGCCGAACAGCGGCGGCATCAGCGTCGTTCCCACATAAGCGCATGCCATCTGGATACCGATGACCGCCTGCGAATTTTCTCTTCCGAAATGATCCGGCGTGGCATGAATGATGGAGGGATAAATGGGCGCGCATCCAAACCCGATGACAATCAGTCCGGCCAGAGAAACCTGATCCATTTTCACCGGAACAGCGACCAGAAGAATACCGGCAAACACCACCAGTGTGCCAATGCGGATCATCCGTTTATCTCCAAACCGGTCCGCCACGAAACCGCTCAAAAAACGCCCCGCCGTAATCCCAATACAGAACATGGAAGCAAATCTGGCCGCAACGGACGCGTCAATTCCCCGAAACTGCACCAGATAACTGCTTGCCCACAGCATCGCGGTCTGCTCCAGCGCGCAGTAGGAGAAAAAGGCGATCAGAACCAGTCCTACCCCGCGAATCCGAAGGGCCTGCCGAAGCGTCAGAGGTTTTGCGCTCTCCGCCGCAGCCGTCTCTTCTGCCACAGCTGCCGCTTCCTTCACCGCCCTGGCAACCGCCTGCTGCGAAAGGCGCGCTTTTTTCCAGACCGGCAGGCTCAGAAACAGAACCGCGGTAAGACACAGCTGTAAGAAGGAAACGATGCGGTAGCCCTGCTGCCAGCCAAGCCCTCCCGTCAGGCTGTAGCTCATGATGTAAGGGCTGATGATGGTTCCCACGCCCCAGAAACAGTGCAGCCAGCTCATATCCCGGGAGGAATAGTGAAGCGCCACATAATTATTCAACGCCGCATCCACCGCGCCGGCGCCCAGACCATAGGGCACTGCCCAGAGACACAGCATCCAGAATTCATTGGAAATGGAAAAACCGAAAAGAGCGGCAGCCGTCATCAGAACGCTGACCGCAGTCACAGATCCGGCTCCGAATTTTCTCGTCAGCCGGTCAGAAAAAAGGCTGGAAACTATGGTTCCCGCCGAAATGATCATGGTTACAAGCCCGGCCCAGGAAACCGGAACGCCAAGCATCTCATGCATCACGGGCCATGCCGATCCCAGAAGGGAATCCGGAAGGCCCAGACTGATGAATGCAGCATAGATAATTGCGAGTAAAAACGAATACATGGGTGTTTCCTCATTTCCGGAAAATCTGACTCTTTGCGTAACAGAGTCGTTTCCGAAAACAGCTTATCATATGCCATGCAAAATGCAAGAGAAAATTTGATTTTTACAGGGAGCCTTTTTACCGTAAAAAAGATTTATCATGCCATTACAGTTGATACAGAGCGACCATGATTGGCATAGTGACCATACAGAGCAGCGTAGTTATAATATTAATCGCTCCCGCATATTCTGCATCCCGTCCGTAAATCTGTGCCATCTGAGTCACTGTAGAAGCCGACGGTGTTATCGTTGCAATCAGCGTAATAAGAAGAATTGTCTTTCCATTCGCAACAGGCAGCACATTCCCCATATATTTCAGGCACAGAAGTATTGGCAATGGAAAAACAATAAGCCGGAGAACTGCTGTCATCCAAATGCGCCTGCACTTTAAAACTTGCATAAAATTTATTTTTCCTATCAGCATCCCTGTCACAAGCATGGCAAGGGGGCCCACCATCTGTCCGATAGAATCCAGTGCATCCTGCACAGGAGAAGGGAAATGAATCCCTGTTGCAAGAAACAACATCCCTGCCAGAATAGATAAAAGATTTACATTAGTAAAAAGCTTTCTGAGGTCCGTTCTCTTTTCCCCACACAAAAGACATTTTCCATGACTCCATAAAAGAAACATCTGCACCGCAAGAAAGGCACTGGAATAGACTACCCATTCCTCCCCGAGTACAGCCGCCACAATAGGAATCACCAAATTTCCCGCATTGGAGTAAATGATTGAAACCTGCTCCACACAATTTAGATGCAGACGCTTTGCAAGAAGATGATCAGCAGAAATCATTCCCAGATTCACCACAATGGCGGCAAAAAAGGCCAAAAACATTCCTCCCCACATTTCGTCCGTCACCTCCATCTGAAATGCGGACAAAATTACACAGGGTACAATTAAATGGACAGAAAGGGCAGAGATCACCTTACTGTCCTTTCCGTCCATGATCCCTATTTTTACCAGAAAAACACCCATGCAGAGAATCAGACAAAGAGCCGCAATTTTTTCCAGTAGCAACATCACAATCATAAACTTTCTCCTACTGCCTATTTCAGCGGGCAGTTCTTCTATGGCTCCTCATATAAACACTTCGCTACTTTTTTAAAATCATGATCCCGTTTCGCAATTACTTCCTCGTCTCTTCCACCGCTGTAATCATAGAATCCCATTCCGGTCTTCACTCCATAATCCCCGCGCCTATACAACTCTGCCAGCATTTTCGGCACCTCTGCGGCATTGCTCAGATCCGGAAAAAGATATTCCGCAATACGATAAAAGGTATCCAGGCCGCCCAGGTCAGCGATTTCAAACGGCCCAAGGCAGGCATACCTAAGCCCAAGACCATACTTAAATACTTTGTCAATATCTTCCTTTTCCGCAACACCTTCCTCTACCAGACTCGTTGCCTCCCGCAGTATGGCAAACTGGAAACGGTTCACCAGAAAACCCGGAACCTCCTTTTTCAGACGTACAGGATAACGACCGATATCACGGGCTATGTCATACACAATGTCTGTCACTATGTCCTGTGTTTTTTCTCCTTTTATAACTTCCACAAGAGGACAAATGTGCGGCGGATTCAGCCAGTGCATTCCACAAAATCGTTCCGGATTCACGACTGCCTCCGCAATCTGTGTCAGGGACAACCCGGAAGTGTTACTCGTCAAAACAGCCTTCTCCGAAACAAGTGATGAAATTTCCTTCCAGAAATCATGCTTGATTTCCATCCGTTCTACAATAGCTTCCACGACGAAATCAGCAGCACAAAAGCAGTTCTTTTCGCTGGTAAAACAGATTTTTGCGACCAACTCCTGCGCTTCTTCTTCCTTTTTCTTTCCTTCTTTTACATCTCCCACCAGGATATTCTTCATATTTTCTCGCCCTGTCCATAGAGCCTTTTCGTTTATGTCATAAATCGTTACGTCGTAGCCATATTCCGCAAAAAGTAAAGCCATGGATGCGCCCATGACCCCTGCCCCGGCAATGACCACATTTTTTATCTGATGTACCATTTTTTCCCTTTCTTTATTCAGGCAGCTTTACCAGCGCGCTTCCATCAACGACCACTTCTCCATCCTGATTTGTCACTGTAGTTTTCAAACGCGCTCTTCTTCTCTCAAACAGTTCCGTAATCTCCACATTTGCAGTTATTGTATCCCCCAAAAATACCGGCTTTAAAAACTTTACTGCCTGCTCCATATAAATGGTTCCAGGTCCCGGCATAAAACCAGCGATCACGGTTGAAAGAAAGGAAGCCGTAAGCATACCGTGCACAATTCTTTTCCCAAACCTCATTTTCTTCGCTTCTGCTTCGTTCACATGTAATGGATTAAAATCTCCCGTTATACCCGCAAAACCATATACGTCACATTCTGCAATGGTTTTGGAAAAGCTTGCGCTCTGTCCGATTTTGTATATCATTTTCTTTCTCCCTATTTACTCTTTTCCTAAAAGGCAGTATTTTCCTTTCCCTTCAGATGAAGCATTTTTCGTGCCTCTTTGCTGTCCGCGATTTCAAAATCAAGTAATTCCAAAATCCTGCGTATTTTTCGGACCTGCTCCGCATTACTCTGCGCCAGATCGCCTTGAGGATTTATATACAAGCCATCTTCCATTCCAACACGTACGTTCCCACCGTTTAACGCACACATGGTTTCAAGCTTGAACATCTTCCTTCCCACGCCAACGCTGCTATACTGGATATCGCTTCCAAGCATTTTTTTTGCCTGATCAATTACAAACATCAGGGTTTCATTGTTGGCCGGCATGCCTCCCTGCACTCCGGGAACAAACTGAATATAAATCGGCTGCGTAATAACCCCTTGCTTTTTCAGAATCCGCAGATTGTTCAATTGCCCGTAATCGAATACCTCATACTCCGGCATCGTTCCACATTCATTCATAGTTCTGATACAGTATTCCATATCCCGAAAAGAATTGCGAAATACATTGTCCCACGTCCGCTCCACATATTCCCTCTCCCATTCATAAACGGTCTGCTCCACACCATCCAGCAGCCTGTTATAACAGAAGTTCATGGACCCCCCATTTGCAGACGCCATCTCCGGCTGAAACTTCCGGATCACGGAAAAACGTTCTTCCACGCTCATCCCATTTCCTCCTCCCGTGGTAATTCCGATGACCGCATCACATTCCCTTGCAATGGAGGAAAGAATATAACAGAAAATCCCATGGTCAGTCGTCGGCTTTCCTTCTATATCCCTGGCATGAATATGTACTACCGCTGCCCCTGCTCGATTTGCTTCTATAGCACTACGGATGATCTCATCCGGATTTTTGGGCAGATACGGGGAAAGGCTGGGAACATGCGTCGCCCCAGTAATTGCCGCACTGATGATAACTTTTCTATCTCTGATATACATAAATTTCCCCCTTATTCTTCCATAGCATTTCTCAGGATATCCAACGACTCTGCCGCCTGTTTTCTGTCAAACCGACAGTCCGTTTCCAGCGTAATCGCTCCCTCATAGCCTCGATCATACAGACTTCGCACCCGTTTGACATGCAGCTTTCTTTTCTCCTTCTTCAGCCAGGAACGTCTGTTACAGCTCCCGTCGTCGTCTGATATATGCGCATGCCGGATCAGATTCACAAAGCTTTTCAGATCCAGATCTGCCTCATTCACGTATTCCATATTATAAAAATCCACCACAATCCCCAGATTCTCCAGATTCAGGTCCTCCACCACTGCTGCTGCTTCAGGAAGATAATTGATAAAGTTGCAGTAACAGGGAGCCAGCGGCTCCAGACAGACCGTCATACCGTATTTTCCAAATTCCTCCGTGGTAATTTTTAGAAATTCCTTCAGCTGTCGTACCGCCTCCGACCGGGGATATCCGCCAGGAAGGTTTCTCGACTTCGGAGAACCGATTCCAACCAATTCTGCCCCCAGACCGGCTCCTCTTTTGGCGCATTCAACCGCATACTTTCGTATGCTCTCCGGATCAAAGCCCGGTCCCGCCATCTTCAACGTTTCCGGACAGTATCCGTTCATGCCCAATACTCTTACAGAAAAGTCTTTCACTTTTTTCTGAAGGGACATTAACTCGTTTTGAGATAAAGAAACCAGATATTTACCCATGAATTCCAAATAATCAAAGCCGCATTCTGCTGCGGGTATTATGTCCGATGGGTTTTGTAACGTACAGCCTGTCTGTATCCTAATTCCCATATTGAAGCATCTCCTGATCCTGTCTGATAAAACAGCCTCCCTCACCAAATTTTGTCAGGCAAAGGAGGCCATTTTTCAATCTTCATATGTATCTTCACATATAAAATTATCCTTCATACCGTTCCTGATTGTTTACAACGCTGTCATCTAACTCCCATCCCAACTTTTCGTATTTTTCTCTTCTGGCATTCTTATCATTAAACAGTTCTCTGTGCGCATACTTTGCCACATCTTTCGCGATCTTTCTGGGCACGACAATTACGCCATCTCCATCGGCCACAATAATATCTCCCGGACAGATGGTTACCCCGCCTATGGCAACAGGAACATCCTTCGCGTCATACTGCAACCTGACCTGATCCATTTTCTGAGATACAAAATAGCTCCAAACGGGAATATCTTCACGAATCACTTCATCTGTATCCCGGATTCCCCCTCCGTTCGTGACAAATCCTCTTGCTCCTTTAATCTTTGCACCTAGGGCGTTTTCGGATCCCATCAGTCCCACATCAACTCCGGAAACATCTAACGCAATAAAGTCCCCTTCTTCTATTTCCTCAAACCAAGGATAGATACAGACATTCCCGTAATACCAGTTGGACCAGTTGGTATATGCATCCCCCGTCACATCTGGATCCGGCCCCACATATGGAAGGTATCTGGCCGTTCTGGCTATTCCCACCGCTTTGGTCCGATACAACGGTCTAATTCTGTAGTCCAGCGTTCCATAATGATGATACCCCATCCAGTCCATACCGTCCCTGACATCTGCCACACGAAGGGGCTCAAAAAGTTTCAACAGTTCCTTGTCTTCGTTGTTCATAGCGACCTCCAGATAAATTATTTATTTGCTTCCAATATGGAATTGGCTTCTTCCATAAATTCTGCCACTGCCATTGTTGAATCTTCCTGTCCATACCTGACTTTATCCGCTGCCGTAGTATATGCCGTTGCAATCTCACTCGCCCCCTTTGCCGCAGGCGTTGCAGTTTCACATAATTCCATCAGAGCAAGCGCAAAGTCAATTGCTGTCTGATTAGGCTCATCCAGTAGCGGTTTGATGAATTCCGCCATATCAGAATTGGCGGGCACACCCTGATCCATTTTGAACAGTTCCATCGAGTCTTCCGTATTTACGAAGAAATCGATAAGCTTCGCAGCCGCGCGCTGATGCGCTTCATCGATACTGGAGGAAACGGCAAAATGTGCTCCTTCCAGATACTCTGCCCGTGTTCCGTCTTCAGCTGTAGGAATTCTGACTGCTGTAATGGTATTATTCGGCATTGCCTCCGCATACAGATAAAGCTGATTAATCGGTACATTATGCAGAATCATCTGTCCACGGGTAAACAGTCTCTGTTCCAGTGCCAACGTTCCATCCTCTGATGCCGTAGCCGCATCCGGAATTGCTCCCATATCTCTCAACTCGCTCCACATATCCAGCCAGTTAACCACTGTCTGCTGCTCAAATCCAAGCTGCCCATCTTCCGTATAGTTATCTCCTCCTGCCTCTCTTGCAGCCCATCTGAAACAGTTAATGTCAGCAGAACTGTCTCCAGAAAACCAGATACCGCTTCCTGCCGCAGATTGGGTAAACTTATTTGCCTCTTCTATGAACTGGCTCCAGGTCCAGTCCTCATTATAAGCTGGAAGTGTAACCCCATACTGCTGTGCAAGTTCATTGTTTACCAGATAGCAGGTAAAGCTGACTCCCATAGAAACCATATAGAATATGTCATTATATTTTCCACTGTCAATAACCGCCTCTGAAAACTTTGACAGATCTATGGTACCGTCATCCACATACGGCTGCAGATCCAGCAAAGCTCCTCTCAGGGCATAGTCCGCTGCATACTGCGGATGCATGCCAAAGACATCAGGTGCATTTCCTCCGGCAATCTGCGTGGACATTTTGGTCCAGTAATCATTCCATGACATGGGTTCTCTCATGACCTTAATATCCGGATTCGCCGCTTCAAATCTGTCGCAGATCTCATTGTACATATCATTTCTCACAGTATCACCCCACCATGAAAAACGAATCTCTACAACCTCCCCATCAGAAGCAGTACTCTCTGCTGCCTGTGAAACTGAATCCTCTTCCGTCTGAGCAGAAGCCGCACTGCTTTCCTGCGCCGCTCCTGTGTTTTCCATTGTCGCCGTCCCCCCGCATCCGACTGCCGTAAAGACCATCACCGTTGCAAGAGCTGCTGCCAGCCATTTTTTTCGCTGCATAGATATTACCTCCCTTTCTTTTTTTGAACCGTATTTAAAAGTGATTTTTCATCACACGGTCTTCCTGTTTTAAAATCCTGCACGCAATTTCATTTGCTATCCTTTAATACTTCCGGCCGTTATTCCGTCCACCAGATAATTCTGGAAGAAAACAAACATCAGGAACAATGGCACCAGAGAAAGCGTTGACATGGCGAACAGAGCACCCCAGGAACTGTTCCCTGTCGCATCCACAAACTGCCTTAACGCCAGAGCCACCGTAAATTTGTCAATTCCCGTGATATACAGCATCTGGGAAAAGAAGTCGTTCCACGTCCATATGAAGGTAAATATAGCCGTTGTGACGATAGCCGGAACGGAAAGAGGTACCGTAATCCGAATAAACCTCTGCCACTGCCCGCATCCATCGCAGATCGCCGCCTCATCAATTTCCCGCGGCAGCCCCCGCATATACTGCGTCATCAGAAATACGAAAAATCCCTCTGTCGCCAGAAATTTGGGAACCATCAATGGCAAATACGTATTAATCCATCCCAGTTTATTGTACATGATATACTGCGGAATCAGTTTTACATGCATGGGAAGCATCAGAGTACCCATCATCAACATAAACCAGAAACCCTTCAGCGGGAATTTGATCTTGGCAAAAGCATTAGCCGCCATCAGGCAGGAGGTCAGATTACCTATCAACGCTACCAAGACAATCAGAAAGGAATTTGCAAAGAATCTGGTAAACGTCACTCCGGATAATCCTTGCCAGCCTTGGGCATAATTATCCAGTTTCACTGTTTTGGGGAAAAAATTTGTCCCCTGAAAAATCTCCAGCGTGTCCTTGAAGGATGCACTGATCATCCATAGTAACGGATAAAGCATCAGAAGAGCGAACGCAATGATAAAAACGTGATAAGATATATTCCTGATTTTTTTCTTCATTTCCGCTCCTCCCTCAGTCATCATAGAATACCCAGAATTTTGCGAACAGGAACATCAATCCTGTAACGGCCGCAATAATCACCAGCAGCACCCAGGCCATGGCAGACGCATATCCCATCTGGAAATGATTAAATGCCTTAATATATAGATACAGCGAATAAAACAGCGTTGAGTCCAGCGGTCCGCCAGTGCCGTTGCTGATAATGTATGCCGAATTGAAGGACTGAAACGCATTGATTACCTGCATGACCACGTTAAAAAATACCATTGGAGTCAGCAAAGGCAGTGTAATCTTGAAAAACTGAGCAAATTTCCCCGCTCCGTCCAGCGTAGCCGCTTCATAATAGTCTTCCGGAATCTGTTTCAGGGAAGCCAGAAAAATTACCATGGATGAGCCAAACTGCCAGACTGCCAGAACAATCAGAGTATTCAGAGCAGACGAGGGGGTAGCGATCCAGTTTTGTCCTTCTATTCCAAATAACGCAAGGAACTGATTAAAGACGCCTTCCTTGTTGAATAATTGTCTCCAGAGAATGGAAACTGCGACCGAACCTCCAAACAGCGACGGCAGATAATACATTGCACGATAAACTTTTACACCTCTTCTGTTCTTCTTCAACATCAGAGCAATCATCAATGCAAAAGCAAGCTGCAGAGGGACGCTGATAATAACATACTTAAATGTAACTTTCAGACTGTTTATGAACCGGTCATCCGCGAATAAGTCCCGATAATTTTTCAGTCCGATCGGAATAGCCGGGGTCAGCATATCATACTGCGTAAACGAGAAATATAACGACGCTATCATTGGTATCAACGTTAGTCCAAAAAATCCAATCAGCCAGGGAAGAAGGAACAGATAACCTGCAATCCCATCCTTTATATTCTTTTTCACCCCATATCCTCCTCTTTTTTATAACTCCAGTTTTACCCTTCCATTCTTTCTGTAAAAGACCGGAATTTTATCTAACGGTGCTTCTACTCGAATCCAGTTCCCCCCACAATATTCTTTCTGATCTGCAGCATGAATCCATACAGATTCTCCCGGAATATAAACTCCTTTTTCTCTCTGCCCTTCTTCCGCGACCGGAGCGACAAGAATATCCTTCCCAAACAAATACTGCCCTTCCACATTCCAGCATTCCTCATCAGATGGATATTCGAGGAACATCGCCCGAATCAACGGAAGCCCTGTCAGATGCGATTCTTCCATCAGAGACTCCAGATACGGCTTTAACGTTTTCCTCAGGAATATATATTTTCTCAGAGTCTCGTATACTTCTTCACCATAGCTGAAAACCTCATTCGGCTGTCCGCTTGTAAACTGCTTCACACCTTCCCTGAATTCTTCTTCCAGCTTTTCAAAGGGCTGTCTTGCTCCATGCATCCTAAGTACTGGACAAAATACCGCCCATTCAAACCATCGCACGAGGAGTTCCTGAAAAGCAGGATCCTCTGGATATCCGCCAAGGAATCCTCCGATATCTGTGGTCCACCATGCAATTCCACAAATTCCCATGCTGATTCCCGCCTGAATCTGTTCTCTCATCGCGCGGAAAGATGAATGTACATCTCCCGACCATACCAGTGTTCCATACTTCTGACTGCCAGCCCAGGCACACCTAATCAGATTCATGATTCTGTCCTGTCCGCACTGCTTCATACCATCCCAGAAGGTTTTCGCATATTGAACCGGGTAAAAATTACTCACTTCCAATGCAGGTCCTTCTTGGTAACGGTACAGTTCAAAGTCATAAGGACCATATTCCGGTTCCGCTTCATCCAGCCAGAACATCCGTATTCCTTTTTTGTAGTAATTCTCCCGACACTTATTCCAGACATATTCCCTAGATTCCTGGCTGAATGGATCCCAAAATCTCGTTTCCCCCATCCAGTTCATGTGAATTTGATGTCCCAGATCATTTTTTACAAGGAAGCCCTTTTCTTCCATTTCTTTCTTATTGGAGGAACCAGCGTCCACTGTCGGCCACACGGAAACCATGACTTTGATCCCCTTATCTGACAGTTTCCGAATCATTTTTTCAGGTTCCGGCCAGTCTTTTGGATCGAATCTGAACTCTCCCTGCCGGGGCCAGTGAAAAAAATCTATCACGATAACGTCCAGAGGAAGTTTTCTCTTTTCATACCTTTCAACAACTTCCATAACTTCCTGCTGCGTCCGATATCTCAGCTTTGACTGCCACAGTCCAAAGGTATCCTCGGGCATAAGCGGAGGCCGTCCAACTGCACTGGTAAACTGCTGAATAATCTGTTCCGGCGTTTCTGCCGCTGTGATGAAATAATCCATTTTCCCGGTACGCTCCGCAGTCCATTCCATTCGGTTGTTTCCAAAAACGGCCTTTCCGACAGCAGGGTTGTTCCACAAAAATCCATATCCGCGATTTGAAAGATAAAACGGAATACTGCACTGCGTATTTCTCTGTTCCAAATCCAGAATCCTGCCCTTTTTGTTCAGTCCGCACTCCTGATACTGTCCCATTCCGAAGATTTTTTCATCTTCCTTTGCCTCGAACCGGACTGTCAGACGATATTCTGACGTTCCCGGCACCGCTTTCCATTCTCTCGCAGACATATCCTGCGGAACTGCGTATCGGTCCAAGCGCTTTCTGTTCCTCCAGTATTCCTCCAGCAAAATCTGTCCGTTCCGATTTCTGAACTGAATCCATCCCTCTGGATTGATTTCCGCCTGAATATTTCCATTTTTTATAAATCCTCTCTGAACTTTTTCCCCTTTTTCTTCCCATGGTGCCCTTTGTATCTCATCCTGAATCACAATCTCCGTATGGGCTTCCGGAACAGTCTCTGTTAATGCCCAATTCCTGTTATCTGCTCTTCCGGACGGATACATTAACACACGTAAAGAATGATCTCCCCAAGGCATAATTTGAAGGTACATCCCATCCATCTGCATGCATAATGCCTTCGCTTCATTCCATAATCTCATTGATTTCCTCCCGCCATTTTCAATAAAAAAGCGACAAAAAAGCAGCGCCAAGAATCTTTCATTACACAGAATGCATTCTGATACACGCGCCGCTCCACATATTTTTGTATATTATTGCGGCTTTTTATCATATATCCTCCGATCCCTTGTTGAAAATATACATGATATGTGCCGCACAATCCACGCAGTTTTTGTCCGCTTTACATTATTTTTTGTTTTTTAAATTCTTTTTATATGCCGTCGGAGTCATCCCACGGTGTTTCTTAAATACACGGTTAAAACTCTGTATACTTTTGAAACCTGTTGTATATGAAATATCTGTTACACACATGTCTGTAGTTTGAAGCAGCGCTTCCGCCTCCCGAAGGCGGACAGAGTTCACATATTCCAGAAAGTTCAGATTGGTTTTTCTTTTAATATATTTGGAACAATAGGCAAGGCTGAATCCAAGATAATCTGCAACCATCGACAAGGTAATATCTTTATCCAGATTACTTTCCACAAATTGTTGTAGTTTATAAATATTTTCAGAATTTTCTACCGCCTTTGTGACAATATACTGTTTGATCGTATTTTTATTACTCAGAATTTCTATCGTCAGTTCCGAAGCTTTAATTCCTGAATAACATTCGTTTAATACTCCATATTGAGCACTGATTAGATCCCTGAAAATGCTTTTCATTTTATCTGTGGCCTTTATAATCAACGTATTTCTGTAAATATCTGTCAACTGTTCTTTTTCAGAAAGGTAGCTCAGAATATTCTTCAGAAATACTTTGGCCACCCAGATAACTGTTCCGTCAACCGTCTGCATAAAAGCATGCATAACATTTGAACTGACAATCATAATCTGGCCTTCCGATACGTGATATACATTTCCATCAATATTTATTTCCAGATTCCCATGAACCACATAAACGAATTCCATCTCATTATGCCAGTGATTACATATGGCAAATCCATGTGTAACAACGCTACCATAGATATTGTCTTCTGTCAGCATCCGGACAATTTTGCAATTATATGACATTTCTCCTCCTTTTCTTTTCAGATCAAGAATACCTTTAACCCTTACTATATTAGTAAACTGCGTTCTTTTTTTCAATAGTTTTGTAGTAATACCAGTCTTTTCCGTCTTCTTACCCGGCCTTCTGCATAAAAAATAAAGAAAACAGGACAAAAATGCGGCAGAATTTTCGTTTATCCAGATTTAGTATGAATTTATAAATATAACTTTTGGGAGGGAAAAACCATGCGTACATTTGTTACCCAAAAAATCGGACGTGTTATCATCATTCATCTGACTAAAGGAGAGGATATCCTTACATCCGTACAGTCTCAACTGAAACAGCTTAATATCAGAAACGGTATTCTGGTATCTGCGATTGGCTCTCTACGTTGTGCCAAGCTTCATGCAATCACCACCCTAGAGGATCTTCCTACAAATCAGTATTTTACCTATCAGAGTCCCATTGAACTGGGAAACGCTCAGGGGCTTATCATAGATGGCGAGCCTCATTTTCATCTCACCGTTTCAGATTCTGACAGGGTTTATACTGGACACATGGAATCGGGATGTGAAGTACAGTATCTTGCAGAACTAGCCATTCTGGAGCTTCCCGAAGTCTCCATAACCAGAAAAAACGACGAATTCGGTATTTCCTATATTGATTCTAAGGAATAAGGAGCAGAGGTACCCGCCATGATGACAGGAGAACAATACATCGAAAGTATTCAACGAATGAAAATGCACATTTTCTGCATGGGAGAGGAGTTGCAAACAGCTGTAGGCCATCCCATTTTACAGCCTTCTCTTAATTCTGTAAAAATGACCTACGATCTAGCATTTGATACCGAATACAGAGACTTAATGACAGCCGAATCCATCCTCACAGGCAGGACCATCAACCGTTTTACTAATCTGCACCAAAGCTGTGAAGATTTGATCAAAAAGGTAAAAATGCAACGTCTGCTTGGCCAGAAGACAGCTGCCTGCTTTCAGCGCTGTGTAGGAATGGATGCCATGAATGCAGTATACAGTACCACCTATGACATTGATCAGAAATATGGAACCAGCTACTGGGAGCGTTTTAAAGCTTTTGTCATCCACTGCCAGGACGAGGATCTGACCGTTGACGGGGCAATGACTGATCCCAAGGGAGATCGCAGTCTTGCCCCTCATCAGCAGGCCGATCCTGATCTCTACCTCAGAGTAATAGAAAGAAGACATGATGGTATTATCGTCAGAGGGGCTAAGGTTCATCAAACTGGAATCTGTAATTCTCATGAAGTACTTGTCATGCCCACTATCGCACTTGGGCCAGAAGACAAAGACTATGCCGTTTCTTTTGCCGTGCCTACCGATACAGAAGGAATCACAATGATCATCGGACGTCAGAGCTGTGATACCAGAAAGCTGGAATGTCCTTGTGAAGATTCCGGGAATTGCAAATTTGGCGGCGTAGAAGCTCTTACGATTTTTAATAATGTTTTTGTACCAAATGAACGAATCTTTATGAATGGCGAAACCGAATATGCCGGCCTTCTGGTAGAGCGTTTCGCCGGATATCACAGACAGAGCTACGGCGGCTGTAAGGTCGGGGTAGGAGATGTTCTGATTGGGGCTTCCGCTCTTGCAGCACAATCCAATGGAGTAGAAAAGTCTTCTCATATCAAGGATAAGCTGATTGAAATGACTCATTTGAATGAAACCCTCTATTCCTGCGGTATTGCATGTTCCTGCGAAGGTCACCCTACACCGAGTGGCATCTATGACATTAACACGCTGCTTGCCAATATATGTAAACAAAATGTCACTCGCTTTCCCTATGAAATTGCAAGATTGGCACAGGATATTGCCGGCGGCCTGATGGTTACAGCGCCTTCTGGCATGGACTTCAATCATCCCGAAACAGGCCCGCTCATTCGTAAATACCTTGCCGCGTCTTCTGCTTTCTCTGTAAAAGAAAGATTGAAAATCTTCCGGCTGATCGAAAATCTCACTCTCGGAACCGCCGCAGTCGGATATTTGACAGAATCCATGCACGGTGCCGGGAGTCCTCAGGCGCAGAGAATTATGATCTCTCGCCAAGGCGGACTGGAAAAGAAAAAGAAGATGGCAAAAGATCTACTCGATATAGAAGATTAAAATGAATTCCATTTTTCTCATTTATCTACTGGCTGTCCTTACAAATTCGCCAGATGTAAAGGACAGTCAGTCCCAAAGATAAAATGCAGCAGGGTATCATTATTATTAATGTCATCGTAAACACAAACAATCTGAACATATTTACTCACCTCTATATTCTCTCTCATCTTTGACTGCATTCATTTTGGGTACTGAACTGGCGCCCCCTCTATTTTATCCTTCATTCCACCCTCCAATCCTGGTCAGGATGATCTCCGGATATCCGTACAGACTGGCCGGATAGTTGCGCAGGTTGCCCGTGTTGGAATCCACCAGATAATCCACCACCTCTCCCTGCCCGTTCGTCACCGCAGACGCGATCACCACCGTATGGCCCCAGTCTCCGTCGATACCCATATGAAGCAGATCTCCGGGTTCGCCGGAAAAATATGGCGCCTCCGTCTCCGCCACAAGACCGTATCCGGTATTTGCCGCCGCATATTCCACGAACTGGTTTACGCCGGTCCAGGAGCTGGAACGTCCCTGCGCGCCCGGACTGTTGGATACCTCATCCGAATACCACTTCCAGACCGCGTCTCCGTAGATGTCCATGGGAATTCCGCCGGCGAGAAGCACCTGCGAGGCAAAATTCTGGCAGTTTCCGCCGCTTCCGGCATAGTCGGGCCACGCATCGTTTCGTTCATCCACATATCTGTCCGCGTAGGCCGCCGCAGCCTGCCTGTCATAAGCGTACTGCGCCTGCAGCTCCCCCGGTTCCCGTTCCCGGTCCGCCTCTCTCTCCTGAAGCTGCTCCTGCGCCAGTCTGAGATATTCCGGAACCGCCTCCGCGTATCGGAGCGCCGCTTCCTCTCCGCCGCCCTCACTCCAGAGCATCATATAAACCGCATCAAACATCATATGGCTTCTGATTTTCCAGCTTCCTTCCATCTGTTCCAGTTCGAACAGATGATAGCCGCCATAACGTTCCGAAGCGATCTCCGGATTCTGATTAAAATTCTGTGTGTTATTCTCTCTGGCAAAAATGTGCAGAGAACCGTCCTCCTCCTGTGTGATTTCGTTCAGAGTAAGAGAGTAGCTCCAGGAAGCGAGCGTATAGTCCGCATCCTGCATCTGCCTCAGGCTGATCTGGAAATCGATGGCACTGTCCGCAAGAGCCGCCTGTTCCTCATCTGAAAAGAGAGCGGCGATCTCCTCTTGCGGTTCAAAATCCTCCAGGGATGCGAAATAAAGGTTCATATAATCCAGAATGAGCTGTTCCTGTTCTTCAGACAGCGGCTGTACCTCTGAGGCGTAAAGAATCTCACTGCTTCCGCGCATTCCTGAATCATCCGGTTCTGCAACGACAGCCGTTGTTTCTACCGTTTCCGCCGTGACAGTCTCCTGTTCCGTCAAGGGCTGCATGGTGCCGGCCTGCGTCTCCGCCGCCGTCTGCTGCAGGCTTGTGCAGCCAGTCAGACCGAGTATAAGCGCAAGGCATGCTGCCTGGCAGGCCACAAAGTTTTTCCGGCAGCCTTTTTTTCTGTCCATCTCAATCGTCCTCCATCCTCTTTCGTTATTTTCTCAGTTTCCTGCCACCCCGCAGCATGTCGGGCCGCTCACCCAAACGCCTTTACATACCGGAAAACCAGCCTCTTTGCCCCGCTCAGCTCCTGGTACAGATGATCTGCCGCATACAGATACATTTTTCTGACGAAATCCTCTTCCGCTTCCTCCGGACTTCCTGCCCCGTAAGCGGCCCTTTCCACGATTCCCTGAAGTCTTACGGCATCTGTGCGGGAAAGAGCGCAGACGGCGGCAAGCTTCTCTGAAAAGTCCTCCTGGGTCCCGTCATATTCCATCATGTATCCACAAAAATGCAGCATCCGGAGCAGTCTGTCAAATACCTGCCGGCAGCCCGCCTTCTCCATCCGTTTCCGGATACGGAGCCTCCTGTAGTCAAGAAATACGGGAAGCAGAAGCAGGGTATAGACTGCGCAGGCGGCAGCAGCAGCCAGAAGCTCCCGGTGCTCCTGAAGGAAGACGGAAATCCGTCTGCGAAACGCTTCTTTCTCCGTCACTCCGGCCGCTGCTGTGCCGGGTTCACCGGATTCTCCAGCAGACATCCCGGTAAGGCTGGGGACTTCCATATTCCAGCCATGCTCTGTCAGCAGACGGTCCATCTGCTCCGGCGCAAAACCGGGATAGGCAGCGGATATCACTCCGCTGTCCGACGGAGTCACCTCCACGGGCGTCCACCCATAATCCTCCAGAAAAATTTCCACCCAGGCATGGGCCTGCTCATCCGTCGCCTCCGCTCTCCAGCTTCCCTCTGCCGTCTGCCGGAAAGCCGAGGGCGGCACCGCATAACCGGAAACGTATCTGGCCGGAATCCCGTACAGGCGGTACATCAGCGTCGCAGCCGCCGCATAATGCACGCAGTAGCCTCTTTTTCCCTCAAAAAGGAAATATTCCACCACATCCTCATTGACCGGAGCGCGCCCCGGAGTCAGCGTATAGGCGGTATTGCTCTGCAGGGTATACAGAATGAAGGCCGTTATCTCCTCCAGGCTTTCCAGCGGATTCTCCTCCACCAGAGCCGTCAGTCTGGGAAGAAGCTCCGCCGGAACGCGGGTATAGGCGGTCTGCGCCTCTTTCGCATAGGCGTCCTGCACCTCCCGATACCATTCCATCTGCATGGAAAAGCTTTCCGGCACCCCGCCCTCACCGATGTGCATATCCTTCTGCTCATAATAGCGAAAAACATATCCGTCTTCCGCGGAGGCCGGGGAAAGCACCCATGCCCCTCTCTGGCTGTAGTAAGGCGCATAGGTATTGTAATAGCTTCCGCCTGTATGCGTGATCCAGAGATATCTGGGAAACGGCATGTCCTCCACGTACACCCCCTCATTCATCGCATAGTACATGCTGTAATACATGCCGCCGATCATGTAGGACCATTCTCCCCAGTCAAGCCGCTCCGCCATCTGCTCAAACAGTGCCTCGTCATTGGAGCGGTTCCAGTTTCCACCCATATACTCGCCGCCTTCAAATCCTTTCAGATACAACATTTCTGTGGGCTGAGCGTCCGTCTGCAGGATGAGTTGCACCGTTCCTGTCCGATAATTGTTTCCCCGGCTGATTCGCCCGTCCGCGCTTGCCTCCTGCGCCAGTCCGGTCACATTCCGAAAGGTCCTCGTCACATATCCTTCCAAGCCATACACCAGCTCATAAAGAACCTCCTGATTCAGCAGAACAGGAATAGAAGCCGCAAGAACCACCGTTCCGAAGAGCCCTGCAGCGGCCGCACAGCCCTTTATCGAAAGCTGCGGCCTTCGAATACCGAAAAGAGAATGGCTTCCCTTCCCTTTACCGGTGTGGCGGATCACCTGAAAAGCGATCTGAAACAGCAGAATCAATGCATAGCAGACGAGCCGCACAGCGCGTATACCCGCAGGCGATGCCGCGTCCTCCTCCCTGACCGAAAGCATCGGCAGCACCAGCAGAGGAAGCGCGGTAAGAAACAGGCAGATTCCATGCTTCTCCATCACACATTCCAACAAAAAAAGAACGATGGTCAGAACTGCGGCAAGCAGAAGCGCTGTCTGCGTGATATCCGCCGGCTCTCCACCCGTTCCCGACGCCAACCGGTCCAGCAGTCCGCCAATCTGCAGCCGAAGCGTATCCCGCAGCAGACAGGCATATAAAATGCCTGCCGGAAGCATAACGGAAAGCAGCAGATAAAACAGCCCTCTATTTCGGTTCCAGCTCAGCCACAATGCCCCTCCCAGAAGACCGGCCAGGGAGAAGACCATCAGCATGTGTGTGCGCACTCCGTCCAGGGAATGCAGAAACAGAAGCAGCCCGAATACACCCGCCATGAAAAAAACAAGTTCAGCCGGGGAGCTCCTGTCCTCTCTCTTTTCTTCCTGTTTTCCGGTCCCGATTTCGATGCCGTCCATATCTGCCTGCCTCATTCCCGCGTATTTTCTCTGATAGACCTCAGACGGTTCCCGCTGCCCTCCAGGACAGCCTGCTACAGCACAAATGTCATTTCTTCCATTTCCTGTTCCAGCTTCTGCCTCGAAAACGAATGGATCAGCCTTCCCTTCCAGTACAGCTTAAGCTCCGGATTCAGGCAGAAACCTTCCCTCAGGACTTCTCCCGGAAGCTCTCCGGCTGTTTCATCCCGGAAAGGGAATCCCTCTTTATATAAAAGCAGCAGCAGTTGTCTGCAGTCCTCCGGATTCCGAATCCAAAATCCCCCTTCCCTGCCGTTCTGATACATCTCCCCGTTCTTTTTTCTCTGCCAGTACACCCTTACCCGGATCTCCTGCTTCAAAAGACCTTGTATCAGCGCTGACAAAAGCCTGTAAAAATCGTCCTGCTGTCTCAGCCGCTCTTCCTCTCTCTGTTTTTTCCGAAAACGCTTTTTCTCCTGACGGATCTCTCCCGGAAGAAGATAAATCTCCGTGGTCTCTTCCGTTTCCCGTTCATATTCCCGCACCCAGAGGGCGTCCATTCTGGCACTCTGGTTCCAGTGGATGTCCCTGCCCAGATCTCCCGGCCGGTACTCCCGAAGCTGCCTGACCTCATCACGGCTTTCCCCTGAAATCGCACAGACCGGTACCGTTTCTGGCTCTTCACGCCCGGTTTCTGCTGAGGAAAAGACCAGCTGCAGTTCTGCCGGCGCCGGAAACACCGCCACGGCAATTTCCTCCTGCAGCTTTCCTCCCGCAGAAAACAGGGAAAAATAATCGTAGACCCGCAGCCTGTCCAGAGAAATCCGCATCAGACCGCAGTGCCAGGCCAGAATGCTGAATCGAAGAACGCTCTCCCCGCTGTCACACCCGCCATACAGGACCATTCTGTATTTCTGCGGCCTTATGGTTCCATCTGCTCCCTGCCCTTTTCGGCCAGCCTGTCCATCTCCATACCAGGCGCTGATGTGAAGCCCAAACCGGCTGACAGGAAGCTTTCCCCTATTCCGCACACGAAGCTCACACTCCAGCTCTTCCTCTTTCTGCGTCGTTTCACTTTTTCTTACCGGCTCCACAAAAAGCCTTCTTTTCAGATAACGGGGCAGAAAAAACAGAATCGGAAGGGAGAGAAGCGCCGCCGCGCTCAGCACCAGAAGAGGCGGGTATCGATACAATCCCGCAATATAAAAGGATAAAATGACGAAAAGGAGGAAAGCCGCTCTTTTCATTGGCTCTTCTCCCCCATCGGCGGTCTTTTGGTATGTTTCAGAATTTCTCCGACAATTTCCTCCTTCTGCCTATTTTCCATTCTCGCTTCCACATTCACGGCGATCCGGTGAGTAATCACATAGGGAAACTGTCTTTCCACGTCCGCAGGCGTCACATAATCCCGGCCTTCCAGCCAGGCAGAAGCCTTTGCCATTTTCACCATGGCGATGGTCGCTCTTGGACTCGCTCCCCTTTCTATATAAGGATGATTCCTGGTCGCCGTCACCAGGCTGAGAATATACGCATACACCGCATCACTGATAAAAACGGTATGGACCGCACTCTGCATGCCAAGAAGCGTTTCCAGGTTCAGCACGGGCCTGGAAAGAAGCGTCCGTTCTTCCTCTCCCACACCCTTCGCCAGCGCCAGCTCGCTCTCCCAGTCCGGGTAGCCCAGCGTCAGGGTGATCATGAAACGGTCGATCTGTGCTTCCGGAAGGAGCTGTGTTCCCGCGCTTCCTGCCGGATTCTCTGTGGCGATCACAAGAAAAGGCTTCGGTACGTCCCTGGTCACTCCTTCCACGGTCACCCGGCCTTCTTCCATCACTTCCAAAAGCGCCGACTGTGTTCTTGGGGAAGTTCTGTTGATTTCATCTGCCAGAAGCAGATTGCAGAAAACACAGCCGGGCTGATAGACAAACCTCTCTTCCTCCCGTCGGTAGATGGAAAAGCCGGTCAGATCTGACGGCATCACGTCAGGAGTGAACTGGATCCGCCTGTAGTCCAGCCCAAGAACCCTGGAAAAAGCCGCAGCCAGCGTAGTCTTTCCCACACCGGGGATGTCCTCCAGAAGAATATGTCCGTTTGCCAGGATCGCTGTCATGACTTCCCGGATTTCTTTTCCTTTGCCCAGTATGACACGGCTTACCTGTGCCACAGCCTCCTGTGCTCTTTCCTGATCTGATGTCAATCGCTCCACCTCCGTTCGGATGAGGTCTGCATTTTCAGCCTACTTGATAATTGTAAAAAATATGTGAGAAAAAAGTCATGTTTTTTTGAATCTTGTGCGACATGTAACAATCCTATTCCTTACGCGCCGGCTGTCTGCGTCCGGCTTCTTTTTCCGAATAGCGGAACCAGAAAATATTCAGTCCGTCCCGGCAGTCCACCCCGTACTCCATTCCATGGGCCTGCAGGATCGTGCTGACAATGGAAAGGCCCAGCCCCGTGCCTTCATGCCGTCCTCCCTGGTGCTGGCTGCGCTGATACCGCTCCCAGATCAGCTCCCGGTCTTCCTCCGGAATAGCCTCTCCTGGATTTTTCACCAGGACCGTGCTTTTTCCGTCCTTTTTCTCGATCTCCACCGTGATTTCCAGCCCGTCTTTCGTATGATTCAGCGCATTGTAAAGAAGATTTCTCACCACCTGGCTGATCTTCAGCGCGTCCACGTACGCCGCAATCTCCTTTTCCTGCGCCTCCAGCCGGAGCGTAATTCCATGCTCCGCCGCGCTCTGCTCGCACAAAAGCACCTCTGATTCCACGATCTCCGCCAGATTGTACCAGTCTCTGCGAAGCTGCAGATAGCCGGCCTGAAGCTGGGAATAATCCAGAATATCGCTCACCATCTCGCTCATGCGGTGGGATTCCCTGATGATCAGATTCAGATCCTCTTCCCGTTTTTCCTGATCCTTCCAGTGAATGTCCCGCACCATTTCCGCGTACCCGCCAATCAGTGCCAGCGGCGAACGAAGTTCATGGGATACGTTTGCGATAACCTCCTTGCGCAGATCGTCCACCCTCCGGAGCGCCCGGCCCAGCTGTCGGACGGATTCTGCCAGCTGCCCGATCTCGTCCTTTCTTGCCAGATCCGGCTCTGCAGACAGATCTCCCTTCGCCAGTTCATCCACCGTTCCCTTGATGATGTGAATGGGCTTTGTAAAGCTCTTGGAAAGCAGAGCCGCCAGCACGGCGGAGACAAGGCTTAACAGGACACTGAACGCCACCAGCTGCTTCCGGTTCATATCCAGCACCTCATACAGCTCCGTGAAGGAATGATACAGAATGGCATAGGCCTCCTCTCCTTCGTACTGCACGGGTATCCCAATTTCATAGGAATACAGCCGGCTTCCCTTTTTCTTCTCACTGGTATAGCTCTCTCTCTCCAGAATGCAGTCATAGGAATCGCTCTTCCGGATATCTTCCCATACCGTAATCTCCTGGGAATCGCTCTCCAGATCGATGGGCAGGCCGTAGCTGTACATCGCCATCAGCCTTCCTTCCCCGTCCACCAGTAAAAGCTTTCCGTCCGCCGCCTTACTGAGAGAGGAAAGCAGTCCGTCGTTTCCGGCCAGATCATCCGTTTCCAGCTCCTCCATGATGGGTTCCAGTCTGTTCTGAATCCCGTTCACAGCCATATTCACATAATTTCTCTCCATGATGAGAACCTGAATCACCCACATCAGTCCGATGGTAAAGACCACCAGAACCATCATGATGAGCCAGAGCCGCACTCCCATTCGGGAATAAAAAGGCCGTTTCTGAAACGCGGCCCCCTTTTCTTTCTCAGGATTCCTTGTATTCAAATTTATATCCTACCCCCCATACTGTCTGAATCAGCCTCCTGTACTCGCCAAGATGCTCCCGCAGCGATTTGATATGTGTATCCACGGTCCGGGTATCTCCATAGTATTCATAGCCCCAGACCGATTCCAGAAGCTGCTCCCGTTTCAGAACAATGTGCTCATTCCGTGCAAGCTTCACCAGAAGATCAAACTCCTTCGGCGGCAGAGAAATCGTCTTATCCCCGGCCTTTACCAGCCGCTCCGCCGTCAGAATACAGAAATCACCAAATCGGATCATGGTACCTGCCGAATTTCCCGTCCGCTTCAGTACGGCGTTCACCCGCGCCATCAGCTCCTTCGGACTGAACGGCTTCGACACATAATCATCCGCGCCCAGATTAAAGCCAAACAGCTTGTCATATTCCTCGCTTCTGGCCGTCAGCATGATCACCGACACCTGAGAATGCTCCCGAATCCGGGACAACGCCTCAAATCCGTCCGTTCCCGGCATCATCACATCCAGAATTACAATATCAAATTCCGTCTGCTGCGTATTTTTTACCGCCTCTTCAGCGTCCTCCGCTTCCGTACACTGAAAATCCTCCAGTTCCGCATACGTCCGCACCAGCTTGCGCAGGTGGACGTCATCATCCACAATCAGCATTTTTTTCATCCGGATAACTCCCTTCCAGGCCATAAACCGGATTTTGGAAGCGCTGCCCTGCCATTCACAGTCCTGCTGTGCCCTTCCCGCATCCGGAATGCCGCGTTTTCTTTCCGCTCTTCCATGTCAAAATGTTACCGTCACGAATTGACCTTTACACAGTGACCGGTAACGCCAGAATTTCACTTACTAATGAGTTTAATTGATTTGCAGAAAAAAGGGTATCTTTAAATTGTAATTTTTTTGTGAAGAAAATTTGAAAAAAAGATGTGAAAAAGGGATCCACTCCGGTTCTCTCCGAAATGCATCCCTTTTTATGGAATCCTGGAATATTTTATCAGCTTCTCAGAAAATCAAGCAGCGGCTCCAGGTACTTCCACTCCGTCCAGTCACAGGACTTTCCCGCAGCGTCCGCCAGCGCCCTTTCCCACGGCTCCAGCGTCTCCCTGTCTTTTTTTTCCACCGACTTCATCAGAAGATGGCACAGCGTCCGATCCGGGAGACTCATCCCCGCCTCATTCCAGGCTCCCCGGCAGTAAAAGCACGGAATCCCCTTCATCCCGTCCTTAAAATTATGCGCATACAGCTCCTCAAAGGCCTTCTTCTCATAGGGAGAAGCCCCTACGCAGAACACCGCCAGCCGCTTTCCCTGAAGCTGTTTCAGATGCTTTCTCAAAAATCCGATTCCGGCAATTCCTGAAGCGTAAATTCCTCCGCCCAGCACAATCGTATCATAACGGCGCAGCTTCTCTACAGAAGCCTCCTTTGTCTGCATAATATCAAAACAGGTTTCCTCCGCCAGCCACTCCGCATATTTCGCCGTCGCCCCATATTTGGAACGATATAGAATAATCCCCTTCTCCATGGAATACCGTTTCCTTCTTTCGTGTATTTTCAAGCCTTACTCCCGCGCCCTGCACCACCGCGGTCTGTTTCATCATAAAACACACTCCCAAAAGAATCTACCATGGTTATGTAAAATGTTTTCCTGTACAGCCATGCGTCAGTCCGGATCAGCCATCCGACGCGAGCTTGCTCGCAGGGAGGATGGATGGTCTGGACTGACATACGGCGATCAGCCGCAGCCCGATGCTGCGTAGCGGCATTGGGCTGGCATGGCTACCCCCGCGTGGACAACAACTCCGACGCGAGCTTGCTCGCAGAGAGGATGGATGTTCTGGACTGACATACGGCGATCAGCCGCAGCGAGATGCAGCGCAGCGGAATCTCGCTGGCATGGCTCCCCTACGCCTTTCTGTTCCGCCTGTATACCCATAAAGCCGCTTTGCCCGCCAGGCAGGCGAGACCTGTAAGAAGCAGAACCCGCCTTGCCTTCTCAGCCGCTTCTTCCTTCGTTGCCGGGCAAAGCCTGTAAAAAAAATCCTTTACCGGCCTTGTCGTCTGTTCTCCCACCAGATCCCTGTAGGTAAGCAGCCTTGTCTCGTAAGCCGCCGGATTTTTCTCATAAAATACAAATTCACGAGCGGCCCGGTCTACGCCATCTCCATAATCATTAAAACCGCAGGACGGGGTATAGCCCAGATCCACGCCAAGCCAGTTCCCCACGAAGCTGTTCTTATGATCATGGCCGCAGTAAACGGCAAAAATATCGTTCCGCTCCCGGAAGCTCTCGAACTCCCGATTGTCAGAATCCGGAATGCTGACCGCTTCCTGAAGCTTCCCTTCTCTGCATTTTTCAGGATCCAGCACATAATATTCTCCGGCATGCGTGCGGTATGTCCGCACCGCTCCTCTGGTTTTCCGGTCCACCCTTTTCAGAAGTCTGTAGTATTCCGCCAGAGGAATATGCTGAAATACGATGCCCGGAACCGGTCCGCCGTTTTCCTGCGCAAATGTATCACGTACGCCCTTGTACCAGAACAGGTCCCCGGGCGGCAGCGGCTGGTATCCGCCCTGCGGCAGCATTCCGCCGGTATCAAAAAGATATACTGCCATGGCAACCTTCGTCTCGTCGCTGCTGCGAACTCCTATTGCGAAGGTTCCCTCCTTCGTCCCATGATGGATTTCCTGCCCTCTCCTGTTCAGCCAGTCCACGCAGCCGGGCAGGCTGCGGTAAATCTCCATCTGCTCGTCGTTCTGAAGTCCGCACTCCAGGTCATGGTTTCCAAAAGTCACCGCAAAAGGGATCTTTCTGTCCGTAACCGGCTTCATGATCCTGCGTATCGTCTCCTCCACCCGTTCTCCCTTTCCGGAGAACCGGCGGCTCGCACCTTTAAGCTGATCCCCGGTCAGCACCACCAGATCGGGTTTCGCCCGCTCCAGCGCCGCATTCATTAAAAACAGCGTATCCTCTGATACATCCGGGATTTCCTGTATATCCGCAAACTGTAATATATGAAAGGTTCCGTCTTCTCTGAACTTCATCCTGCATCCTTCCTTTCCGGCTGCCGTCCATATCGAACCCGAAACGGAACAGCCAGGCATGGCTGCCGTCCGCATATGGACGACTTCTTAAAGAAACGAGGCATAAAATGCCATTTGAAGCTACCACCTTATCATAATCACATCTTTTTTCAAAAACAACAAACTACATAAAATCTTAAAGAAAGTTTCACATGGATTTAACTTTCCACTGAATTTTCCTTTTCCGACGGCCTCACATATCCCCCAGCCTTGCCGCTCCCACAATGCCCGCGTCGTTTCCGAATTTTGCCGGGCGCAGCAGGGTCTGGACCTTTGACGCTCTGGAATAAACCATCCGGGCGATGCGCTCCTGCACCTGCGGAAGGAACAGCTCCGCCGCCCCGCTGATACCGCCGCCGATGACAAGCTCCGCAGGCTGAAGCAGATTGATCAGATTGGTCAGCCCTTCCGCCAGAAGCTGCGCATAATTGTCACGGACCGCCAGCGCGGTTTCATCTTCCTCGCGCACTGCCTGGAAAAACAGCCTGCCGTTCATACGGGACACATCGCCTTCCACAAGCGCATGCAGCCGGCTGTCCGGATGCGCCTCAGCCGCCTCAGCCGCCTGTCTCACCAGCGCGGAAGCGGAGGCATAGGCTTCAAAGCATCCCTTCCTGCCACAGTTGCAGTCGATCCCGTCATATCGGATCGTCATATGCCCGATCTCCCCTTCCGCAAAATTCACGCCGCGGTAGAGTTTCCCATCCAGCACAATGCCACAGCCAATCCCCGTTCCCAGCGTCACCATAAAGAACGAAGAGGAGCTGCTTTTACTCAGCAGATATTCTCCCCACGCTGCCAAATTGGCGTCGTTGTCAATCAGCACCTTTTTGCCCAGCTTCTCTTCCAGCATGTCCCGGAACGGAACATCAGAAAAACTCAGATTATTCGCGTACTCGATCATTCCCGTCTGCGTATTGAAGCTTCCCGGCACACCCATGCCGATGCAGGAAATGTCCGTCAGATCCAATTCGTTTTTTTCCAACAGAAGACCGATTTTTCCCACCAGCTCTTCTATGTATTTTTCCGCACCCTGCTCTGTATCCGTGGCAAATTCCACCCGGTCTTTCAGCATAAGGCCGTCCACCAGCCCCACTGCAGTATGCGTTCCTCCCATGTCTATTCCGATTTCGTACATTTTTCTTCCCCTTTCTGCTGCCAACAGGCAGCACTTAATATTGAAGTGAAATTGGCCGGAAGGACAATTTCGTTTCTCATCTGAGTATACTACATTTTCCTCTGATCTTTCATCCATTTTCATCAGTGCGACATTATCCTTTTTTCGTTCCGGCAAGAACCCGTTCTGCCTCCTGTCTGGTCATGGAAAATTTTTCTCTGAGTTTTTTAATCATCCAGTCATCTGAAAGTCCCAGTTCACGGAAAAGCTCCGCCATCCCCAGGATTCCCTGCTCCAACCCCTGCTCTAGTCCCAATTCCCGGCCGATCGCAATTCCTTCCTCCTGAATACCTTTCAGCGCTTCACACATGTCATAGTTTTCTTCTCCGGTCCTATAAGCTTCCACATCCTCCATCAGCTTCCTGTTATTGGTCATAACCGCAATCACCTCCCTCAGCGAAGTGTGGAAATTATCGTAGTTCATCGGCCGGTTTGCTTCCACCAGATGAAAGGCATAATCTTTAAAATAAGCGTCAAATCCTTTTTTATGACTTCCAAAATCCATCATATTTTTCAGAGAAAGGGGGCCGTTCCACTCTTCCATACCATGATACAGGCAGATCGTATAAACCGGAAATATCCGGTCTTCCTTTCTCAGACGACAGAGCTTTTCGGCAGGGGTATCATATATCTTCTCCCGCTCATTTCTATTCTGCAGCTGTCTCAGCTGATGCAGATATTCCTGCACATCGTAATTCATACAGCGAAGAGGCATACTGTAGTCTACCAGTTCCTGTGCTTCCATGGCAAGAATCCGAAGGGTTCCGCCATCCTCCATTCTCTTTTTCAGATCGCGGAATCTGCTTCGGTATTCTATTTCCCCTTTTTTCGCACCGATTTGCCTCCTGCCATTTTTTTCTCTTTGCGTATAACGTTCCGAGGCCTCCTCCAGCTCCTCCGCCCGGACTTCCGGACGTCCCTGGAACAGGATTCCGTTAAAAAAGTCCGCAAACCTGTCATTGTCATCAAAATAGTCCAGCAATACATCATTTTGTTTTTTCCTTTTTGGTTCCGCGTACTTACGGCAGAAATGCCGGAAATAGATGAAGAACTTCAGATCTGTCAGTGTTATGATAACGCAGCCTGCCATACCTGTCAATTGGTTTGAATCCGCCTTTTTCGGAAATTATCATTCTGCCATTTTCCCCACAATAATTTTACCGGAATCTCCTTGACATCCCTGATCTCCCTTGCTATATTATGTGCATATAGTTGTGTTTGTGTGGAGTTAATTGGATATGTTTGCAAATGAAAGAAGAAATAAAATTCTGGAGTTGTTAAGCCGCCGCTCCTCCGTCACGGTCACAGAGCTGACCGGGCTTTTCCAGGTGTCTCTGGAAACCATCCGGCGGGATCTGGAATATCTGGAACAGCAGGGCGCGCTGAAACGGGTACACGGCGGCGCGCTCAGCATGAACCGGATGCAAAGCTATACCGGCCTGTCCGAGCGGAGCACGGAACATCAGCCCGAGAAGAGGCAGATCGCCC
Source organism: uncultured Lachnospiraceae bacterium (assembly GCA_900544445.1). GTDB lineage: Bacteria > Bacillota > Clostridia > Lachnospirales > Lachnospiraceae > Eisenbergiella > Eisenbergiella intestinigallinarum. Next base: position 44,349 of record UQVK01000015.1, read on the forward strand.
GCGCCGCCCTTTCCCATATTCATGAAGGAGAGAGGATTGCCCTGGATGCAGGCTCTACCACCAGCGAACTGGCCCATCTGCTGTGTGATTCCTTTCAGGAGCTCACCATCGTGACCGCTTCTCTGCCGATCTTCGAGATCCTTTCAGAGAAGCCGGGTTTTCAGGTAATCCTTACGGGAGGGTTCTATCTGCCGGGCGAAAAGGCCTTTTACGGACATCTCGCGCTTGATACGATCCGCCAGCTTCATGTTTCCGCGTTTTTCCACGCCCCATCGGCGCTTTCTTTGAATTTCGGTCTGAGCGAGCATATCAGAGAACTGGTCGAGGTACAGCGGGCGTTTATCGCTGCCGCGGATCAGGTGTTTGTCCTTGCGGACAGCTCCAAATTTGAAACCTGCGCGGCGCTGAAGGTCTGCGATCTCAGTCCCCGCTTCCTTTACCTGACCGACAACGGTCTGTCAGATGAGATCCGGGACGCCTGGAAGAGGGCTTCCCTCGATATCATAAATTGAATTTCTGCCGTCCCGGAATGGACGGCTCCCGCTCACCGGGAAGAAAGGACAAAATCATGAATCGTAAAGTGCTTCTGATTCTGGCGGACGGTTTCCGCCCGGACGCGCTGGCCGCCTGCGGCCATCCCTTTGCAGACAGACTGCTTTCCCTTGGGAGCTACTGTCTGAACACGCTGACGGTCTGGCCTTCCGTCACCCTGCCCTGTCACATGTCGCTCTTTCACAGCGTCTCTCCGGACAGACACGGTATTCTGACCAACACCTACGTTCCCCAGGTGCGTCCTGTAAACGGCCTGTGCGAACAGCTGAAGGCGGCGGGGAAGACCAGCGCCTTCTTCTATGACTGGGAGGAGCTTCGGGACTTAAGCCGTCCCGCCAGTCTTTCCTACAGCTTTTTCGCCTCCGGAAGCACCTTTACCTATCAGAAGGCGGACCGGATGCTCACGGAAAACGCGCTTGCCTTTCTGGAAAAGGAATCGCCGGATTTCGCTTTCGTCTATCTCGGCCTCACCGACAGCGCCGGCCACGATTTCGGCTGGATGGGAACAGAATATCTGGAAGCCTGCAGGCAGTCCATGGAAGAAACGCAGCTGCTGGTGGACCGTTTTAAGGAGGATTATACCATCTTCTTCACGGCAGATCACGGCGGCCATGAGCGCAGCCACGGCTCCAGAGAGGAAAGCGATATGAGAATTCCTCTCATCTGCATCGGTCCGGATTTTACTCCCGGTCCCATGGAGCAGACGCCCTGCATCACGGATATCGCCCCCACCATTACGAAGCTGACCGGAGCCATGAACGCTCCGGAATGGGAAGGGAAAAGTCTGGTATAGATTATTTTCATGTGAAGATCGGCGGCCAGCGGCCGCCTCTTCCGAATGGAGGCTGCCATCATGAACGGTGTACTTACCACCGGGCGGCAGAGGAACGCATTCTGCTTCCTCTGCTGTCTGGTTTATTTTATGAGTTATCTGACGCGTATGAACTATGCCGCCTGTCTTGCGGAAATCCAGGATTCGCTCTCTCTGAGCAAAAGCATCGTGAGCCTTCCGGTGACCGGAAGCTTCCTGACCTACGGGATCGGCCAGCTCCTCTGCGGCTTTCTGGGGGACCGGTTTTCTCCCAGAAAAATGATTGCTGCCGGGCTGGCTGCCACCTGCGCCTGCAATCTTCTGGTCGGCCTGTTTCCCGACATCCGGCTCATCATTCCGGTCTGGTGTCTGAACGGCCTGTTCCAGTCCATGCTCTGGCCGCCCCTCGTCCGGATCATGGCCGAAACGCTGGATGAAAAGCAGTATCAGAAATGCTGTGTACAGGTTTCCATGGCGTCCTCTGTGGGAACGGTTTTCGTTTATCTCTTCGTCCCCCTGTGCATCCGCTTCGCCAGCTGGAGAACCGCCTTCCTGTTCCCGGCTCTGGCGGGAGCGCTCACCGCTTTCGTATGGTTTACGGGAATCGGCCGCCTGCAGACGGAGGGCCGGAATGCAATCCATGCCATCCATGTGGAAGCTGCGGAGCAGCCCTCCGTGCGTCTGACCACGCTGCTCTTCCAGGCGGCCCTCCTGCCCGCGATGCTCGCCATCGTGCTGCACGGCATTCTCCGTGACGGGATCACCACCTGGATGCCCGTATACATTTCAGAAACCTTCGGCCTGAGCAATTCGGTGTCCATCCTGACGGCAGCCGTCCTTCCGGTGTTCAGCATTCTGAGCATCTACCTGGCCTCCGCCCTGCTGGAACACATCCGCAACGAGTTTAGTGCTTCTGCCCTCCTTTTCGGCATGGCGGCAGCCTGCTCCGCCCTGCTGGTATTTCTGTATCAGCACGGTCCTGTACCCAGCGTGGTTCTGATGACCCTGACCGCCGGCTGCATGTACGGCATCAACCTGTTCCTCATCAGCCGTCTGCCCGCCCACTTTTCCCGCTTCGGAAAGGTGGCGACGGTTTCCGGCATCCTGAACGCTTCCACCTATGTGGGCAGCTCGCTTTCCGCCTGGCTCTTCGGAATGATTTCCGATCTGTCCGGATGGATCGCCGTCATCAGCGTCTGGATTGTCATCGCTCTCGGCGGCATGCTGATCTGCCTTGCTTTTTTCCGAAAGTGGAGAAGCTTTCAGGCAGAAGAGTCAAAAGCCTGACTGCGGACAAGAAAGCATCAGGACTGAAACGATGCGCCACGGAGCATATCCTCCTCCAGAGCGCGCATGAAGTCCACATACTGCGGCAGCGCGCGCTCCGGCTCCGGAAGCTCCGGATGCCAGCGCTTTTCCCACTCAAAGGAATAAAAGCCCGTATACCCGTCCATCTGCAGGCGTTTTACCACCGCCTTCAGCGGCAGCACGCCTTCCCCGGGAAGGCACAGCTTCGGCTTTCCATTCTCCAGCGTACAGTCCTTCAGATGCACATGACGGATGCGGGAGCGCAGAGCCTCATAAAAAGGGAGAAAATTTTCTCCATGCCAGAGCCAGCTGTGATATACATCCCAGATCAGGCCGAATCCCGGCTCATTCTTCAGTGCATCGCACAGCTGGCCCAGAACCGGCAGAGAATTAAAATCTCCATGAATTTCCAGAAGCACCTGAACCGGATCGGAGGGCCGCAGGGAAGAAGCGTAACCGCACAGCGCGGAGATTCCTTCTTCCACGCGGCGCATTACGGCCTCCCGCGGCTCCCCTTCCGGAAACGTGTTGCCGAATACCCGTATGAAGGGGATTCCCAGTTCGGTGCACAGCTTCAGCGCCAGACGCCCTTCCTCCAGCGCCTCCTCATATTTTTCCGCATCATGGAACTGCACCGACGTGCCTGCCACGCACAGCTTTAACTGATTTTTCTCCAGCAGACATTTAAGCGCGCCGCGGTTTTCCGGCTGCATGCACTCCAGCTTCTCCATGCGAAGCTGATTTCCCACGCCGCGCAGCTCTACCGCTTCATATCCCATCTCATGTGCGTTTTCCATGATCTGCTCAAAGCTCCACCCCGGGCATCCCAGAGTTGAAAAGGAAAGTCTCATAATAATCCTCCATTCCGAATTCCTATCTCTATCTTTTCATACCTGCCCACGAATTGCAACACCCCTTTTTCCCTTTATTCTGCTCTTTCCGCTCTGGTAAAAATAAATTTCCTGTGCTATACTTGCGTGAACGCGCCTTTTACGGAAGGCAAAGGAACCGCAAAGACAAATATACACAGGAGTTTTTTCATATGAGTATACTGAACGTAGAGCATCTGACCCATGGCTTCGGCGACCGGGCCATTTTTGAGGACGTGTCCTTCCGCCTTCTGAAGGGGGAGCACATCGGCCTGGTGGGAGCCAACGGGGAAGGCAAATCCACCTTTATGAATATCATCACCGGAAAGCTCATTCCCGACGAAGGGAAGATTGAATGGGCCAAAAACGTGCGGGCGGGCTATCTGGATCAGCATACGGTGCTGGAAAAGGGAACCACCATTCGGGAAACCCTGGCATCCGCCTTTTCCTTCCTGTTCGACCTGGAAGCGCGGATGAACGAGATCTGTGAAAAAATGGGGGATGCCTCCGAAGAGAAGCTGGAGCAATATATGGAAGAACTGGGCACCATCCAGGAGCTTCTGACCGCGCACGACTTCTACCTCATCGACAGCAAGGTGGAAGAGGTGGGCCGGGCGCTCGGACTTACGGATGTGGGACTGGATCAAGATGTATCCCAGCTTTCCGGCGGCCAGCGTACCAGAGTCCTTCTGGGAAAGCTTCTTCTGGAAAAGCCGGACATTCTGCTGCTGGATGAGCCCACCAACTATCTGGACGAGGCGCACATCGAATGGCTGAAGCGTTACCTTCTGGATTATGAAAACGCCTTCGTCCTGATCTCCCATGACATTCCGTTTCTCAACAGCGTGGTCAATCTGATCTATCACATGGATAACCGGACGCTCACCCGCTATGTGGGAAACTATGATAAGTTCACAGAGGTTTATGCCGCGAAGAAGGCCCAGCTGGAGGCCGCCTACAACAGACAGCAGAAGGAAATCGCGGATCTGAAGGACTTCGTCGCCCGCAACAAGGCCCGCGTCTCCACCCGGAATATGGCCATGTCCCGCCAGAAAAAGCTGGATAAAATGGATGTGATCGAGCTGGCCGCCGAGAAGCCGAAGCCGGAATTTCACTTTAAGGAGGACCGGGCACCGGGCCGCTTCATTTTCACCACAAAGGAGCTGGTCATCGGCTATGAGGAGCCCCTGTCCTCTCCCCTGAACCTTTCCATGGAACGGGGCCAGAAAATCGTCCTCACCGGCGCCAACGGCATCGGAAAGACCACCCTGTTAAAAAGCATTCTGGGGCTGATTCCGCCTCTTTCCGGCAGCGTGGAGCAGGGAGATTATCTGAGCATCGGATACTTTGAGCAGGAAATGGAGGCGGATGACAATACCACCTGCATCCAGGAAATCTGGAACACCTTTCCCTCCTACACCCAGTATGAGGTGCGCTCCGCTCTGGCAAAATGCGGCCTGACCACCAAGCACATCGAAAGCCTGGTCCGGGTGCTGAGCGGCGGCGAACAGGCGAAGGTGCGGCTCTGCAAGCTGATCAACCGCCCTACCAACGTGCTTCTGCTGGATGAGCCCACCAACCATCTGGACGCGGACGCCAAGGCAGAGCTGAAACGGGCGCTGTGCGTCTATAAGGGCAGCATTCTGATGGTCTGCCACGAACCGGAATTTTACCAGGATATTGTGGACGCGGTCTGGGACTGCACCAAATGGACGACGAGAGTATTCTAATGTTCTATGCAAAAGGAAGGAGGTGAGAGCCCGAATGGATCTCATCAGTCAGTTTATAGAAAATTATAAAAAGAAAATCAGTTTTTTTGAGACGGCCGGACACATCGCCGAGGATATGCTGCGGGACGCCCTGCACTCTTCCGGTATCCGCGCCATCGTCACCTCGCGGGCCAAAAGCCCCGCCCGGCTGAAAAATAAGGTAACCCAGCGGAACGAAAAGAGGGAACAGCCCTACCGGAGCATGAACGAGATCTATGCGGATATCGCGGATCTGTCCGGCGTGCGCGTCTCCCTCTACTTCCCCGGCGACCGGGCCAAGGCCGACCAGGTGATCAATAATCTGTTTACCGTATCGGAAACCAAAAAGTTCCCCGGCCAGTCCAGGCAGCCTTCCTATAACAAGCGTTTTTCCGGCTACTGGGCCACCCATTACCGGGCATCCATGAAGAAGGAGCTTCTGGAGAAAAAACAGCTCAAGTACGCCTCCGTGCGTCTGGAGATCCAGGTGGCTTCCGTCCTGATGCACGCCTGGTCCGAGGTGGAACATGATCTGGTCTACAAGCCCATGCAGGGCACTCTCTCCGATGAGGAGCTGGCCATTCTGGATGAGCTTAACGGCCTGGTTCTGGCCGGAGAAATCGCCCTGGAGCGCCTGCAGGCCGCCGGAAACGCCCGTCTGCAGAGCAAAAATGCGGCCTTTGGCAGTCAGTATGATCTGGCTGCCTATCTGTATGATTACCTGAGCATCCGGTACAAACGCTTTGACATCGAGCCGAAAATGGGCAACGTGGAGCAGCTTCTGCGCCTGATGAACCGCCTGAAACTGGACAGCGCAAAGGAGCTGGATCCGATCCTGAAATCCACCAGACTGGTGGACGACAGCCGGACCATTTCCCAGCAGCTCATCGATCAGATCATCTGCGGCAGCGAAAAACGCTATGAGCTTTACCGCGAGCTTCGCGCCGCCTCAGAACGATCCGACACTTCTCTCCAGAAAACCGATTCCCAGCGCCGGGAAGCCGCTGAATATTTCCTGAGGCCCTGGATCAGCCTGGAGACCGTTTTGATGAAGCTGACCCGCCAGAACAATCCCAAAGCCCGCGGTACCTTCAATCTCAACAGCATCAAGCGCATGAAGCTGCTGAAAAAGGACAGCCTGGAAAAGCTTCAGAACCTTCGCAATTTCCGAAACGGCCTGGTGCACGGCATTGACAATCCCTCTCCTGCTTCCCTCATCCGGATGGGAGACGACGTTCGGGAGATTCTCTCCGGGCTGACCGCTTCACAGGCCGACAGCGCCAAAGAGCTGGCAGACAGCAGAGATTAAACAGGCAGGCGGCCGCAGCGCTGTCCTTCTTTCGGACAGATACTGCGGCCCCTGCCTGTTTTTTACAGCTTCTTTTCACACCACTCCGCAAGCGGACATTCCTCACATCTGGCGCGGCGGGCGGTACAGATGGAACGGCCCAGATAAATCAGCTGGAAATTGATCCGGTTCCAATGATCCACCGGAAGCACCTTCATCAGCTCCGCTTCCGTTTCCACCGGATTCTTTCCCTTCGCCCAGCCCAGCCGGTGCGAGATGCGGAACACATGGGTGTCCACCGTTACGCCGGGCGTCCCGTAGGCGTCCGCCAGGAAGAGCGTCCCCGTCTTTCTTCCCACGCCCGCCAGCTTCAGCACCTCATCCAGCGTATCCGGCACCTTTCCTCCATATTCCTTCCAGATCTGCTCGCAGCATTTTTTCATGTTTCTTGCCTTGTTCTTATACAGGCCGACGGAACGGATATAGCTTTCAATCTCTTCGATATCCGCCTCCGCCACATCCTGCGCCGTATGAAATCTTCCGAACAGCCCCGGCAGCGCCTCGTCCACCTGCTTATCCGTGCTCTGGGCGCTCAGCATGATCGCCACCAGAAGCTGCCAGTCCGCGTTATGATAGAAGCCTTCCTTCTCGGTTCCGTACAGCTCGTCAAGCCGGGCGAGAATGTGGTCTCTTTTTTCCTTTTTTGTCATTGGTATTCCTCTTTCTAAATCTTTAGAGCAATATTTATCTTCGCATGTATTTTTGTTTCGGACTTCTGGGCTTGTCAGCTATCGTCCTGTCAACGAATCCTGCAGCCAGCATGGGCTGAAGTATTTTCTCCCGAAAATATTTTTCACTTTTTATATTACAGTGTTTTTGCATCTCCGCTCTCGTACGGGGAACTGAGCAAAATTCCAGAAGAGACTGCAGGCGTTCAGCATCCAGTTTAATTTTCCCGCCAGCTTCGGCACTGACTTCGGCACCAGCTTCGGCACCAGCTTCGGTACTCTCTTCTTTTCCAGTTTCAGATGAAACAGGGCCAACAGTTGCCGTTGCTGCCTCCTTCAGCGGAATGATCGTTCGGAATATATCGCCTTCTACAAATTCCGGTTCACTCCCAGAATATAATCGGGTGTATTTATATGTGTTCCGCATTCCGGAGCCAAGCTCATCGGCCAGTCCGATTTCCCGAAAAATCTTCGAAATGGGCGGATTCTTCTGAAATGGCTCAAAAGAAGCGAGTTCCAATGTCCCATGTCCATGTGAAAGGTTTGCATTTTCTGTATAAATCCGTGATTTTTCTATTATAAATTTTGCGACATAACCGCTTGAAAAATCCCTGTGTACCAAAAGATTGGATATGATTTCACGCAAAATTTTGTCTCTTGCACTTACGCTGATCATTCCATCCATTGTAAACAGGTTATTCAGATGCCTTTCTCCAAAAGCGATCAGACGATCATAACTTTCCAGCAGATTCGTTATAATGACATCCCTGTCATCATAACGGTCAACATTAAATACCCGAAATATGGCATCCGTTTTATGCTGTGGAAGGACAGACATAATTGTATTGTCCTTTCCAAAAAGCAGGATAGCAGCCAGCGTAATCCCTTCCTGCTGTGTCTGCTCATCTGTCAGGATCAGTCCCGCACTGCGAAGCATTTCCTCATTCCCCATGGAACACCATGGATGGCTCCCGGACCGCATACGAGCCATATCTCTCGCCCGTTCCATTAAATCGGATCGAAGCGACGTAATATCAAAGCGCATAACCCTGTTCACAAAATAAGAACTGTTCTTGCGGGCATACAGGCGAAACACTTCATCTGAATGGTTTGTAATATCAATGTCGGCCTCATGATTCCTGTCAAAAATTCTTCCGTTACACCGGCAAACGCTTTGAGAAACAGGAACTCTGATATAAAGAATAAGCTTTCCGTCATATTCATATTCAATCGGCCTTAGATACAGCGGGGGATACATTTTATTTTCATTATTAATGGCTGTAATAAAGTCCTTCTTCATTTGGTCAATATGATCCGGCTGAATTCCAAGAATTTTCCCATTATCCTTCACGCCCAGAAAAATATGTCCGCCATCCCGATTGGAAAAGGCGCATACGCTCTCATAAACATCCTTTGTAATGTCCGTGGTAGATTTCTTAAATTCTACAACATGGCTCTCTCCCTGTTCGATGAGCGCCAATAAATCCGATGATCAGCTGTTTCTCTCTTTCTCCCGAATCTTCTCATCCGTATCCTTCACCGCCTGCTGCTGCAGCCTTTCCAGAAAGGGAAAGCCGATCACATTTTTCGCGGCATAGGTTTTCTGCAGCTCATATTCCAGCGGCAGCCAGGTGGAAATGTCGCTCTCGTTGTGCTGAATCACCGCCTCCAGCTTATCCAGCGCCTTGTAAACCTGCGCTTCCCGGGTCTGAAGCGCCTCCATTTCCGAAAGGAGGGCGGTAAACTCCTGATACAGTGCTTCGGGCAGCTCCCGGAGAAGGCCGTCCAGTCCTTCCTTTTCCGTCTGTTCATGCTCCTGCGTCTTTTCAAAAGTGGGAATGTCTCCCGTCACCGCTTCCCCGAGATCGTGAATCAGGCACATATGGATGACCTTATCGATATCCACATCCGGAAGTTCGTCCTTCATCAGATATGCCATAAGCGCCGTCCGCCAGCTGTGGGCGGCCACATTTTCCGTCACACCGTCCGAGGTAACGCAGTGACGGGGAACAGACTTCAGTTTTTCCATGCGGCCAAGAAATGAGATGAACTGTTCGGGTGTGAATCCCTGCATGGGGTACCTCCTTTTTCGGGTCGCAGACTTTCATCTGCTTTTCTGTCTCTCCAAAATTGTACCATATCTTTTTCCTTTTCCCAAGATATCCAGCCTGTTCTGACGGAATTTTTCTTTTCTCCAGGGTACAAAATTTTGTTTCCTTGTGTAAAATACATAATTTTCGCTTTTTAAAACTGTTATATTTTCACATTATTTTCAGTCAAAAACCAGCATCTCCACAATCCGCTTCTCTTTTTGTACGAAAATAAGGGGGACAAAATTTTTATTGACTTACAAAATAACGGAATCCATCGTATAGTCAAATCAAACAACAGGTTTGCTGCTCGGCCACAATCCATCAGGCAAAATGACGGATTTCAAAAAACGTGCTGACAACAGGCAGAGCAATTTCAAAATAATAAGTAGAGAGGAGAGAGGTTTATGGCAAAACCGGCAAAGCGAAACGCTGTCGCTGTCGGAGGCAGAAAAAAGATCAACTGGAAAACGGCCATGAAAAATCACTGGCAGTTATATGTCCTGGTTCTTCCGGCAATCATCTATTTCTTCGTATTTAATTACATGCCGCTCTATGGCATCCAGATCGCCTTTAAGGATTATAAGGCGGTAAACGGCATCGCGGGAAGCGCCTGGGTGGGGCTGAAGCACTTCAAGGATTTCTTCAATGCATACTATTTTCAGAGGCTGCTGGTCAACACCCTGCTGCTGAATGTATACAACCTGCTGTGGAGCTTTCCCGTTCCCCTGATTCTGGCAATCCTGCTGAATCAGATCAGAAGTGACAGGAAAAAGCGTTTCATTCAGACAACCATTTATGTTCCCTACTTTATTTCGACAGTGGTACTGGCAGGTATGCTGTATATCTTCCTCTCCCCCACCAGCGGTATTGTAAACCTGATCCGCACCTCCCTGGGGATGACTGCAATCGACTATATGTCCGACGCGGGAGCGTTCCGTACCTTATATATCCTCTCTGGTATCTGGCAGTCGGCAGGCTATGGCACCATCCTCTACATCGCCACTCTGTCCGGTGTGGATCCGTCCCTGTATGAAGCTGCGGAAATCGACGGAGCGAGCATCTGGCAGAAGATCCGCTATATCGATCTGCCCAGCCTGGTTCCCACAGCCGTAATGGTTTTCATCCTGGACTGCGGAAAGCTCTTGAGCAGCAATACGGACAAGGCTCTGGTCATGCAGACATCCGGAAATATACCTACCTCCGACATCATTGGCGTGTACGTTTATAATGTAGGTCTGGGAACCGGACAGTTTTCCTATACAGCCGCTATTGGTTTATTTGTCAACATCATTAACTTCATCCTGATCATTTCCGTGAACAAGATTGCGAAAAAGACCACGGATACTGGCTTATTCTGAGGAAAGGAGGGCGTGAGCAATGAGAAAAAAAAATAAGAAAAAGCTTAGCATGAGCAACCGGCTCTTCTATCTGTTTAACTCCATTTTCTGGATTGTAGTCATGTTCATCATCCTGTACCCGCTGTATCTGGTGTGCATCGCTTCCGTTTCCGACCCGGACGCGATTGTTCGTGGTGAGGTAATCTGGCATCCAGTGGACTTTTCCCTGATCGGGTATGAGTCTGTTCTCGGATACGCGGAATTGTGGTCCTCCTATGCCAACTCCATTTTCTACACGGCGATAAGCATTATTATCAGTATTGTAGTTACACTGGCTGCCGCCTACGCTCTTTCCCGAAAGGTATTTCCCGGAAAAAGCGCGATCAACCTTTACTTTGTCATCACCATGTTTTTTAACGGCGGCCTGATCCCCACCTTCCTGGTGATGCGGGATATCGGCCTGTATAACACCAGAGCTGTCATGATTCTGATGGGCTGTGTCAGCGTGTGGAATCTGATGGTTGCAAGAACCTATATCCAGAGCAACATTCCGGAGGAGCTGTATGAAGCGGCCATGCTGGACGGGGCATCCCATTTCCAGTATTTTACCAGAGTGGTGCTTCCCTTAAGCAAAACGATTATCGCCGTTCTCGCCGTATATTACGGCGTGGCAAAATGGAACGATTATTTTACCGGACTGGTTTATTTAAGAGACCGCGCTCTGCTTCCTCTGCAGACGGTTCTGAGAGAGATTCTGGCCACCCTGCAGGTGGATATGACCGGAGACTACATGATGTCCATGGCGGACAGTGCCGCAAGCATGCAGGAGGCCATGCGGATTGCAAACGTATCCAAATACTGTATTATTGTAGTGGCAACCGGTCCTGTAGTCATTTTGTATGCTCTACTTCAGAAATATTTTGAAAAAGGCGTTATGATCGGTTCTCTGAAAGGATGATTTGCGCTTCTCCTGTTTTTGAGGGATACAGGAACAGAAAGATCAGAGTCCCCGTCATTAATGTTATATGCCAAAAACAACATAAAGTGTTGTATGATGAAAAAGGAGGTTTATTTCATGAAAAAGAAAGCAGTTGCACTGTTACTGGCGGCAGCCATGGCAATCACTTCTCTGACCGGATGCGGTTCCTCCGCAGGCACTGGGGAATCCGCGTCTTCCGAAGGCGCGGCAGGCTCAGAAGCTTCCGGAGAGGCTTCTTCCAATTTTAACGCGGATGGCTATCCGGTTGTAAACGAAGAAATCACCCTCAAGGTCATGCTGGGCATCCGTGATACAGATACCATGATCGCGCCGGAAGAAATGCCCGCCATCCAGAGGTTGGATGAACTGACCGGAATCAAAACCGAATGGGAGGTTATCAAAGGAGCTGACTGGGAAACCAAGCTGAATCTGATGTTTGCCTCCGGCGAATATCCGGATGTTATCATTGCTCCCCAATTGACTGGTGTGGACGATGAAGAATACGGCGTAACCCAGAAGCTTCTGATCCCTCTGGATGATCTGATTGAAGAATATATGCCCAATTATACATCAAGGCGGGATGCTGAAGATTCCGACCCCACCGTCAGTCTGGTGGCTTCCGACGGACACGTTTATTCTGTCGGCCAGCTCGTAGGGCAAAATATTAACACCAACCAGCATTACTTTATCAACCAAACCTGGCTGGACGCGCTCGGCCTGGAAGCTCCTACTGATATGGAATCCCTGACCGAAGTGCTGCGCGCCTTTAAAACAGGAGATCCCAATGGAAATGGTGAGGCAGACGAAATTCCTCTTGAAATGGGACTGGATACTGGCTTTAATGGAATTCGCTATATCCTTCCTCTTTTTGGAATTCCATGCGACCCAGATAAATGGATTTACATTGACGACAATAAGCAGGTCCAGTTTACAGCAACGCAGGAAGGATTCCGCGAATGCATGGAATGGCTGAATATGTGCTATACAGAGGGACTGGTGGATGCAGAGGTTCTTTCCCAGGATTTCAATACTATTGAAACTAAATTACAAGCCGGAAATGTTGGCTTTTTCTCAGCCTGGAGACTTCTTGCCATGGGATATGACGAAGGAGTGGCAAAAGATGCTGTTTTCTGGATGCCCGACACAGAAGCTACCAGCTGCTACAGGTATCTTGAGCTGGCGCGTCCCGCAGCCTTTATTACCGCAACCAATGAAAATGTAGAGGCAACCATGCGGTGGCTTGATACCATGCTGGAAACAGAAACACAGTTCTCTCTGTATTATGGCGAACAGGATGCTACGGATGGTTCCGGATGGACTTATAATGAAAACGGTAAGATTGACTCCATCAATAACGGTTCCGTTGAAATCCGTAACTATCTGGACTGTAATACCATGTTCTGGGCTCCCGGACAGTATATTTCCGAAACCTTCAACATGCCTGAACAGCGAACCGAAAAAACCAATTACTGCCTGGAATCCGATGAAGCGGGCATCATTCAGAAATACTCCAACGACTATCTGGATATGGCTCCTCTGACCTCTGAACAGCTGCAGAGCATCACACTGACCGAAACCGATATTAACAACGCTGTGGTGGAGAATATTGCAAACTTTGTTTCTGTTATGAAGTGACTTTTGTCAAGAGGTAAATTCCGTTTCCAGGAAACTTTTTCTTGACAGTCACACTTGTGCGATCTGTCAGCATCTGGAAGGAGCTCTGATTTAACAGTTCCCGGCATGTGGCCACTCTGTTATTCGTGGATTGGTTACCGACAGGCTAATGGTTCCGCCGAGAGCCCTGCGATCTAAAAGCGTGGATCACCGAAGTGCCAACATAGAAACGGCGCAGATAGCTCAAACCTTACAGGGATCACAGCCCCTTACAGATACTGACAGATATTCAATTGTTTTTATTCTGGCAGCAGGCTGCAGTCTACTGCTGGCTGCTGCCTGTTTGTGCTTTCCATCAGGGACGGGTGGCTGTCAGGGGCCGCGCAGCGGTTCATTTTACCCTTGACTGGCAGCCGGACCTGATGTACCTGCCGTGGGGCGGATGCTGATATTTCCTGTCATCATGCCCCAGATGAAGCATGCAAGTTCTCTTGCCACAGCTGCTACTGCTACATTTTTCTTCTTCCCATGGCGGATCATTTTATAATACCTGCTTCGAAGCCGGGTATTCGCTTTATCGG